>CALMVN010000223.1 GCA_937873225.1 uncultured Acetobacteraceae bacterium
ATACGCGCACCGGCAACGCCTCGCACAGCCGGCTGATCCAGTCGGCCGGAACCGGCCGGCCGGCGGCGTAGCGCACCTCGAGCTGCAGCAGCTCGGGATCGTCGCTCAGCGGCGCCGCCACCGGCAGGAGCTGGCCGCCCGTCACCGAGGCCGGATCGGCGACGAGTTCGCCGACCGACCCCCGTTCGACGATGCGGCCCTGGCGCAGCACCGCCACCTGGTCGGCCGTGCCGCGCACGACATCCATCTCGTGGGTGATGAGGATCACCGAGAGGCTGAACTGGTCCTTGAGCTGCCGCAGCAGCGCCAGGATGGACTCCGTCGCCTGCGGGTCGAGCCCGGAGGTGGCCTCGTCGGACAGCAGCACCTGCGGGCCGAGTGCCAGCGCCCGGGCGATGCCGATGCGCTGCCGCTGGCCGCCCGAGAGCTGGCCCGGATAATGATGCGCCTTGTCGGGAAGCCCGACGCTGTCCAGCAGCTCCTCCACGCGCTGCCGTATGCCGGCCTCGGTCACGCCGAGGTAGCGCAACGGCAGGGCCACGTTCTCCGCCGCCGTCTTGCGCCTGAGCAGCGCCGAGGACTGGAAGATCGTGCCGATGGCGCGCCGCTGCCGCCGCAGCGCCTCGCCCGTCAGGTGCGACAGGTCGGTCCCGTTCACGAGGATGGATCCGGCGGTCGGCTGGTCGAGCAGGCTGATGCACCGGGACAGGGTCGTCTTGCCCGAGCCGCTCGGCCCCACCACGGCGGTGATGCACCGGTCGGGAACCACCAGGTCGATGCCCCTGAGCACCTCGGCCACCTCGCCGCCCGGCAGGTCGTAGGCCTTGTGCAGGTCGTGGATCTCGATCATCGCGGTCAGGCAGCCGGTCGCCGCACCGCCGCAGCCTCGCGCTTGACGCGCTCGATGTCGCGATAGCGCGCCGCGGGGTGGCTGGCAGGGAGGTAGGGGCCGTCGCCGAACAGCTTCTCGCGCAGCGTGCCAGGCGCATAGGCGGTCGGGTAGGCGCCGCGCCGCTGCAGCTCCGGCACCAGGTGCTGGACCACGTCCTCGAAGGTTTCCGGCGTGACCGCGTAGGCCAGGTTGAAGCCGTCGACGCCGGTCTCGGCCACCCAGTCCTGCAGGATGTCGGCCACGGTGGCGGCCGAGCCCACGACCACCGGTCCCATGCCGCCGATGCCGCCGAACTTCGCCAGCTCCTCGACCGTCCAGCGCTTGTCGGGATCGCCCTCCGACAATGCCTCGACGGCGGAGATGATGGCGTTGGTCTCGACCTTGCGGACCAGGTCGGTCGGCGCGTACTGGCCGAAGTCGATGCCGGTCCAGCCCGACATGAATACCAGCGCGCCGTCGTAGCTCGCGTAGCGCTGGTACTCCTCGAACTTCGCGCGCGCCTTGGCGTCGGTCTCGTCCACGATGACGGTCAGCAGCGTGTAGACGTGGAGCTTGCGCGGGTCGCGCCCCGCCGCCGCGGCCTGGCGGCGGATATCGGCCACGTAGGCTCTCAGGATCGGCTTGGTCGGCGCGGCCACGAAGACGCACTCGGCATGCTGCGCCGCGAAGGCCTTGCCGCGGCCGGAGGCGCCGGCCTGGTAGATCACCACGCTGCGCTGCGGGGAAGGCTCGCACAGATGGAAGCCCGGCACCTGGAAGAAGCGGCCGTCATGGCCGATCTCGTGCACCTTCTCCGGATGGGCGAAGATGCGGGCCTCGCGGTCGCGCACCACGGCACACTCTTCCCAGCTCCCTTCCCACAGCTTGTAGAGCACCTCCAGATACTCGTCGGCGACGTCGTAGCGGTCGTTGTGCGCCACCTGGGACGATTGGCCGAGGTTGCGGGCGCCGCTGTCGAGGTACGAGGTGACGATGTTCCAGCCGGCGCGCCCCTTGGTGAGGTGGTCAATCGTCGACATGCGCCGGGCGAACGGGTACGGGTGCTCGAAGGAGATCGAGGCGGTGATCCCGAAGCCCAGGTGCTCGGTCGCGACCGCCATGGCGGGCACCAGCTGCAGCGGATCGTTCACCGGGATTTGCGCGCCCTGCCGGATGGCATGCTCCGCATTGCCTTTGTACACGTCGTAGACGCCCAGCACGTCGGCGATGAAGATGCCGTCGAACACGCCGCGCTCCAGCGTCCTTGCCAGCCCGGTCCAGTACTCCAGGTCCTTGTACTGCCAGGAGCGATCCCGCGGATGAGCCCAGAGTCCCGGGGACTGATGCCCGACGCAGTTCATGTCGAACGCGTTAAAGCGGATCTGTGTCGTCATTCCAATCTCCAATGGACGGGCTGCCAGCGCAGCTCCCATGCCCACTTGCCTGCCCCCTTCACGCCCATCAGGACCACAACCGCGCCGGTGCCGATGCTGATGTTGTCGAGCACGAGGTTGCTGCCGAACCGCTAGCTGATGCCGTGGAGGACGATGGCCTCCTGCCCCGGCGAAGCGGCCGCGTCCCGATGTTCGCTCGCGATGTGCTCGGGACTCATACCCGGCCTGCCGCATCGCACCGCGTGACGCCGCCCTGGGACAGATGGCAGTGGACCGACGAGCGCGGCTGCCGGGCGTCCGGTCGAGAGTTCGAGCGAAGTCGGAGGAGCCGGCATTTCACGTCCTTGATCGTCCCTGGCTCAAATTATAGCGCTGTTTGAGGCATTTGCGGCATTCTGCGATCAGAGTCTAGCCTTCCTGTAAAAACACTTCCTTGCGCAGTGTTACTTCGTAGGATCAATGAACGCATCCCATGGCCTGCAGCCGCTTCCGGAACTGGAGCTCGCGGACCTGCGCCGCGCGGCGCGACAGACCAGCTCCTTCCAGGTAACCGGTACGGCATGCCGGAAACCTTGGACGACGCGCCGCCGGACGGCGCCGGCCGCTTCTTCGCGCTGCCACAGCCGGAGAAGGATGCCGTCGCCATGCTCCTTCTCGCCGCACTTCCGCGGCTACAACCGCGCCAGGCTGGAGCGCACGCGCGGCGCGCTGGACTGGCGCAAGCAGTTCGACATCGGCGCCGAGCGGCCGGCCCTGTCGCCCTGAACTGGCCTGCCCCCTACGCATCTGCAGGGGCCAAATCAGTGGCCCGCCGCCCTGCCCAAGCTGAAGCCGGTCGTGCTGGAGTAGCAGGAGCGTGTACCCAGCATGTCACCCACACCAGGACGACGAGCTAGCGCTGTGGGCGCGGGGCTTCGTGCGACCGTATGGCACCAGCGACATTGACGATGACTGGAATACCTATGCCGAGGTGGTTTGTCCGTTTCGGGTCGACACCGCGGTAGGCGTTGGTGCTCGGCTGATAAAAGGGCACGTGTCCATCGCAAAAAACCCGGCCAACCAGGACATTCTTCTGGCGATCCAGAAGACTTTCCGGGAATCCAGAGCACTGCCAAGTGTCTGAAGTGCTTAGTTTGAGGTAAGGCGATCAAGGAGACTCGACGACCCGGCCGAGGCTGCCCAGGAGAGACCAGTGCCCGACCCCGACCTGGACCTGCTCCCGGACGAGGCCGACCCGTCGATGCCCCTCAACCTCGAGCCTGAAGCTGGCGTCGACATCCGGCCGGCGCCGCTCGGCCACCCGCCGGCGCTGATCCGCGCCTGGTTCGACGACGCCACCGACGCGGTGGTGCCGGTGCACGACGGCACGCTGGCCACCGCGCGCCGTGCCGCCGACGCCTATGCCCGCCATGCCAAGGCCGCCAACACGCGGCGCGCCTACCGTGCCGGCGTCCGCGCCTGGTGCACTTGGTGCGACAGCCACGCCCTGCCGTGCCTGCCCGGACGGTCGCAGGACGTGGTCGCCTTCCTCGCCGTGGAGCGCGGACGCGGCTGCTCGGTCACCACCGTCGACCTTCGCCGGGCCTCGATCCGCTACCTGTACCATCTGGCGGGCGTCCCACTGCCGACCGCCCATGCGCAGGTGACCGAGACCGTGGCCGGCATCCGCCGCTCAGCCGCCCACGCCGGCGAGCGGCCGCGCAAGAAGGCCGCCGCCACGCTCGCCGTGCTCACTCGCATCCTCGAGCCGGTCCCGGAC
>CALMVN010000224.1 GCA_937873225.1 uncultured Acetobacteraceae bacterium
ATCCGTCGCGGCCACGCGCGAGATGATGAACGCTCGCAGTGGCCGCAAACCCAATGGCGATCCCCTTTTCTGAGGACGACGATGAACGCGATCACTCCGAAGCACGAGAACAACCAGCCCGAACGCAACCCGAAGCTCCCGGCTGTCCGGCAGCCGGTTCTGGCCACCCGGCTCGGCCGCGGGCGGCTGGGCGGCAGCACGGTCTGCGACTTCCTGATCCAGCGGGGTAGGAGGGCAGGAAACCCTGTGATGGTCGCCGATGGCGACCGTCGCAATCCAACCCTGGCCGGGCTCTACCCACCCGGTGGGCCGGGTGGCGCGAGTGTGCCGCCGAGCGATGAGCTCGCCGACATGAAGGACTGGATCACCGAGCAGGTCGGCCAGATGGTGGTGAACCGGTCATCCATGGTCCTTGATCTGGGAGGTGGTGACCGGGTGCTGTCCGACTATGGGCAGGACGTGCCGCTGGCGGACTTCTGCACGGTTTCGGGAGTGATCTGCCTCCCGCTCTACTTCGCTGGGCCCGAGAAGGACGACTTCGACCACATCGTAGCCATCCGTGACGCGAAGTATTTTGCTGCGCCCAGGTCGGTCCTGTTTCTCAACGAGAACCTGGTCCGGGCCGGCCGGACCACGTCCGGCGCTTTCGACGAGACACTGGGTCGTCCCGAGATCGAGGAGATGGTGGCGGGCGGGGCCAAGCTGATCTTCATCCCCCGGCTACCGTGCATGGCCGAGCTGCGCGCGAGCGGTCTCGGCTTCTATGACGCAGCTGCGAACAAGCCGGGCAAGAGCGGCAAGCCGATGGATCCGGTCCGCCAGTTCATGGTGAAGACCTGGATCGAGCGGCTGGAAAGCCAGTTCGTCGAGACGGGCATCGCGGATTGGCTGCCGTGAGCGCAGCGAGCAACGAGCTGCGAGACTCGGCCATCGCCCTGCGCGAGGCGGCGTGGCGGGAGGGGGTCGAGCCGGACGGTCCGCTCGGGATCTGGGTGCGCTCGCTGGAGCGCACCCTCACGGCACAGTCCGCCCTGGCGGAAAAGCAGGAGGCTGGCCTTCTCGGCGTGGTCAAGGACGCCAAGGGGGTGGTCGCCGGCCAGGTCGAGGCGCTGAAGAAGGCGCTGGCGCTGGCCGAGCAGCAGAACAAGCGGGCCGAGACCGCGCTCCGGCAGTCGGAGGTGGATCGGGAGAGGCTGCTCAACCACACGGTGGACGAGATGACGGCCGCGGTGACGGCCAAGCTCAACGGCGCACTGGTGTTGCTGCAGCAGCGCTATGACCGGCAGCAGCGCCTGGGCTCGGCCGGGCTGATGACGGCGATCGTGCTGGGCCTGTTCTTCGGCGGCTATACCCTGCACGCCTACCTGTGGCGGTTCGAGACGGGCAGCGTGGAGCGCTGCCTGCGCCAGACCGTGACCGGCAGCGACGGGGCATCCTATTGCCCGCTGTCCGCGGTGAAATCCGACCTGTGAAGAAGCGGTGCCCGTTCGCATGGCGGCGGGCGACGCTGTCCTGGTCGAACAGGAAGGAACGTTGATGCGTACGTATGTTCTAGCCGGGATGGCGGCCTGCCTGCTGGCAGGCGTCGCCCCCCAGGCTCACGGCCAGCAGCAGCCCGGCTTCACGCCGCAGGAGCTGGACCGGATGTCGCAGGAGCGCACCGAGGTCTTCGGGTCGGTGAAGCACGGTCCTCCTGTGCCGCAGTCCGAGGTCCCGAGGCAGCAGACCTATCCGCCGAGCGAGCTGTGGCTCTGCAAGGGCACGGCGGCCTGGCAGCCCATCTACAGCCAGCCGAGCCTGTCCTCTCCCGTGATGGCCAAGACGATGGACATGATCGCGGTCGGCGGGAGGAACGAGGGCGAGTTCGCCCGCACCCTGCTTCCGAGCGGGCGGATCGGCTGGGTCCCTGCCGGCCAGATCCATGAGTACGTGAACCAGTTCAACCCGCAGGCGACCTGCCAGATCAACGCGGTGCGCGCCAATGGCGGCCCGATCTACACGGTGCGCTGATGAACCGCGCGATGAAGGCGGGCCGAGCAGCGCTGCTGGCGGTGATCCTCGTGCCGAGCACCCTGGCCTGGGCAGATCCCGCGCCGGTGACTGCGACTGGCGTTCCAGCACAGATCATCCCGACCTATCCCGAGACCGGTGCGCCCAGCTTCGTGACGCCTACGGGCGGCAGTTCGTTCCTGGGGGACACGTCCAGTCCGTCCGGGTCGGACGGCTCGAACGTGTGGGGCACGTACTCCGGCGGCGGCGGGTCTGCGATGGACGCGATGATGGCGACGTCCTACGGCGACATAGCCTCGCCGG
Source organism: uncultured Acetobacteraceae bacterium (assembly GCA_937873225.1). Lineage (GTDB taxonomy): Bacteria > Pseudomonadota > Alphaproteobacteria > Acetobacterales > Acetobacteraceae > Lichenicola. The sequence goes on from CALMVN010000224.1 coordinate 2,314, forward strand.
CTGCGACGCAGATCGGGGT
>CALMVN010000225.1 GCA_937873225.1 uncultured Acetobacteraceae bacterium
GCCGGCCCACCACGTCGCCCATGAACAGCAGCGGGATCAGCACCGCGATCAGCGAGACCGTCAGCGAGATGATGGTGAAGCCGATCTCCTCCGAGCCGTTCAGGGCGGCTTCCAGCGGCGCCTCGCCGTCCTCGACGTGGCGGGCGATGTTCTCGATCATGACGATGGCGTCATCGACCACGAAGCCGGTGGAGATGGTGAGCGCCATCAGCGACAGGTTGTCGAGCGAGAAGCCGAGCAGGTACATCGCCGCCAGCGTGCCGACCAGCGACAGCGGCACCGAGAGCGACGGGATCAGCGTCGCCGGAAGCGTGCGCAGGAACAGGAAGATCACCAGCACGACGAGCACCACGGCGAGTCCAAGCTCGAACTCGACGTCGTTTACCGAGGCCTGGATCGGCGTGGTCTGGTTGCTGAGCACCGCCACGTCGACCGACGGCGGCAGCGTGCCGCGCATCTGCGGAAGCTTGCGCAGGATGTTGCGCACTACGGCGATCACGTTGGAGCCGGGCTGGCGCTGGATGTTCAGGATCACCGCCGGGGTGCGGCCGGACCAGGCGGCGAGCTGGTTGTTCTCGGCGCCGTTGATGACCGTGGCGACGTCGCCGAGGCGCACCGCGTGGCCGTTCTTGTAGGCGACGATGAGCTGGCGGTAGCCGTCGGCGTCGGTGATCTGGTCGTTGTCGTTGATGGTGCTGCTTTGCGCGGCCCCGTCAAAGCTGCCCTTGGGCGTGTCGGTGTTCTGGTTGCCGATGATGGTGCGTATGTCGTCGATCGCCAGCCCGTACGACGACAGCGCGCGCGGGTTGATCACCACCCGCACCGCCGGCCGGTTGCCGCCGCTGATCGAGACCAGGCCGACGCCAGGCTGCTGGCTGATCTTCTGCGCCAGGCGCACGTCGGCCAGGTCCTCCACCTGCGTCAGGCTGAGGGTGCGGCTGGTCAGCGCGAGCGTCAGCACCGGGGTGTCGGCGGGGTTGACCTTGTTGTAGATCGGCGGCGCCGGCAGGTCGGAGGGCAGCAGGCTGGTGGCCGCGTTGATCGCCGCCTGCACCTCCTGCTCGGCCACGTCCAGGCTGAGGCTCAGCGTGAACTGCAGGGTGATCACCGAGGCGCCGCCGGACGAGATCGACGACATCTGGCCCAGGCCCGGCATCTCGCCGAACTGCCGCTCCAGCGGCGCGGTGACGGAGGTGGTCATCACCTCGGGGCTGGCGCCGGGCAGGAAGGTCTGCACCTGGATGGTGGGGTAGTCGACCTCCGGCAGCGCCGAGATCGGCAGGAAGCCGTAGGCGATGATGCCGACCAGCAGGATCGCCGCCATCAGCAGCGTGGTCGCCACCGGCCGCAGGATGAACAGGCGCGACGGGCTCATGGAGAGCTCAGGGAGCGGCCGGCTGTGTCGGGGCGGGCGTGGCGCCTCCCTTCTGCCCCTTCTGTTTCTTCTGCGCACCTGCGACCACGATCCGGCTGCCGTCGCGCAGCCGGTCCAGCCCGTCGGTCGCCACCTTGTCGCCGGGCTTGAGCCCCTGCGTGATCTGCACCCGGTCGCCCTCTGCGGGGCCGGTCTTGACCACCTGCACGGCCACCGTGTTGTTCGGCTTGAGGAGGTAGACGAAGTCGCCGGGTGCTCCGTGCTGCACCGCCGCCTGCGGCGCCACCACCACCCCGGCCAGGGTCTTCAGCAGCAGGTGGGCGTTGACGAACTGCTGCGGGAACAGGGCGTTGTCGGTGTTAGGGAAGATGGCCCGCAGCTCGACGGTGCCGGTGGTGTTGTCGATCTGGTTGTCGGTGGTGGCGAGCGTGCCGGTGGCGATCTGCTTGGCGTCGGCGCGGTCATAGGCCATGACGGGCAGCGTCCGGCCCTGCATCTGCTGCTGCACCGCGTCCACGTCGTCCTCGGGCAGGGTGAACAGCACCGAGATCGGCTGCAGCTGCGTCACCACGAACAGCCCGGTGGTGTCGCTGGTCTGCACGTAGTTGCCGGGATCGACCAGGCGTATGCCCACCCGTCCGTCCACCGGCGAGACGATGTGGCAGTAGGTCAGGTTCAGCTTCGCGCTGTCGATCGCGCCCTGGTCGGTGACGACGGTACCCTGGTACTGCTTGATCAGGAACAGCTCGTCCTGCGCCTGCTGCTGCGCGATGCTGTTCTGCCGGCTCAGCAGCTGGTAGCGCGCGCTGTCGGCCTGCGCCTGGGCGAGCAGGCCCTGGTCGTGCGCCAGCGTGCCCTGCGCCTGCTCCAGCGCCACCAGGTACGGCCTGGGGTCGATCTGCGCCAGGAACTGGTTCCTGTGCACCAGCTGGCCCTCGGTGAAGCCGAGCGACTGCAGCTGGCCGTTGATCTGCGTCCTGACGGTGACGGTGTCGAGCGGCGTCACCGTGCCGAGGCCGGTGAGGGTGACGTGGATGTCGCCGGTGCCGATCGTCGTCGCCGACACCGATTGCGGCGGACCGCCTGCGGCCCGGCCGGCGGGCTTGGCAGCGTGGCGCTCCCCCAGCATCCGCCAGCCCCCGTAGGCCGCCAGCGCCACCAGCACGAGGCCGGCCAGCACGATCCACAGGCGGCGGGAGCGGCCGGCGGTGCGGACCGGGCGGTTGCGCGTCAGCGGAGGGGCTTCGAGCGGCTGGTCAGGCGTGGCACGGCTCCGGTGGCGACAGGGTGAGCATTACGTTACCGACACGACCTAGCCGACCCCGAGGGTTCCTGCCAGTCGCGGGTTCATGAGACCGGGTTCCGGCCGGGCAGGAAGCAGGATTTGCCGTGCCGCACAAGGCTGGGTTCTTGCCCCGCCATCGCTTGACGGAGTTTGACTTATTGTAACCGACGCACACCCGGCGGTTCAGGCTCCTGCCTGCAGGGCGTGACAGCGGGGTCCGCCGCCTAGAGCATTTTCCGTTCACCTAGGTTCACTTTAAATGCTCTAGTCCATTGTTTTGACGAGCATCTTCACCCGATCAGGTGATCCACCTGATCGGGATCTGCTCTAGAAGATGGCGATCATCACCACGCTGGCGACGGCCAGGAGGCCGCCCACGAGCCGCAGCGGCGTCGCGGGGCGCACCGGGAAGCCCATCAGGCCGAAATTGTCCAGCGCCAGCGACGTGACCACTGCGGCGATCACCACCGCGGTGGTGAAGGTGGCCGAGCCGAGCTTCTTGGTGACGAGCAGGGTGCACAGGAGGAACAGGGCGTTGCACACCCCGCCGACGAACGCCCACCAGGGCAGCCCGAGAAGCCTGCCGCCGGCGCCGCGGGTGCTGAAGCCGAGGAACGGGATGCAGGCGAGCACGCACAGGCCGCCAACCAGGTAGACCACCAGGGCCGACAGCACCGGGCTCGCCACCGCCTTGTTCAGCACCGAGTTGGCGCCCGACTGCAGCGGGTTGGAGATGCCGGCGAGCACGGCGAAGAAGCCCAGGATCCACTGCATCGGCTCAGTCCTCCAGCGCCGGGCCGCGGAAGGCGTCGAGGCCGGCGACCGGCGGCAGCGCGACCGGACGGTTCTCGCGCGCGGAGCGGTAGATCGCCTCCATCAGCCGGTGGTCCTGCACGCCCTCCTCGCCCGGGGTGCGCGGCCGGCGGCCGGTCAGCACGCATTCGGCCATGTGGTCCAGCTCGGTGGCGAACTGGTTCTTGTCGACGAGGATGCGTTCCTCGACCAGCTCGGCGTCCTCGCGGTCGGGGGCGCGGCGGTGCACATGGAGGCGCAGGCCGCGATAGGCGAAGGCGGGCTCGAGCGCCACGGTGGCGCGCTGGAAGTAGAGACGGGCGGGGCGGGATTCGTGCGCATCGTAGGCGGCGGCGAGGCGCGCGACGGTGCCGGACGGGAAGCGCATCATCCAGGCGATGGTCTCCTCGACCTCGGCGAAGCGCGGGTCGCCGGGGGTGCTCCAGCTCCAGGCCATCACCTCGACCGGCTCCTCGCCGGTGACGAAGCGGGAAAAGTTGAGGCCGTAGATGCCGATGTCCGGCAGCGCGCCGCCGCCGGCGAGGGCGGCTTCGTGCCGCCATTGCGGGGCGGTGTCCTGGACCTGGCCGTCATGCGCCTCGATCAGCTTCAGCGTGCCGAAGCGGCCGGACCGGGTCATGCGGATCAGCTCGCGGTGGTGCGGCTCGTACTGCAGGCGGTAGGCGACCATCAGGATCACGCCGGCAGCGGCGCTGGCGGCCACCATCGCCTCCGCCTCGGCGGAGTTGTTGGCCATCGGCTTCTCGCACAGCACGTGGCGGCCGATCCGGGCGGCCTCGCGCACTTGGTGGAGGTGCAGGCCGTTCGGGGTGACGACGTAGACCGCCCGCACCGTGTCGTCGGTGGCGAGGCGGTCCCACTCGTCGTAGCCGTACACGGCGGCGTCCGGCAGGCCGTGCTGGCGGGCGACGCGCAGGCCCTTGTCGCGGTCGCCAGTCATCACCGCGCGCAGGGCGCACAGGTTGGTGGTCGGCAAGGCGGGGAGGATCGTTTCCAGGCTGAGCCGGCCGAGTCCGACCAGGCAGAACCCGACGCGGCGGTCGGGCGGCAGCGGCGGCAGGGGCGCGGGCGCGCGACGCTCGGTCGAGCCGACGAAGGGCGGCGCGGCTTCGGGATCGTCCTGGCCCGGCACCCGTGATCCCGCCATGCGTGCTCCTCGCGTCAGGTCGTGATCCGGGTAAGCGCCGAAGCCAGCAGGTGTTTCTCGATGCGATGGCGTCGAAATGTATCGGCCAGGGTTACACCACCGGCGTCGGCAGGGGATCGCCGGCGAAAAAGGCGTCGAGGTTGGCGAGCATGAGGTTGCCCATCGCCAGGCGGGTCTCGTGGGTGGCGCTGCCGACATGCGGCGCCAGCGACACGTTGGGAAGCGGCAGCAGTGCGGCCGGCACGTGCGGCTCGTTCTCGAACACGTCGAGGCCGGCGGCGCCGAGGCGGCCTTCGGTCAGCGCCGCGACCAGGGCAGGCTCGTCGATGATCGAGCCGCGCGCCACGTTCACCAGCACGCCGCGCGGGCCCAGCGCGTCCAGCACGGCGCGGTCGACCAGGCCGCGCGTGGCGGCGGAGGCGGAGGTCGCCACGAACAGCACGTCGGAGGCGGCAGCGAGAGCGCGGATGTCCTCGTGGTATTCGTGCGGCGTTTCCTTCCGGTTCGGGCGGGTATAGGCGATGGAGCCGCCGAAGCCGGACAGGCGCAGCGCGATCGCCTGGCCGATCCGGCCGAACCCGACAATGCCGTAGCGCAGGCCGGAGGCGCGTCGCGCTAGGGCCGGCTGCGCGCCCGGCCACAGTCCCTCACGCACGTGCTGCTCCGCCGCCGGCAGGCCGCGCATCACGTTCAGCATCAGGGCGATGGCGAGGTCGGCGACGTCGTCGGTCAGCACGTCGGGGGTGTTGCTGACGCGGACGCCGAGGCGCTGCATCGCGGGCAGGTCGACCCGGTCGTAGCCGACGCCGTTGATGGAGACGATGCCGAGCGCCGGAAGCCGCTCGGCGAGGGCGGTCTCGATGCCGAGATGGCCGCCGGTCACCACCGCGCGGATTGCGGCGCCGTGCTGCGCCAGGACGGCCTCCTGCTCGGCCGGCTCGGCGGGCCAGCGCACGACGTCGTAGGTCGCGTCCAGCGTCGCCTGGGTGGCAGGGAGCACCGGGCAGAGCTGCAGCAGCGTGGCACCCATGTCGCTTATCCTCACAGAACCGACAGCACGCCGCCGTCGACGTAGATGACCTGGCCGTTGACGAAGTCGGACGCGGCGGAAGCGAGGAACACCGCGGTGCCGGCGAGCTCCTCCACCCTGCCCCAGCGTCCGGCCGGGGTGCGCCGGCGCAGCCAGGCGTCGAACTCGGGGTCCTCGCGCAGGGGGCGGTTGAGCTCGGTCTCGAAGTAGCCCGGGCCGATGGCGTTGACCTGCAGGCCGTGCCGCGCCCAGTCGGCGCACATGCCGCGGGTCAGCATCTTCACGGCACCCTTGGACGCGGTGTAGGGGGCGATGGTCGGGCGCGCCGCCTCGCTCTGCAGGCTGGCGATGTTGATGATCTTGCCGCGGCCGCGGGGGATCATCCGCTTCGCCACCGCCTGGCCGACGAAGAACACGCTGTCGAGGTTGGTGCGCATCACCTCGCGCCAGGTCTCGACGGGGAACGATTCCAGGATCATGCGCCGCTGGATGCCGGCGTTGTTGACCAGGATGTCGATCGGGCCGGCGTCGCGCTCGATGCGCGCGACCCCCTGCTCCACGGCGTCCGGGTCGGTCACGTCGAACAGGCCGAGGCCGCCGTCGGGGGAGCAGGCGGCGTCGCCGAGCGAGGCGGCGGCGTGGCCGAGCCGGTCGGCGCTGCGCCCGTTCAGCACGATCCGGGCGCCAGCCGCGGCCAGGCCCTGCGCGATGGCGAAGCCGATGCCCTGGCTGG
>CALMVN010000226.1 GCA_937873225.1 uncultured Acetobacteraceae bacterium
GTCGCCCCCTCCGCCCGGCACTCGTCCTGGCGCTGTGCCTCGGCCTCGGCCTCCCGGCGACGGGCCGGGCGCGTGAGGCGGCCCAGACGCCTCCAACGCAACCCCTTCCGGCGCAATCGGCACCGACGCAGTTCACCCCGGCGCAGCGGATGGAGATCGTGGCCATCCTGCGGAACGCGCTGCGGACCGACCCCACCATCCTGGGCGACGCCATCGTCGCGCTGCGCGCGTCCGAGCAGCAGAAGCAGCAGGCGGAGGCGAGCGGCGCGCTGCAGGCCAACCGCCAGGCCCTGTCCGGCCAGCCCGGCGACGCGATCCTGGGCAATCCCGCCGGCGACGTGACGATGGTCGAGTTCTACGACCCGCGCTGCCCGTACTGCCGCAAGGTGCTGCCCGACCTGCAGGCGCTGCTCGACACCGACCACCACCTGCGCCTGGTGGAGAAGCTGATCCCGATCCTGGGCCCGAACAGCGTGCTGGACGCCCAGGCGATCCAGGCGGCGTCGCTGCAGGGGCGCTACGGGGCGATGCAGCACGCGCTGATGACCGACAGCGGCGCGCCCGGCCCGGAGCGGATACGCGCCCTGGCCGCCTCGGCCGGGCTGGACGTGCCGCGCCTGCTCCGCGACATGGACTCGCCTGCGGTGACGACGGTGCTGAAGCGGAACGTCCAGCTCGCGCAGGACCTGCACCTGACCGGCACCCCCACCTTCGTGATTGGCGACCAGGAGATCCCGGGCGCGGTGGACCTGCCCGACCTGCGCCAGGCGGTGGCGGCCGAGCGGCGGGCGGGGCGCTAGCGGTTCCAGGCCGCGCGGCTTGTCACCCGCCAGGCCCGGACGCGCTTCCTCCTGAATCAGCCGGGAACGGGCTGCCGTCCGTCCGTCACCACGCCGCCAGGAACGACACCGTCGCCAGGCAAGGGCGCGCCCGGTGCCGCGCAGACGACGCGCTCGACGACGACCCCCACCGTCCGACCTGAACCCCCTTCAGGATCAGCGGCGCCTACCTCACGGTGACGCGCACCTCGGGCTGCGTCACCGCGGCGTCGCTGGAAGCGGTCATCTCGACCTGGGCCGTGGACGCGCCGGCGGCCACGATGGTGTCCGCCACCACCCGTCCGCGCTGCCTGGCCGCGTCGGCGAGAACGACGGCCTGCGCCTGCGGCGTGCCGCGCGCCGGCACCACCGTTTCCACCCGGAACAGCGCCAGCGGCTTTCGCGCCAGCGCCTGCCTGACGATGGCGGACAGTCCGGGCTGCCAGTCCTCCGGCCCGGTGTTGAACCGCACCAGCGCCAGCGGCGGCGGCGGCGGCCGTCCCGGCGGCGCGGGCGGGACGTGCGGCACGGGCTTGCGGTCGGCACGGGCGTCGAAGGTGCGCTGGTCGACCAGCTTGCAGCCGCCGGACGCCACCGCCAGCACCGCGAGCACGAGCAGCGCCCGCGCCGGACCGGCACCGGAAGCCGGCCGTCCCGTTGCGGCAGGAAGGACGCGGCGCGTCGGGGCGGTGTCGTGCATGATGCCCGAGCCTCGCAGGAAGCCGGGAGCCTCGCAAGCGCAGCCCTGACCGATCGCGGCCGCCAGTCGCGGCCATCGGTCGTGGCCGATCACGGGCCGGGTTGCCGCCGGCAGCCCTCCTCTCCTATGACCGCCCCGCTGCCGAACGGCGGCGCCGGGACCAGCATGCCGGGAAGCCAGGAAGAACCGCGATGGACCGTTGCGGCCAGCAGGACGAGCCGGACCTTTCCGGCCATGGGCCGTCCCGCCCGGCACGCGCCGACGGCGCCGGCGCGGTTCCGGCCGGGACGCTCGCCGCCCGGCTGTGCCACGCGATCGCGGTCGACGGGCCGGACGGGCCCGCGGATGCCGGCATGGCGCTCGCGGCGACCGTGCTGTGGAGCCGGTTCCTCCGCTACGACGTCGCCGACCCGTCCTGGCCGGACCGGGACCGCTTCGTGCTGTCCTCCGGCCGGTTCCTGCCGCTGCTGCGCGCGCTGCTCCTGCTCACCGGCCACGGCGCGGTGCCGCCCGGCTGCGCGTTCGGCCAGCACCCGGCGATCGAGACCGCCTCCGGACCGCCCGGGCAGGGCTTCGCCGCCGCGGTGGGCATGGCGATGGCGGAGCGGGCGCTGGCCGGACGCTTCGGCCGCACCCTGGTCGACCACCGCACCTGGGTGCTGGCCTGCGAAACCGACCTCGCCGCCGGGGTGTCGCTGGAAGCGGCGTTCCTCGCCGGCCGCATGGGGCTGGACAAGCTGGTGGTGCTGTCCGACGCCGCGATCGAGCCGGGCAGCCAGGCGGAAGCGATGACGCGCTTCGCCGCCTCGGGATGGGCGGTGCGACGGGTGGACCGGGACGACCCGGAGGCGCTCGCCGCCGCCATGCTGCGCGCGATGCGCAACCGGCGCCCGACCCTGCTCGCCTGCCAGCCGGTCGCCGCGGGATCCGTCGCCCATCGGCCCGGCCGCCGGCCTGCTCCGCACGGACACCGCCCGTCCGGCCCGGAGGATCCGGCCGCGAGCGCCGGCTGGGCCGCCTGCGGCCAGCGCGGGGCGGGCACGCGGCGCGGCTGGCTGCGCCGGCTGGCCCGCCACCGGCTGCACGACGAGTTCGGGCGCACGGTGGCCGGCCGCCTGCCCCCGGACTGGCGACAGGGCTGGACCCGGGGTTGGGCCCAGGATCGGCACCAGGATTGGGACAGGCGCGGGAGCCGGCAGCGGGAGCACGACGGCGACGGGCCAGGCGCACCACCCTTCCCTCACGGCGCCGGAACGCTCGGCACCGCCCGCACCGGTCTGGCGCTGCTGTGCGGGCTGCTGCCGGAGATGATGACGCTGCATTCCCGCGCCGGCGCCGGCCTCGCCGCCCCCCTGCCGCACGCCGACGGCCAGTCCGCTTCCGGACGCACGGTACGGCATCTCGCCTGCGGCGTGCAGGAGCACGGCATGGCGGCGCTGACCAACGGCCTGTCGCTTCATGGCGGCGCGCGCCCGGTGCTGGCCGCCTCGGTGGTGTCGATCGACCGGATGCGGCCGGCGCTGCGCCTGGCGGCGCTGATGGGCCAGCCGGTGAT
>CALMVN010000227.1 GCA_937873225.1 uncultured Acetobacteraceae bacterium
GTGCTCGATGCTCATACCGGCCAACGGGTCGCGCACCTCAACCGTCGATGACGCAAGGGCGGGCTTCTCGAAGCGGATCGCCGCTTTGGCCGCATCGACGCGCAGGTCCCACTCATGCGCTGGATCCTTGTAAACGGCGACCAGCAGGGCGTGGGCGTCGCCTGCGAAGGCTTCCGGCCCGATCGCCGCGGCCACCTTCTGCGCGGCTTCCTGCACGGCCTGCTCGCGCTCCACCGTGCGCCTGTTGGGTGTCCCGGCTTGCCGTCCGCCTCGGCGCTCACCGGGCTTGCTGCCTCCGACTGGCATTTGGCTACCTCTGGCTACTTCAGCCACTACGTGTCAACGATGCTGTCCTAGATAGCACGGCTCGCCTCGCGCGCGCACGCGTATTGGTCCCGAAAGCCTAGCCAGATGTCGATTCCGGATCAGTCGCGCCGGCTGCCCATTATCCAATTTCCGCGCATTAAATAATGGGGCAAGCACCCCCTGCGCGCTCTCTTTTACGGACCCCAGAAACTCCGAGCGAGTGGCTAACCGTTTACTAAAATAGCAACCAGAGGCAGCGCCAGCATTGGCATTGTCCGACTGGACCTAACCCTAGCCGGACATTTCCGCCGCCGCCCGATCGCCCTGCAGCCGGTAGACCGTCGACCGAGCCACACCGAGCTCCCGGGCCACCGCAGACGGCCGCCCACCGGCTGCCAGACGCTGCCGCACATCCTCGGCCGGGATCACCGCCCTCCGCCCCCTGTAGCGTCCTCCTTGTCGTGCCTTGGCGATCCCTGCCAGCTGCCGCTCCCGCAGGCCGTGGTAGTGCCAGGTGGCAATCTCGTTCAGCAGGTCGAGCACCGGCTTGGCCTCGTCGGTCCGGAAGTCCACCAGCGCCCCGTTGAACGACAGCAGCACCAGCCCGACGCCGCGCCCGTGCAGCTTGCCCTCGATCGCCAGGAGCTTGTCGACCGAGTGCGCCAGCCGATCTCCCGCCGTCACGACCAGCGCGTCGCCGGCGGCCAGCGCCGCCAGACACGCCTGCAGCTGCGGCTGGCCCGGCACGTCGCCGCGGTCGACGTAGGCCCGAGCCGGCCGGTAGGCAGACCAGCCCAGCAGCTTGCGCTGTTCGTCGAGGACGGAAGGGGGATCCCCGGCGGCCGTGTGGAGGTAGCCGAGCGTGATGGGCATGACGGCCTCTGGACTAGGAACTGAATCCTAGCATGGCGAGCCAGCAGCGCCGACCTATAACCTGCCCGTCAGCCAGGTTTTGCCGATTCTCTCCACCCTCGCGCAGCACCGAAAACCCGCAGTCTCCCGCCATTCCTGGCCCATCACCTCGGCCGGGCGCAGCGCCTTTCAAGCCGGACGGACTGTCCGGGACGCCGCTTTTTATGGACCCCAAAAACTCGGTATGGAGAACTCGCGCCGCACGGTGCCGCGCTATCAGCAGCCGGTCGTCACCGCTGATCCC
>CALMVN010000228.1:0-1559 GCA_937873225.1 uncultured Acetobacteraceae bacterium
CGTCTGGGCCGCCGCCAGCGAGATGCGCGCCGACGGCTGCGCGCTGGCGTACTAGAAACGCGCCGGGACGGATCGCGCCCGCAGCGGCCGCGTGGCCAGGATGGAATGGCCGTCGCCGGACCGGCGCCCTGCCGTCCTCGGGCAGCGGAGCAGCAGGGCAGGGAGGAGCGCGCCGCACCTCGTCGGATCCTGCCGGCTGGTCAAGCGGCAGCCGCACCCGGTATAGGGCCGTGCACTCGGCCCACGACGTGTGGCGCCTCCGCCGGATGGTGCCGGCCAGCCGGCCGACCAGGAACGATCAGGTGCACATGCCGGGCCTCGCCATCTTCACCATCTGCTCGAACAACTACGTCTCGATGGCGCGGATCCTCCTCGAGAGCGCCCGCCTGCACCATCCCGAGGCAGCGCACTACCTGTGCCTGGCCGACCGCCGGCTCGCGGAGCCGGGCTTCTATCCCGACGGCTGCACCGTGGTGCCGGCCGAGGCGCTGGAGATCCCCGACTTCGACGCGTTCCGCTTCCGCTACGACGTGATGGAGCTCAACACCGCGCTCAAGCCGTTCATGGTCCGCCACCTGCTGCGTCGCGGGCACGATGCGGTGCTGTATTTCGATCCCGACATCGAGATCTTCCGCCCCGTCGACAGCGTGACGGCGGCGCTGCGCGACGGCGCCTCGTTCGTGCTGACGCCGCACATCTGCGCGCCCTCCGAGGGCAGCGCGTTTCCCGACGACGTCGGCATCATGCAGGCCGGGGTGTTCAACCTCGGCTTCCTCGGCGTCGGCGCCACCCCCGAAACCGAGCCCCTGCTGCGCTGGTGGTCGCGCCGCCTCGAATACCAGTGCCTGAACGACCAGCAAGGCGGCATCTTCGTCGACCAGAAGTTCATGGACCTGCTGCCCGGCTTCGCCGCCCGCCTGCGCGTGCTGCGCGACCCGACCCTGAACGTCGCCTACTGGAACCTGTCGCAGCGCGCCCTGCGCCGGAACGGGGACGGGTGGCTGGTCGACGGGCAGCCGCTCACCTTCTTCCACTACAGCGGCATCGATCCCCGGAACACCGCGCGGCTGTCCAAGTACACCGACGGCTTCCGCGGCGACGCGATGGACGCGGACCTGCGCGCCCTGGTCGAGCGCTACGCCGGGCGCCTGCTCGGCAACGGGCACGGCTCGGTCCCGAACGGCTCCTATGCCTGGAACCGCTTCCCGTCCGGCACCCCGATCACCCCCTTCGTCCGACGCCTGTTCCGCGAGGACCACCTGGTGTGGCCGGGCGATCCCGCGGACGGCTTCGAGGAACACCTGCAGCGGAGCGCGGTGGAGCCCTGGAGCGGCCGGTTCGGCGGCGTCGTCACCAACCTGATGACCGGGCTGCACGCCCGGGAACGCTGGCTGAACGAGCGCTTCTCCCCCGACCGGGAGGAGGATTCCCGCGAGTTCCTGGACTGGGTGGTCAAGCACGGCGAGCACCTGGTCGGCGACCCGCGGCTGATCGAGCCGGTCGCCGAGCGGTTCGGCGCCGTGTTCCTGCCGCAGCGGCATTGAGACATACGACGAATG
>CALMVN010000228.1:1569-3708 GCA_937873225.1 uncultured Acetobacteraceae bacterium
CGCAGCGGCAGGCGCCGGCGAAGCGCATGGCGGACGAGCCCGACATCGACGTGGTCGGCTACCTGCGCCTGGCGCTTGGGCTCGGCGAGGCGGGACGGCTGACCCTGCGCGCGCTGGAACATGCCGGGCTGTCGGCGCGCGGGCTCGCGACCGCCTTGAACTCGAACTCCACCGCCAACGACGACAGCTGCGCGCCCCTGCTGGTCGAGCAGGCGCGGGCGCCGGTGCAGGTGTTCAGCATCAACGCCGACCAGATCGGCCAGGTGGTCGGGAGCCTGAACGGGCGGCTGCGCCCGGACGCCTACCGCATCATGACGCCGTTCTGGGAGCTCGCCGTGCTGCCCGAGCCGTGGGTGGACGCGTTCGACCTGGTGGACGAGGTGTGGGCGCCGACCGGCTTCATCCAGACCACCCTGATGCGCCACCTGCACAAGCCGGTGATCCGCATGCCGCTGATGCTGGACTTCGCTCCCCCGGCGCCGCTGCCGCGCGCGACCTGGAACCTGCCGGAGGACGCGTTCCTGTTCTTCTTCGCGTTCGACTACTTCTCGTTCATCGAGCGCAAGAACCCGCTCGCCGTGGTGGAGGCGTTCCGCCGCGCCTTCCGCCGCCGGCCGGGCGGCTTCCCGGGCGCTCCCAAGGTCGCGCTGGTGCTCAAGACGCTGAACGCCGACAAGGTGCCGGCGGAGAAGCGCGCGCCGCTCGACGCCCTGCGCGACGATCCGGACGTCGTCCTGGTCGAGCGAACGCTGTCCCGCGACGAGTCGCTCGCCCTGATCGGCGCCTGCGACGCCGTGGTCTCCCTGCACCGCAGCGAGGGGCTTGGCCTGCTGGTGTCCGAGGCGATGGTGCTCGGCAAGCCGGTGATCGCCACCGACTATTCCGCGACCACCGAGCTGGTCTCGTGCCGCACCGGCTATCCGGTCGACCATCGCCTCGTCGCGGTGGGACCAGGCGAGTACCCGTTCCACGAGAGCCAGCGCTGGGCGGACCCGGATCTCGACCATGCCGCCTGGCAGATGCGCGCCGTGGCCGCGGGCGGCCGGGCGGTCACCGATCGCGTCGCCGCCGCGCGTTCCCACATCACCAGCCAGTACGGGGCGGACGCCGTCGCGCGCCGCCAGCTCGACCGGCTCCGCCTGATAGGGTTGTGCCCATGAACGAGCAGGACGACGCGCCGGCCGGCCCGTTGATCTCCTACAGCATCAACGCCGAGGACGTGCTGCTGCGCCGGGTGTTCGCCGGCCGTCGGACCGGCTTCTTCGTCGACGTCGGCGCCGAGGACCCGGTGAACGGCAACGACCTGTTCGGGCTGTACCAGCTCGGCTGGCGCGGCATCAACGTCGAGCCGAACCCGCACTACTTCGCGCTGCTGCTGCAGAAGCGGCCGGAGGACCTGAACCTGCAGGTGTTCCTGTCGGACGAGCCCGCCGAGGCGACGCCGTTCTTCATCGTCGAGAACACCGGCCTGTCCACCGGCGACGCGGAACAGGCGGCGATCCACGCCGGCCGCGGATCGGAGGTGCGCCGCGTCGAGACCAGGGCCGTGACGCTGAAGCAGGTGCTCGACGAGGCCGCGCCGCCGCACGTCGACATCCTCAAGATCGACGTGGAAGGCTTCGAGGAGCGCGTGCTGCGCGGCAACGACTGGGAGCGCCACCGCCCGTCGCTGATCATGCTGGAGGCCACCCTGCCGCAAAGCCCGGTGCGCCGGCAGACCGGCATCACCGAGTACCTCCAAGGGGTCGGCTACCGCTTCGTGCACCACGACGGCCTGAACGACTTCTTCGTGGAGCGGGACTTCCTCCCGCCGCCGGACTGCTTCCGCGCGCCCAACGTGTTCGACGACGTGGTGCGCTGGGACACCGTGGCGCTGCGCGACACCTACGACCACCTGCGCGCCCAGTTCGGGGATGTCGAGCACTACGCCAGGACCCTGGAAGGCGAGCGCGACGAGATGGACAAGGCGCTGTCGGAGGCGGATCGTGCGCTGGAAGAGAAGCAGCGGTCCGAGCAGCGTTTGTCCGCCGCCCTGGACGCGACCAGCCGGGTCGCGATCGATCTTCTCGCCAACGGTCCGGAACAGGTGGACATGACCCTAGCACAGGCTGGCCTCGGCCCCTTGCCGGGACAGGCGGC
>CALMVN010000228.1:3718-4812 GCA_937873225.1 uncultured Acetobacteraceae bacterium
GGCGCTCCAGCTGCAGATGGTGCAGGCGCGCCTGGGGGCGCTGCAGCGGGAGAAGGAGCGCCTCGATGAGCTGGTCAAGGACCTGCAGTTCCAGAACCGCCGCCTGTCTGCCGGCAACGAGCAGCTGCAGGGCGAGCGCCTGGCCCTGCACCGCGCCCTCGACCAGGCGCGCGGCCAGGCAGGGATCCTGACTGAGACCCGCCGCGCGGTCGGCGAGCTGCAGCGCCTGATCGGCGACGAGACCGCGGCCCGCACCGCCAAGGCCGACGCGGCTGCGGCGCGGCTGGAGCGGGCGCACGCCGAGGCGGCCCGGATCGAGCAGGAGAACGAGAAGGCGGTGCTGCAGCAGGCAGAGCAGATCGAGCAGGAGCGCCGCCAGCGCGTGGCCGCGCGCTACGGCGGCGCGCCCGCCACTGGCGCGGGCGGCGACGCGCTCATGCACCAGGCGCTCTACGCGTCGACCTCCTGGAAGCTGACCCGGCCGGTCCGCGTGCTGGGCCGGCTGCTCCGGCCCGGCAGGTCGTGAGGGAACGCCAAGCCCGGCCCAGGTGACCGGCCCGGGAACGCACCGATCAGGCGACCGGGAAGCACGGCCCCGGGGGGGATCGGAGGCCGATCCGGAGCGGCATCGTCAACGCCATGTCGTGGGACGTCCTCATGCCGACGGCGGTGGGGTTCGACCTGCACAGGCTAGGGCCCTGCCCTGGACCCGCCAAAGAAACGGTCGCCCTTTGGAAACCCCTTGTGGAGGCCGATGGGGTCTGGGGCTTCCGGCCTCGGGGATCGAGCTGCGAAAGCAGATCGATGGGCAGAGCCCTGCGGCTTGCTCGCCTGCCCCGGTCGAACCCCAACGCGGCTGGTATCAGCGCGCCTTCTGGGCGCCATCGCCCACGTGGCGTGGGCGATCAGGCGCGTCATCCAGCAACGCCACCGGCTCTACCCGTCCCGCTGGCCCGGCCTTCCCTGCGCCGCGGGCAGGTGCCGCTCGACCAGGTAGAGCGGCCGCTGCTTCACCTCGTTGAACACCCGTCCCAGGTACTCGCCGATCACGCCCAGCGTCATCAGCTGCACCCCGCCCATGAACAGGATCACCG
>CALMVN010000229.1 GCA_937873225.1 uncultured Acetobacteraceae bacterium
CCTCCCCCAGCATCTGGCTGAACCGCCCCATCCCAAGCTCCAGCGCCTCCAGCCGTGCGGCCACGGTGTCCGGACCGGACGGACGCGCGCCGGGCCCGGCGCGGCCCGGCCTGCCGAAGTTCGGCCTGCCCATCGCCGCGCCGTGCGCGGCAGGCTCCGAAGGCGGCGGGCCGTCCAGGTCGCGCGCCAGCTCGCGCGCCACCGCGTCCACCAGGGCGGCGTCGAGCTGCGCCAGCTCCTCCAGCGCCCCGTGCAGCAGGACGCGTCCGAACAAGCGGTTGATCCGGCGCGGCACCCCGCCGGTCGCCCCGTGCACCGCCTCGAACGCATCCGCGGTGATGGAGGGCGTGCCGGTCCAGCCGACGGCCGAAAGGCGGTGCTCGACGTAGGCGCGGGTTTCGTGCCGCCCGAGCGGGTGGAGGTGGAACGAGGCGATCACGCGCTGACGCAGCTGGTCGAGGGCGCGGCTGGCCAGCATGTCGCGGAACTCGGGCTGGCCCAGCAGGACGATCTGCACGCCGGGAGCACCACCGCCCTGCGACAGGTTGGACAGCATGCGCAGCTCCTCCAGCGCCGCGTGCGACAGGTTCTGCGCCTCGTCGACCACCAGCACGCAGCGGCAGCCGGCGGCGCGCTGGCGGCCGAGCATGCGGGCAAAGCCCAGCAGCATGAGGGCCTTGTCGCCGCCGGTGATGTCGACGCCGAAGCCGGCCATGGCGAGGCGGAACAGCTCGTCGCCGGACAGGTGGGTGGTGGCGATGCGCGCCAGCAGGTGGGCGTTGGGATCGAGCCGCGACCACAGCCGCTCGGCCAGCGTGGTCTTGCCGGCGCCGATCTCGCCGGTGATGACGACGAAGCCGTCGCCCTGCTGCAGCCCGAAGGTCAGGTGCGCCAGCGCCCGGGTCTGGCCCTCGCTGGCGAAGAAGAAGCGCGCGTCGGGCGTCAGCTGGAAGGGGGCGGCGGTGAAGCCGTAGAACGCTTCGTACATCCGGTCAGGCCGGAAAGGGGGCCGGCAGGAACATCAGAACGACTTCACCGCAGACAGGATCACCACGTTCTGCGACAGCGCGGAGACCTGGGCGCCGTCGCCGGAACGGCGGTCGAAGCTGTAGCTGAGCTGGGCGGACAGGGTCGGCGACAGGGCGTCCACCAGGACCAGCGAGCCCAGCAGGAAATCCTGCCGCCCGGCCAGCCCGGTCTCGTCCTCCGTGACCCCGTACTGGCCCAGCGCCTGGAGGCTGAGCAGGGGCGACAGGGCGTGCGACCAGGTCAGGCTGCCGTACAGCCCCTTGTTGCTGCCGAGCGAGCCGGGCAGCCCGCTGGACGAGACCAGCGTGTTGTCCTCGGCGTCCAGGCTGGCCGAGACCGTGTCGCGCGGCTCCGTCAGCGCGGCGGTCACGCTCAGGGCGCGGCTGCGATACAGGTTGTCCTGGGCGCCGAAGAAGCCGGCATCGTTCAGCAGCGGTGCGCCGGAGCTGTGGTCGACCGGGTTGCCCTGCAGGTCGAAGTCGGAGTTCGCCAGCGCGGTCTGCAGCTGCTCGGCCTCGGTGGTCAGGCCCTCGGAATAGCGCAGGAAGACGCGGGTGCGCGCGGTCGGCGCCAGGGCGAGGTCGACGGTGGCGGAGTCGAACCCGTCATGGTGGCCGTAGCTGGCCGAGACCGTGCTGTCGGGCCCCAGGGTCAGGCGCAGGCCGGCGTTCCAGATCTCGTCGTCGATCCGCTGCGGGTTGCTGCCGGCGTAGCGGATGTGCTCGTAGCCGACCCGGGTCAACAGGGTGACGAGGCGGGTGAGGCCGTAGTCGTCGTCGAGGGTGAAGGTGTCGCGCACGGCGTTCTGCAGCACGCCGGTGCCGTCGTACTTGGTCGCGTAGCCGAGCACGGTGCCGCTGTAGCGGTTGAACGCTTCGCCGGTGGCGAAGGCGACGTGGCCGCTGTAGCTGGTCAGGTCCTGGTTGGTGCTCTGCTCGAACGGGGACAGGCCGGACACGGCGACCGGGCTGGGGCTGCCTTCCGGCGTGCCCAGCGTGGTGCGGCTGATGTTGGCGCCGATCTCGCCGGTGCCCCAGGGCCCGAAGCGGTGCAGCGCGTAGGGGCTGGCGGACAGGTCGACGCTCTGGGTGGCGCCGCCGTAGCCGTTGGCCAGGGTGCCGACCGGGCCGCCGAAGCCGTTGCTGGTGACGGTGCCGTCGCCGCGCAGGTCGAGGAACAGCGTGCCCGGCAGCACCGTCGCCAGCAGCTGGCCGCCGAAATCCTGGTTGACCTGGGTGTCCTCGGAGTTGCGCGCGTAAAGGTCGACCTCCGGATGGTAGGACAGGGTGCCCTGCAGCCGGGCGGTGTCGACGCCCAGGTTCAGGCCGGGCTGGAACAGGGTGATGAAATCCGCCCCCCTGCCCCGGCCCTCGTTGCCCTGGACGTTGTCGGTGAACTCCTCGCCCAGGCCGAGGCTCGGGCTGATGGTCCAGCTGCGCTGGGGCGGCTGCAGCGGCTGGCCGCTGACGCCCAGCACGTCCTGAAGGTCGCCGGCGCGCAGGTTGGCGCCGGTCGCCGGCAGCAGGCCGCCCGGCGCCGCGATCGGCGCGGGAACGAGCGCGCCGGTGGTGGCGGAGGAAAGGCCGGTCGCGGACGTGCCGGTCGTTGCGGTGCCGGTCGTTGCGGTGCCGGTCGCTGGGGTGCCGGTCGCCAGGAGGCCGGCAGGCGTGCCCGCGTCAGCCGGAGCGGACATGGTGGCGGTTGTGGCCGGGAACGCCGCGTCGGTCTGCGCCCGCGCATGGCCGAGAACGGCGACCAGGATGGCCGCGAACGGGAACGGCCGGAACGCTGGCGGACCACGCAACGGCATGAACGATCACGTGTTCCTGCCGTAGCGGTCGTAGTAGCTGCCGAACCGGTTGGTGGTGCCGGAGCGGGCCTTGTTGAGCACCAGGCTGATGGTCTCGCAGGTGGCGATCAGGTCGAGCGCGCTGTCGAGCTCGCCCCGCTGCGTGCGCTGCGCTTCCACGATCATCGCGATCTGCCCGACATGCGGCGCCAGCGCCGCCGCGTCGCTGCTGGCGAGGCAGGGGGCGGTGTCCAGGATCAGCAGCCGGTCCGGGTCGCGACGCGCGATCCGCTCCAGGACAGTGATCGCGGCCCGCGTCACCCCGCGCCCGCGCTCCGCCTCGACCGGCCGGCCGATCGGCAGGACCGACAGGTTGGGCTGCGCGGTAGCGACCACGACATCCTCGAACGCGGCCGCCTGCCCAGTTCCTTGCCCAGTCCCCTGCCCCGCCCCCTGGCCGGTGACCAGGTCGTGCAGGCCCGGCTGGCCGGCCAGGCCGAGCAGCCCGGTGAGGCTGTCCGGCTTGTCGTCGAGATCGACCAGCAGCACGGCGGCGGAACCGCCGCGGGCGATGGTGGCGGCGAGGTTGAGCGCGCAGAAGCTCTTGCCTTCCGCCGGCCGGCTGCTGGTGAGCATCAGGGCGCCCGGCAGGCTCCGCCCATACGCGGCCTGCTGCCGGCGCTGCAGCATGTCGGCGATGATCCGCCATTCCTCGGCGGCACGCGACCGCCCTTCCCCCAGCACCGCGATGCCTGCCCGTCGCAGCGCGTCGAGCTCCAGCCGGACCGCGGGCGCGGTCCTGGCCGGCACGACGGCACGGTCGGCCGGCTCGAGCAGGACGTCGTCCGCGTCCGGAGCGCGCCGCTGGCGCATGCGCTTGACCGCACGCTCGATCAGGTGGGGCGCCGCCAGATCCGTCATGACCGTCGCTTTCCGCCCCGGCCGGGATCGGCCGAGGCAGGCTGGATGTTACGCATTCACGTCACCCGGGCGCCGGCGAGCAGCTGGTACATCAGCGCGGTGTAGGTGGCGCACAACAGGAGCAGGGCGCTGACCGCCGCCGCCCCGGCGCCCAGGCCGCGCAGACGACGCCTGCCGTCCGGCTCGGCCGCGTCCGGCAGGAGCGACAGGCTGCCGGCGATCGGCAGCCCGACCGCCCGGAGGTCCAGGGCAGTGTGGAACGAGCGGTCGAGCTGGCCGAGCAGGAAGGCGCCGGCGATGCCGCCGCCGAGGCCTGCCAGCAGCACCGCGCTCAGAAGCAGGCGGCGGTTGGGGAACACCGGGATCTGCGGCACCTGCGGCGGGTCGACCACCTCCAGCTTGATCTTCTGTGCGCCGGTGTCGGCGGCGGCGTCCAGGCGCATCGCTTCGCGACGGTTCAGCAGCTCCTCGTAGTTGCGGCGCAGCACGTCGTAGTCGCGGTTGAGGTTGATGTACTGCGCCTGCACCGAGGGGGTGTTGCGGGCGATCTGTTCCAGGCGCGCCTGTTCGCGACGGGCGTCGTCGACCTGGCGGGTGAGCGAGGCCACGTCGCCCTGCGCCTGCACCAGCATCACCTCGAGCTGCTGGTAGACCTGGTTCGGCTCGCTTCGGCTGCGCGCGCCGTGGCCGCCGCCGCCGCCGTCGCCGCCGCCGTGGCGCAGCTCGGCGATCAGCGCGCGCTGGCGGATCACGTCCGGGTTCTGCTCGGTCAGCGTGGTCAGCATCTCGCGCAAGGTCGCCTGCGCGGCGGCAAGCGCCCCGCCGCCCGAGCCGGACACGGCGGGATCGGTTTCGGTGACCAGGCTTTGCGGCGTGGTGGCGATCATGCGCGTCAGGCGCCCGGCGCGGCCCTGCGCGTCGGTCAGCTCGCCCTCGAGGCGACGCAGGGCATCGCGGGCGGCGTCGAGCCTGGTGCTGCCGCCGGAGCCTTCGGCCGGCAGCAGGTCGATATAGGTTTCCCGGAACGTCGCGCGCTTCAGCTCGGCCTCGCGCAGCTGCGCCTCGTAGCTGCTGATCTGCTTGTCGAGGAACGAGCTGGCGTTGGCCATGTCGGTCCGGCTGGCGCCGGCCTTGTCCTCGACGAAGATGCCGAGCACGGTCCGCACCACGTCATAGGCGAGGCGGGGATTGTTGTTGCGGTAGGTGATGGTGAACAGGTTGCGCGTTTGCGGCACCACCTCGATCTGCCGCCCCAGCGCCGCCACGGTGCGCTCCAGGTCGTCCGGCCGCGCGATCTGCAGCGAAAGATCCGTCTGCGAGACGAGCTTCTCCAGGTTGGGCCGGCTCAGCAGGGTGCGCTGCAGCACCTCGATCTGGGCCGCGAGCGGGTCGTCGAGGGCGATGCCGTGCAGCAGCGGGGTCAGCACCGCGTCGGCGTCGATGTAGACGCGCGCGTTGGCCTGGTAGCGGTCGGGGATCGCGGCCACGGCGATCCAGCCGACCACGCAGATCAGCCAGGCCAGCCCCAGCGCGATCCACTTGCGCTGCAGCATGCCGGAAACGTGGCGTCGCAGCTGGTCGCGCAACTCGTCCATCGACGCCTGGAACTCCTTGGTTGGTGGCCGGAAGGCGGCCGCCGGTCCTGCGACGGGAAACAGCCGTATCAGAACCAGGTCTGCGGGATGATCAGGGTGTCGCCCGGCTGCATGGCGACGTTCTTCGACACGTCGCCGTCCTTGATCAGGTCGGCGAGGCGGACGTGGAAGCTCACCTGGCTGTCCGGCCCGGTGCGCCGGATGATGACGGCGCGGTTGCCGGCGGCGAAGCGGGTCAGGCCCTTGGTCTCGATCATGACGTCGAGCAGGGTCATGTGCTGGCGGTACGGGATCGCCTGCGGGTCGGCGGCCTCGCCGATGACCCGGATCTGCTGGTCGAACGGGCCCACGAAGTTGCGCACGACCACCGTGACGTCCGGCTTCTTGACATAGGCGGACAGCCGGGCGGACACGTCCTGCGCCAGCTCGGCCGGGGTGCGGCCGGCCGCGACCACGTCCTGGACCAGCGGCAGGGAGATGCGGCCGTCCGGGCGCACCGGCACGTCCTCGATCGAGATCTGCGGCTTGTCGTAGACCAGCACGCCCAGATGGTCGGCGGGACCGATGATGTAGGGAGTGTCGGCCGACACGTCGCCGGCAGGCGGACGCGTGTCCGGCGCGGAGGACGCGCATCCCGACAACGCTCCCGACAACGCCACGGCACCGACAAGAAGGCACGGGAGGCGATCGATCCGGACAACGCCAACTCTTGCGCGCACAACTCGTCTCGCCGGGTGATGAAGCCGGCAGCTTTACGTCCCGGCGACGTCCTTGTCCAGCTTATTGCTTACGGTTTGTTATCGGCCTGCCGGCCCAGGCGGCCGATCCGGGCACGGCACGATCCCGGCCCGGTCCCGGCACGATCCTGCCGCGTGACAGGGGCGAGCGACCGGCGCTGCCGGCACGCGCCGCGCCGGAAAAGGCCGGACGCGACCGGGTCATGCGGTTTTATGCTAAATTAACAACAGTTCCGCGCCGCTTCTTTCAACGCCTCGGCTTTATTACCGATTTTCTCACGCGGATGAATTTCATCTTGCGTTCGCAAAGAAAGGATCTCGAATTTTGGAACAAAATGTTTGACGAGACATGAAGAAGCTGACAACCTCCGGTGGCATTGGATCGACTTCACCTGAAGGGCCGCCCGCCAAAGTTCCCGAGTTCCGCACGGTGTTTCCGCATGATCGTTCCGTCATCCGCGACGTGAGCCGGACCCTGCCGAAATCGAGGATCTCCCCGGAGCGGCCGTTCTGTTGAAGCCCGGTCAATGTTCTTCAACAGTTCTCAATCATCAGGCGACCCCCCGTGTCCTGCCATAACCAATCCCGCCTGCGCGATCGGTACAAGCTCCTGCCGCGCTTTCTCGACCGGACTGGCCGCGTCGACATGCTGGCCTTGTGGGCGCTGGAAACCCTGTTCGGCTTTGCCGGGTTCTATGCCGCGTCGGCCGGGGTCGCGGTCGGACCGCTTCCCGCGACCGGAACGATCGGCGGCCACGGCGTCACCGTGGCCGACCAGGCGCTCCTGTTGTCGGTGCTGCTGGGCGTTCCCGGCATCCTGCTCGGCCTTTACAAGCCGGACGTGGTGCTGGAAACCCGCCGCCTGCTGCTGACGGCGCTGGTCGCCGCGGTGTGCTCGGCGCCGCTTCTGTGGCTGGTGTCGGCCATCGGCATGATCGACACGCGCGCCATGTTCGGCAGCACCCGCGCCTGGCTGTTGGCGCTGATGCTGTTCTGGCTCCTGCTTCTGCTGTGCACGCGCCTTGCCTATGCGGTGTGCATGCGCTCCGGGCTGTTCGTCCGCGACGTGGTGCTGCTCGGCGACGAGCCGGCCGTGCGCAACGTCGCCGCCGTTCTTGCCGCGTCGCATCCCCGGCTGTTCCGCGTCACCCCGGCCGATCCCGCGTCGCGACAGCCGGCCGTGCGCAGCCTGCGCCGCCCGTGGCAGGTGGTCGTCGATGCGGACCGGCCCGGCGCCGCCCTCGACACCCTCCGGGCCCGGTCCGGGCGGCCGGCGCGGGTGACGGATCTCGGCACGTTCTGGGAACGCCAGCTCGGCCGGGTCGACCTGTGCAGCCTGACGCAGGCGACCGCGGTTGACGGGCTTGCCGAGGCGGACCGGACCGCGCGCATCCTGCATCGCGGCCTGGACATCGTCGTCGCCAGCCTGCTGCTGGTGCTGACCGCCCCGCTCATGCTCCTCACCGCGCTGATGGTGTGGCTCGACAGTTCCGGCCCGCTGATCTACCGGCAGGAGCGCGTCGGGCTCGACGGCCGGCCGTTCGTGATCCTGAAGTTCCGCAGCATGCGCGTCGATGCGGAAGCCGACGGGAAGGCGATGTTCGCGGCCAGGAACGACCGGCGCGTCACCCGGGTCGGCGCCTTCATGCGCAAGGTGCGCCTCGACGAGTTGCCGCAGCTGGTCAACATCCTTCTCGGCGACATGAGCGTGGTCGGGCCCAGGCCGGAGCGGCCCGACTTCGTGCAGCTCTACGACGCCACCATCCCGTTCTACAGCCTGCGCCTGCGCGTGAAGCCCGGGCTGACCGGCTGGGCGCAGGTCAACAGCGCCTACACCGCCAGCGAAACGGAAACCCGGATCAAGCTGGCCTACGACCTGTACTACCTGCGCAACCGCTCGGTGCTGCTGGACCTGTCCATCATCATGGCCACGGTGCGGGTGATCCTGTTCGGCGTGGGTGCGCGGTAGGGAACAGGAGGAGGCCGCCAGCGCGGATCGCCCGTGATGCTGTTCCTGTCGTCGCAGCTCGCCTGCGCCGCCATCTACCTGCTCCTGTCGGGCATGATGGCGGCACAGGCGAGGCGCAGCCGCACCGCACTGCTGCTGGCGGCGTCGTGCCTCGCCACCGCGCTGTGGGCGTCGGCGGGAGCGGTGTGGGGTGCGGCGCAGACCGGGCCGGACAGCCTGCTCGACCTTCTTCGTGCCGGGGCCTGGTACGGCCTGACGCTGCACCTGTACCGGCGCACCGTGTCGGACCGGGCGCAGGCGCGGTTCTACGGCGTCGCCGGCGCCGCGGTGCTGGCGGCGGCCTGCCTGTCGGCCCTTCCCGGGCATCCTGCCGCCGCACCGGGCGCGGTGAGCCTGCTGTCGTTCGGCATCCTGCTGCGCCTGCTTCTGGCCATCGGCGAGATCGTGCTGCTCGAGAACCTTTACCGCGGCACCGCGCCGGAGGGGCGCTGGCATGTCGGGCTGGCCTGCGTGGCGCTCGGCAGCATCGCGTTCTACGACGTGGCGCTGATCGCCGACGCGGTGCTGGCGCACCGGGTGTCGCCCGCCTTCGTCACCGGGCGCGCGCTGGCCAGCGTGCTGGTGGCGCCGCTGTTCGCGGTGTCGGCGGCGCGCAACCGGTCCTGGAACGTCAGGCTGCACGTGTCGCACACCGCCGCGTTCCACAGCGCCGCGCTGATGGGCAGCGGCATCTTCCTCGTGTCGCTCGGCAGCCTGGCGCAGCTCGCCAACGCACGATGGGCGCTGCGGTCGGACTGGGCCGGGCTGTTCACCATCCTGCTGCTGTTCTCCGGCCTGCTGCTGATCGCGGTGCTGCTGGTGTCGGCCTCGTCGCGGCACTGGCTGGGGCGGCTGGTGTCGCAGCACTTCTTCACCTGCCGCTACGACTACCGGCGCGAATGGCTGCGCTGCCTGGCCACCTTGTCGCAGCACGACCGGTCCGACCTCGACGCGCTGCCGCGCTGCGCCATACGGGCGCTGGCCGACATCGTCGACAGCCCGGCCGGGCTGCTGCTGTCCGGCCGGCCGCATGGGGGCGGGCTGGCCTGGGCGGCGTCGTGGAACATGCCGCCGGTCGCGGCGCTGCCGGCCGAGCATCCGCTGCTGCAGGCCCTGTCGGCGGGCGGCTGCATCACCCTGTCGCCGTCCCTTCTTGCCGGCTCGCCGCTGGAAGGGCTCCGGTTGCGCTTCGCGGTGCCGCTGCCCGGCCGCGACGACGGCCCCACAGGCTGCATCCTGCTGGCGGCACCGCGCGGGCCGTTTCGGCTCGACAACGAGGTGGAAGCCCTGCTAGGCGTGCTGGCGCAGGAGGTGGCCGCCCGTCTGGCCGAGCAGGAGGCGCTGCGTGCCGTGATGGAAACCCGCGACCTGCACGAGTACGGCAAGCGCTTCGCGTTCGTGGCCCACGACATCAAGAACGTCGCCGGGCAGCTCCGCCTGCTCACCGCCAACGCGGAGCAGCACCTGGCCGACCCGGAGTTCCAGCGCGACATGCTGAGCACGGTGGACGCGTCGGTGCGCAAGATCGCCAACCTGCTTCGCCGGCTGGACATGGCCGAGCAGGACGCAGCACCGGCATCCGTTCCGCTGCTGCCGCGGATCCGGGCCGCGGCTGCGGCGTCGCGCTGCGCCGAGCTGCGCGTGGCGCCGTCGGGTCCCGGCGACTGGCGTGCCGCGATCGGCGAGGCCGAGCTGGACGCCGTGCTCACCCACCTGCTGGACAACGCCGCCGCCGCACGGCCCGGCGGGATCGTGCGGATCGAGCTGCTGCCGGCGGAAAAGCGGGTCGCGATCGAGATCAGCGACGAGGGCCCGGGCATGACGGCGGAGTTCATCCGCGACTCGCTGTTCCGGCCGTTCCGAAGCGGCACCGAAGGCGGCAGCGGCATCGGCGCGTTCCAGGCGCGCGAGCTGCTGCGCCGGATCGGCGGCGACCTGCTGGTGCTGAGCCGGCCGGGCGCGGGCACCACCATGCGCGTGCTGCTGCCACGGACGCAGACGGCGCGCCGCGTCCCGGTCGAGGCCTGAGGGGTGGCGGACAGGGCCGATCGTGCGGCGTCGACACAGCCCAAGCAGGGGCTGCCCAAGCTGCTGATCGTGGAGGACGACGAGGGGCTGTGCCGGCAGTACCGCTGGGCGTTCCCGGAGTTCCAGCTGCTGTTCGCCGGGTCGCGTCCGGCGGCACTCGCCCTCGTGGCGCGGGAGCGGCCGCCGGTGGTGCTGATGGACCTGGGGCTGCCGCCGGATCCGGACGGGGTCAGCGAGGGCTTCGCCACCCTGGAGGCGGTGCTGGCGGCGACGCCGCACGCCAAGGTGGTGGTGGCGACCAGCCACGGCGACCGGGAGCATGCGCTGCGCGCGATCGCCGCCGGCGCCTATGATTTCTGCGAGAAGTCGGAGGAGATCGAGCTGCTGCGCAGCGTGACGGCGCGGGCGCTGCGGTTGTCCGACCTCGAGGCGGAGAACCGCCGCCTGTCGGAAGCGGTGCAGCCGGGGGCGGTGCGGCGCATCGTCACCCGCGATCCCGGGATGCTCAAGGTGTGCCGCGACGTCGAGCGCCTGGCGGGGGCGCACGTGACCGTGCTGCTGGCCGGCGAGAGCGGCACCGGCAAGGAAGCGCTGGCGCTGGCGCTGCACGAGCTGGGTCCCCGCGCGCGCGGGCCGTTCGTCGCCATCAACTGCGGCGCCATCCCGGAGGCGCTGCTGGAAAGCGAGCTGTTCGGGCACGAGCGCGGCGCCTTCACCGGGGCGGTCGCGCGCAGCATCGGCAAGATCGAGAGCGCGCAGAAGGGCACGCTGTTCCTGGACGAGATCGGCGACCTGCCGCTGCCGCTGCAGGTCAAGCTGCTCCGCTTCCTGCAGGAACAGGTGATCGAGCGCATCGGCGGACGCACGCCGATCCCGGTGGACGTGCGGGTGGTGTCGGCGACCAACCAGGGGCTGGACGCGCTGGTGGCGGCAGGGCGGTTCCGCGCCGACCTGTTCTACCGCCTCAACCCGGTCACGGTGCGCATCCCGCCGCTGCGGGAACGGCCTGGGGACGCGCTGCTGCTGGCGCGGTTCTTCCTCGGCCGGTTCAGGGGAGAGTTCAACCGCAGCCTGCGCGGCTTCAGCGCCGGTGCCGGCGCGGCGATCGAGACGCATGGCTGGCCCGGCAACGTGCGGGAGCTGGAGAACCGGGTGAAGCGCGGCGTGCTGATGGCGGACGGCCCGCTGGTCGACGCCGCGGACCTGGAGCTGGCGCCGGTGGACGCCGAACACTGGCCGGACCTGCGCACGGTGCGGCTGCAGGCCGAACGGGTCGCCCTGGCGCGGGCGCTGGCCCGCGGCGACGGCAACCTGTCGGTGACCGCGCGCCTGCTCGGGATCAGCCGCCCGACCCTCTACGACCTGCTGGACACGCACGGGCTGTCGCGCTCGGCCGCGGAGCCGCGCGACGCCGCGTCCAGGTCCCCAACACCGGATCCGAACCGATGCGACGCTCCTCCCTCCTGACGGCCTCGGCAGCGCTGGTCCTCGCCGGCGCCGGATCGGTCGGCTGGATCGCCCTGCACCGCGGCGACCCCCTGGCGCAGGCGCGCCTGCTGACGCAGCGCCACGACCTGCACGGCGCGGAGCTGGTGCTGCGCAACCTCCTGCGCCACCATCCGGAGCGGGCCGACGCCCATCTGCGCCTGGCGCAGCTGCAGCTGCGCCTGGGCGATGCGGTGGCGGCCGAGCACGAGCTGCGTGAGGCGCTGGCGCACGGGGCGGACGAGCATGCGGTGCGTCCGCTGCTGGCGCAGGCGCTGGTGGCGCAGGGCGAGGGCGATGCGGTGCTGCGGACGTTCAACGCCGACGGGCTGGACCCCGGACAGGCGGCCGGGCTGCACATGGCGCGCGCGCTGGCCGAGCTGGCGGCGAAGCAGCCGGCCTTGGCGCGGACCGAGGCGGATGCCGCGCAGCAGGCGGCGCCGCACTCGGTCGAGGTCGCGCTGAACGGCGCGCGCGTGGCGGCGGCGACCGGCGATCCGGACGGGGCCGAGCGGCTGGTCGACCGGGCGCTGGCGATCGATCCGCATGCGGGCGCGGCGCTGGCGCTGCGCGCGCAGGTCCTGGCGCAGCGCGGCGACCGTGCCGGCGCGATCGCGGCCTATGGTGCGGTGCTGTCGGATCCGCTGTCCGGGCAGCCCGAGCTGCTGTCGGCACGGCTGGCGCGGGCACAGCTGTTCCTGGCCGACGGCAGGGACGACGACGCGAAGGCGGACCTGGCGCCGGTGCTGAAAGCGTCGCCGCGCAACCCGCTCGCCAACTATCTCGCCGTGCTGCTCGACATCCATGCCGGGCGCTGGAAGGAGGCGGACGAGGCGCTGGCGCAGGTCGGGCCGGCGCTGGACCGCTTCAAGCGCGGCGACGTGCTGCTGGCGATCGTGGACGCCGAGGTCGGCAGGCCGGAGGGCGCGCTGGACGCGGCGGAACGGTTCAACGGGCGCAACCCGGACGACCGCGCCGGGGTCCTGCTGCTGGCCAGGCTCTACTTGATGCAGCGGCAGTCCGAGAAGGCGATCGCGCTGCTGACGGGCTGGAACGTTCCGGGTCGGACCGGGCCGGAGATCCTGTCCCTGCTGAGCCAGAGCTACGCGATGAGCGGCCAGACCGGGGCGGCGGACGCCACCCTGCGTCAGGCCATCAAGCCGGACGATCCGCGTGCCCTGGTGCGGCTGGCGGACGTGGCGGCGCGCGAAGGCGACAACGGGCTGGCCGCGGAAGCGCTGCAGAACGCGCTGGACGCGCCGCCGCGCCGCCCGGGCGCACCCGGAGGATCCGGCGCCGCTCCCGCTTCCGCGTCGGGTACCGCGGCGGTGCCGTCGCAGGGCGACACCGCGGCGGCGCTGGTGCTGACCCTGCTCAGGGCCGGGCAGCCGGATCGTGCCGCCGCCGCCCTGGCGCGGCTGCGTCAGATGCCGGGCGAGGCGGAGCGGAGCGACCTGCTCGAGGGCCGGGTCAGGCTGGCGGAGTTCGACCTGGCCGGGGCACGCGCGGCGTTCGACCGGGCGCATGCGCGCGATCCCGGGTCCCGCGAGGCGATCGTCGCCGTGACGCAGGTGATGCAGCTGCAGGGCGACGGGGCCGGTGCCACCGCGCTCCTGCGCCAGGCGATCGACGGCCGGCCGACGGACAGGACCCTGCTCGCCGCGCTGGTCTCCCTGTCGACGGCGCGCCATGCCCCCGCCGACGCGCTGCCGGCGCTGGAAGCGGCGCACGTGGCGGCACCCGACGACGCCTATGCCGCCACCGCGCTGAGCGAGCTCTACCTGCGCACCGGCCAGCCGGCCAAGGCGCTGACGCTGGCCGACGCGATGCCGGCGGGATCGATCCAGCACCTCGTCCTGCGTGCCGAGTCCGAACGCGCGCTCGGACGGGAGGACGCGGCGCTGGCCGACTGGCGCAGCCTGCTGGCCAAGGCGCCGGGGGACGTGTCGCTGCGCCGCCGGGTGGTCGGGACGCTGCTCGCGGACAAGCGCTACGACGCGGCGGCGCCGATCCTCGACGAGGGGCTGGCGTCGCATCCGGACGATCTCGGGCTGCAGGGCGACGCGGTGACGCTGGCGGCGGCGCGCAACGGCCTGGACGGCGGGCTCGCCCGCGCCGACGGCTTTGCAACCCGTGCCGCGGACCCGGGGGCCAGGCTGCTGAAGGGCGACCTGCTGCTGCGGGCCGGCCGCTTCGGCGAGGCGGCGCAGGCCTTCGCCGCGAGCCGGAACGGGCTGCCGCAGGACGCCGACCCGGGACTTGCGGAAACGCTGCTGCTTCGCCAGGCCGACGCGCTGGGGCGGAGCGGCGATGCGGCCGGCGCCACGGCGCTGCTGCAGGACTGGCAGAACGGCCATCCGAACCGTCCGGCGGTGCTGGACGCGCTGGCGGAAAGCCAGATCGCGGCCGGCGCGCTCGGTCCGGCGCGCGGCAACCTCCAGGCGGCGCTCAAGCTGCGGCCGGACGACGTGGTCGCCCTCAACAACCTGGCCTGGATCGAGCAGCGGGAGGGCGACCTTCCCGACGCCCGGACGCATGCGGCGGCGGCCTACCGGATCGCGCCGACGCCGCAGGTGGCCGACACGCTGGGCGCCGTGCTGCTGGCCGATGGCGGGCGCGGCGCCGACGCGCTGGCGCTGTTGCGGGAAGCGAGTGCGGGGCTGCCGCGCGACCCGTCGGTGCAGTTCCACCTGGCCGAGGCGCTGAAGCAGGACGGCAAGCCGGACGCTGCCCGGGCGGTGCTTCGGCCGGTGCTCGATGACGCGACGCCGTTCGACGAGCGCGTGCAGGCGCAGCGCCTGATGCAGTCGCTGGGCAAGTCCTGAGGATGGACCGGGCGCCCATCCTGGAGCCGGCCATACGGGAACCGGCGGGATGCCGGCCGCACCTGCTGACCTTCAGCACGCTGTATCCGAACGCGTCGCGGCCGCATCACGGCGTGTTCGTCGAGACCCGGCTGCGCCAGCTGGTGGGCACGGGCGCGGTGCGCAGCACCGTGCTGGCGCCGGTGCCGTGGTGCCCGGACTGGGTGCCGGAGCGGGCCGGGCGCACCCGGTCGGCGCTGATCGCGCCGGTCGAGCAACGGCATGGGCTGGTGGTGCACCATCCGCGCTATGCCGCGATCCCGCGCGTCGGCATGACGGTGGCACCGGCCCTGCTGGCCGCGAGCACGCTGCGCTGGCTCGGGCGGCAGGATCCCGCGCTGCGGGCCGGCGTCCACCTGGTGGACGCGCACTACGTGTATCCGGACGGGGTGGCGGCGCTGGCACTGGCCCGCGCGCTGGGCCGGCCGCTGGTGATCACCGCGCGCGGCTCGGACGTGACGCAGCTGCCGGACTACCGCCTGCCGCGGCTGATGATCCGACGCACGCTCCGGGCGGCGGACGCGCTGATCGCGGTCAGCGCGGCACTCGGCGAACGGCTGGTGGAGCTGGGGGCGGATCCGGCGCGGGTGCACGTGCTGCGCAACGGGGTCGACCTAGCGCTGTTCCGGCCGCCGCCCGACCGGGCGCAGGCGCGCGCGGCGCTCGGGCTGGGGGACGCGGGGCCGGTGCTGCTGTCGGTCGGGCACCTGATCGAGCGCAAGGGGCATGACCGGGTGATCAGCGCCCTGGGCCTGCTGCCGGACACGGTGCAGCTGCTGGTGGTCGGCGAGGGTCCGCTGGAGG
>CALMVN010000230.1 GCA_937873225.1 uncultured Acetobacteraceae bacterium
CGGGTGGCGTGTGGCCGACGTGCACAATCGGGACATGCCGAGCCTGGTGTCCCTCCTGGAGGGCACCGGGGCGTCGCCCTGAGGCGCGGGCCGGGGCTTTCTTGTGGCGTCGGCCCGGAGGCTGTAGCGATGGCCGACGTCGATGGGGCGGCGGGAGGGGCCATGCAGGATCGCATCTCGCGGCTTCTGGACGGCCTGGACCTCGCATCAGGGTGCGGCCTCGAGATCGGGCCCCTGGCGACGCCGATCCTCCGCAGGCCGCAGCACCGGGTGCTGTACCTGGACCATGTTCCGACCGAGCAGCTGCGCAGGACGTATGAGGCGGATCCGGCCGTGCGGGTCGATGCGATCGTTCCGGTCGACGTGGTGTGGGCGGACGCGTCGCTGCGGGACGCGGTGGGGGCGGAGATCCGGTTCGATCATGTGGTGGCCTCGCACGTCGTGGAGCACGTGCCCGATCTCGTGACCTGGCTTGCGGAGATCGGGACCGTGCTGCGGCCGGACGGGGCGCTGCGGCTCATCGTGCCGGACCGGCGGTTCACGATGGACATCGCGCGTCGCGAAACGGTGCTGGCGGACGTGCTGGCCGCGCACCTGGAAAAGCGGACGCGGCCGACGCCGCGGGACGTCATCGACTTCTACGGCAACTACCGCATCGTGGAGCGGGACGCGGCCTGGATGGGCGTGGAGCCGCCGGGGGACGGGGCGGCACTCTCGGAGATCGGGACCGCCATGACGCAGGCCCGGTCCGCCCTGGCGGGCGCATACTGCGACGCGCATTGCTGGGTGTTCACGCCGGGCAGCTTCGTACGGCTGATGGGCAACCTGGCGGCGATCGGGGAGTGCGGGTACCTGTGCGCGCGGATCGTCGACACGGTTCCCGGGGAGATCGACTTCTTCGTCCACCTGCAGCGGTCGGGCGACGCGGAACGGATACGGGACAGCTGGGAGCGGGCGCGGCAGGAGGTGGCGCGGTCGCGATCGGCCGGTCCGGGACTGCAGCAGGACGAACCGGACGCGTTGCGGGCGGCCATGAAACGGCTGGAGGCGGCGGCCGGCGGGCGGGTCCGGGAGCTTGAACGTGATCTCGAGGCGACGCGGCTGACCGTCGACCATCTCCGGTCCGTCCGGGGAGCGTTCGGCAGCCTGCGGCAGGCGCTGGCGCGACGCGTGCGCCAGGCGGGCCGGCGCGTGGTCTCCGGAGGCTGACCGGGGCGCTCGGTCAGCCTGCTCCGAGGGAAGCGGCCTCGGAGTCGGTGAAGACGCGGCCGCGGGTGAGGAAGCGGACGCCTTCGGGGGCTTCGAGGGAGAAGCCGGAGCCGCGGCCGGGGACTAGGTCGATGATGAGCTGGGTGTGCGACCACAGGGCGTGCTGGGCGGCGCCGATGAACACGTCCGAGCCCTCGATGCTGCCGAGATGGACGTCCTGGGCGCCGGTGCGGAACTCGCCGGCGGGGTAGCACATCGGCGAGGAGCCGTCGCAGCAGCCGCCGGACTGGTGGAACATCAGGGGGCCGTGCTGGTCGCGGAGGCGACGGATCATGGCGCGGGCGGCGTCGGTGGCGGTGACGCGGGGGACTGGATGTTCGGTCATGACCACGACCTATGCGAGGTGCGGGAATGCGCTGTGCTGAGCGAGAGCGTTCCATTGCGGCAGCGATGGAACGTGGCCGGCGTGGCGACTGAGAACCGGAGCGGAGCGGCCGTGCGGCCGTGAGCACCGGAAGCGCAAGTCGCCGCGTCGGATCGCCAGCACAGTAGCATTCCCACCCGGTCTCAGAAAAAGCCGAGGGCTTTGGGGCTGTAGCTCACCAGCATGTTCTTGGTCTGCTGGTAGTGGTCGAGCATCATGCGGTGGGTTTCGCGGCCGATGCCGGACTGCTTGTAGCCGCCGAAGGCGGCGTGGGCGGGATACAGGTGGTAGCAGTTGGTCCAGACGCGGCCGGCCTTGATGGCGCGGCCGAAGCGGTAGGCGCGGGTGCCGTCGCGGGACCAGACGCCGGCGCCGAGGCCGTACAGGGTGTCGTTGGCGAGCGACAGCGCGTCGTCGTCGTCGGTGAAGCGGGTGACGGACAGGACGGGGCCGAAGATCTCCTCCTGGAAGATGCGCATGCGGTTGTGGCCCTCGAACACGGTCGGCTGCATGTAGAAGCCGTCCTTGAGGTCGGGGCCGAGATCAGGCCGCTCGCCGCCGATCAGTGTCTTCGCTCCCTCCTGCCGGCCGATGTCGATGTAGGACAGGATCTTCTGCAGCTGGTCGTTGGAGGCCTGGGCGCCGATCATCGTGCTGGCATCGAGCGGGTTGCCCATGCGGATCTTCGAGACGCGGTCGATCGCGCGCTCCATGAAGCGGTCGTAGATGCTCTCGTGCACCAGGGCGCGCGACGGGCAGGTGCAGACCTCGCCCTGGTTCAGCGCGAACATGGCGAAGCCTTCGAGCGCCTTGTCGAGGAAGTCGTCGTCCTCGGCCATGACGTCGGCGAAGAAGATGTTGGGCGACTTGCCGCCCAGCTCCAGCGTGACGGGGATGATGTTCTCCGACGCGTACTGCATGATCAGCCGGCCGGTGGTGGTCTCGCCGGTGAAGGCGACCTTGGCGATGCGCGGGCTCTGCGCCAGCGGCTTGCCGGCCTCGACGCCGAAGCCGTTGATGATGTTGAGCACGCCGGGCGGCAGCAGGTCGGCGATGATCTCGGCGAACACCATGATCGCCATGGGCGTCTGCTCGGCGGGCTTGAGCACGACGCAGTTGCCGGCGGCCAGCGCCGGGGCCAGCTTCCACACCGCCATCAGCAGCGGGAAGTTCCAGGGGATGATCTGGGCGACCACGCCGAGCGGCTCGTGGAAGTGGTAGGCGACGGTGTCGTGGTCGATCTCGGACAGCGTGCCTTCCTGGGCGCGCAGGCAGCCGGCGAAGTAGCGGAAATGGTCGACCGCGAGCGGCAGGTCGGCGGCGGTGGTCTCCCGGATCGGCTTGCCGTTGTCGATGGTCTCGACCAGGGCGAGCAGGGACAGGCGCTCCTCCATGCGGTCGGCGATGCGCAGCAGGATGCGCGAGCGCTCGGCGGGCGCGGTGCGGCCCCAGCTCTCGGCGGCCTTGTGGGCGGCGTCCAGCGCCAGCTCGACGTCCTCGTGGGTGGAGCGGGCGACGGTGCAGATCACCCTTCCGTCGATCGGCGAGATGTTCTCGAAGGTCTGGCCGCGGCTGGCGGGGACCCAGCCGCCGCCGATGAAGTTGTCGTAGTGCGGCCGGATCGCGATCTCCTTGGCGACGTCGGCGAGGGCTTTCTCGACCATGGCTTTCTCCCTTGTGCGGATCCCGTCGGGCGGTCCGCTTGTTCGATGGGTCAGTCTGCGCCCTTCGGGGGGGCCTGTTCCAGACAGAAGGCGGTGAACTCGTCGCGGCTGGCGAACGCGGTCTGGGTGCCGGGGCGGGTCACCGAGTGGGCGGCGTAGAGGCTGGCCTGGCCGAGGGCCGCGTGCATGTCCTTGTGCCGCACGTAGTGGGCGGCGAACGCGCCGATGAAGGCGTCGCCGGCGCCGCTGGTGTCGCGCGCGCGCACCGGGACCGGCGGCACGTGCCAAGTCTCGTTCGGGGTGACCAGGAGCGCACCGTTCGCGCCCAGCGTGACCACGACCCGGCCCATGCCGCGGGCGAGCAGGTGGCGCGCGGCCGCTTCCGCTTCGGAACGGGTGCCCGCCGGCATGCCGGTCAGGATCGACAGCTCGGTCTGGTTGGGCATGAGCAAGTCGACGGCGGCGATGCGATCGAGGGACAAGGCCTCGGTGGCAGGGGCCGGGTTGAGCAGGACCGGCTTGTCGTGGGCATGGGCCCAGTCGATGGCGTGGTAGACGGTGTCGAGCGGGATCTCCAGCTGGAGCAGGAGGAGGTCGCAGCCGAGCAGGTCGGGGACGGCCTCGTCCACGTCGGCGGGCAGCAGGTGGTCGTTGGCGCCCTTGACGATCAGGATGCTGTTGTCGCCGTTGCGGTCCACGAAGATCGGCGCCACGCCGTTGGAGGTGCCGGGCACGGCGCGGACGTGCCGGGCGTCGATGCCGAGGGCGGCGAAGTTGCGCAAGGTCTCGGCGCCGAACAGGTCGTCGCCGACGCGGCTGACCATCAGGACGTCGGCGCCGAGCTTTGCCGCGGCGGCTGCCTGGTTGGCGCCCTTCCCGCCCGGGCCGATGGCGAAGGCGGGGGCGGCCAGGGTCTCGCCCAGGCGCGGCATGCGGTCGACGGTGGTGACCAGGTCGACCATGTTGCTGCCGATGACGCCGATACGCGCAGTCATGGGGCGTCTCCGTTCGTGGGGGTCAGGGAGGCGATGCGGGCGGCCATGTCGGCCGCCTCCGCCGCGTCGAGATGGCCGAGGGTCACGGCGAACTGCGCGCGGCCGCGCGGCGGCAGCAGGCGGAGGTGGCCCTTGCGCCGCTCGGCCAGGTAGCCCTCGGGCTGGCAGGTCGAGGGCAGCGCGAAGGCGGCGACGCCGGCATCGGGGTCGGTCATGATCCAGCGCACGCAGTGCCCGAACTCGGCCGGGGCGTAGGCGAGCGCGAAGCCGTCGCCGTCGGGGCGGCGCAGCATCAGCGCGGTGCGGCCGGCAGGGTCGGTGCCGAGGCCGGACACGTAGAACACCTGCTCGGGGTCGTAGCGGTCCGGCTGGTCCAGCACCTCCATGCGCTCCGGGAACTCGGCCAGCTCGTCGATCAGGTCGAGGTAGTCGGCGTTGGGGCGCACGTGGGCGGGGACGGCGCGGCGCACGGACACGGTGC
>CALMVN010000231.1:0-15827 GCA_937873225.1 uncultured Acetobacteraceae bacterium
ATCGAGCCAGAGCGCTTCAAGCTAAACCCACACCATCACAGTCCGGGACTGAACATCGATGCGCCTGCCGTCTACGGCCCGCGCAAGACGCTCTACAACCGCTGGGTCCGTTAGGCGCGTCAGGGTGTCTGGCGCCGAGCCTTCAAGGAGCTGGCGGCGGCCGGCGGTCCTGCGGCCGAGCTCATGCTCGACAGCACGCACGCCAAGGCGCACCGCTGCGCCGCCGGTGGAAAGGGGGACAGACGCTCAGGCCATAGGACGCTCACGCGGCGGGCGCACCACCAAGCTGCATGCCCTGGTCGACGGGCATGGGCGGCCGGTGGCTTGCCATCACGCCGGGCCAGCGCGGCGACGCGCCCGCGGCCATCGGGCTTCTGAGCCAGGCACAGCCATCGCGCACCCTCGCTGCCGACACCGCCTACGACAGCGACGCCCTGCGGCACGTCCTGGCGCGGCGCGGCACGATGCCGGTCATCCCCAACAACCCGACCCGCACGCGCCACCACCCGTTCGACCCCCACGCCTACAAGCGGCGCAACGTCGTCGAGCGCGAGGACAGGGGGCCAGAACCTAGCGTCTCGGATGATGTCCGGCCCGGGTTTAGCGACGAAGTAGGGGTGCCTCCCAGTTCAGACAGGGCTCTTGAACAGCGCCTCCAGCTCGGACCGTGTCCAGGAATTGCGTTGGTCCCGCGCGGCGACATCGTTTCGAAAACGATATTCATTGGAAATGTCGGCCCTCTCAGTCTTCGTGATGTGGCTCATGTCCAAGGCGAACAGGAAGAGCTGGCTCAGCGCCGATACGTGACGCTTGACAGTCTTGTCGGACAGCCTCTTCTCACCGCTCGTGTCGGCACGGCGGACGAGGCCTGCAAGGCTGATGTCCCTGTCTTTCGGCGACCTGCCTTAGACGGCGGGGATCTGGCGCATCGTGGTCAGGAACGCCGTGACGTGGGACCGTCCGTAGGCGTCGACCGGCAGGTCCCCGCACTTTCGATAAAGCGCCGGATCGTCCCGCGGTCTCGACCCATCACCTGATGGGTGGAGTTGTCGATGCTTCGGCGCTAAACAAAGAAGCTTTCTACGAGCGAGGACAGGAGTGGCATGGCGGGTCCTCGCGAGGATGCCGCCGTTGCGGTTTATAGGGCCGCCGCAGCGGTTGCCAGACCCGTGACCATCTACCGCGCCTGCTCGCCCAATCGCCGCGCCTCAACCACAGTTCTCTGGGCGCGTTCGAGGTTTGGCATGGCGCCGGCCAGCGCGGCGTCCAGACCTTCGACCCGCCGGATCAGCTCACTGTAGTGCAGGGCGTGGTCCGAGAGCGGGCGGATCTCGAGGATTTCTTCTCGAAGCTCGGCCTTTCGGCGCTCCAGTTCGATGGTCTCCTGCAGGTCCTCAATGATCGCCGCATCAAGCGCTCGCAGTTCGTCTTCGGGATTATCGAAGTCCGTTGGGACCGGCGGAGGCAAGGTGTCTCTGATACGGTCGGCTAAGCTCAGGATCTCCTCGGTCCGAGCGTATAGCCGACCCGCTCGGGCACGCGCCACGGTTGGAGATGAGGTGCCCAAGCTCGCTCAGAACTCATGCTGGCCGATGAGCGGGCGGAGTGGCGCAGGAACGACGCGGTGGAAGTGAAAATTGCGGCCTTGACGCTTAAGCACGCGGCACCTGTGAAGTGCCTCCGTGGAGCGATAGTCCACTTGGGCGAGGGTGCCCCAATGAAACCTAAGGAAATCAAGCCTTTGGCTGGGGGACCTGGATTCGAACCAGGGCTGGCCGGGTCAGAGCCGGCAGTTCTACCGCTAAACTATCCCCCAAGCGGCGGACACCCGAGGGTGCGGCAGGGGAGGTAGCATCGGTGGCGCAGGCTGGCAACCGGTGCCGGCCTCGTGCCCGCAGCACCGGACGAATATGGCTTGCCCGCCGTGCTGGGCCGGCCGAAGAATGATGGCCGGACCATGTCAACCGCACCGGGAAGGGTCTGCAATGGTCGATCACGCCACCCGCGTCGGGTCCTGCGGCCTCAGGCCGGTCCCACCGACCTTCGCCGCCCTCGACCTCGGCACCAACAACTGCCGGCTGCTGATCGCAGCCCCCACCCGGCACGGCTTCCGGGTGATCGACAGCTTCAGCCGGATCGTGCGGCTGGGCGAGGGGCTGCACAGCTCCGGGCGGCTCAGCGACGAGGCGATGGACCGCACCATCGGCGCGCTGCACGCCTGCGCCACCCGGATCGGCCGGCGTCGGCTGCGCGGCCTGCACGCGGTCGCGACAGAAGCCTGCCGGCGGGCGGAAAACGGGCGCGCCTTCCTGGACCGGGTCCGGACCGAGACCGGCCTGTCGATCGACGTCATCTCCACCCGCGAGGAAGCCGAGCTGGCGCTGGAAAGCTGTGCCACGCTGCTCAGGGCCGACCTGCCGGAGCGGCCGCTGCCGGACGCCGAGGCCGACGACGCGGCGACAGGCTGCCATCCGCCCTCGGCCGGACGGCCGCGCGGCGATCTGCGCGTTTCCTTCTCCGCCGCCGGCTCCTGCGGCGCTGCCGGCCAGGCGCGCAGCCGCGCCCTGCTGTTCGACATCGGCGGCGGCTCGACCGAGATCGCCTGGATCCGCGTCGGGGGCGCGGTGCCGGAGCTTGCCGGCTACCAGAGCCTGCCGCTGGGGGTGCTGACGCTGTCCGAGCTGTTCGGCGACGGGGCGTTCACCGTGTCCGGCTACGAGGCGATGGTGGGACACGTGACGGCACAGCTGCATGCTTTCGAGGCGGTGCACCGTATCCGGCGGGAGGTGGCGCGCGGAACGGTGCGGCTGCTCGGCACCAGCGGCACCATCACCACCCTGGCCGGCGTGGCGCTCGGCCTGCGCCGCTACAAGCGCGCCCTGGTCGACGGCGTGGTGCTGTCCCGCGAGGCGGCCGGGGACGCGATCGCGCTGCTGCGCGGCCTCGGTCCGGCCGGCCTGCGCCGCCACCCCTGCGTCGGGCCCGAACGGGCCGCGTCCGTGCTGCCGGGCTGCGCCATCTTCGAGGCGATCCAGCGGCTCTGGCCGACCGACGGCGTGGTGGTGGCCGATCGCGGGCTGCGTGATGGTATGCTGCTGCGCATGATGCGAGACCGTTCCCCCACCTCCGTCGACCTCCAGCCGGCTCCGGTTCCCGCCGCCGCGCCTGACCCGGTGCTGCCGGCATGAGCGCCCGCGGCGGCGGGTCGGGCGGTGGCGTGGGGAAGGGCGGCCCGGGCTCGCCCGGGCAGGTGCCGGGGCGACGCGTCGGCAAGGCCGGCGAGGCGGCTCCCGGAAGCGGCGGACAGAACGACGCCGCCGCGGCGCAGGCGGGACGCACCAAGTCGGTGTCGCTGCGCACCGCGCGCGGCCGCACCACGGCGCAGCAGCGCTGGCTGGCCCGTCAGCTGAACGACCCCTACGTCGCCGCCGCCCGCACCCAGGGCTGGCGCTCGCGCGCCGCGTTCAAGCTGATCGAGCTCGACGACCGGTTCCGGCTGATCCGCCCGCACATGCGCGTGGTCGACCTGGGTGCCGCCCCCGGCGGCTGGGCGCAGGTCGCGGTGAAGCGCGGCGCCGCGCGCGTGGTGGGGGTGGACCTGCTGCCGGTGGACCCGGTGCGCGGGGCGGAGATCGTGCAAGGCGACTTCAACGACCCTGAGCTGCCCGCCCGGCTGCGGGGAATGCTGGGCGGGCCAGCCGACCTGGTGCTGTCGGACATGGCGCCCAACACCACCGGTCACGCCGCGACCGACCACATACGCATCATCGGCCTGGCCGAGCTGGCGCTCCACTTCGCCATGGACGTGCTGGCCGAAGGCGGCAGCTTCGTCGCCAAGGTGTTCCAGGGCGGCTCGGAAAAGGACATGCTGACCCCGATGAAGCAGGCCTTCGCCACCGTGAAGCACGCCAAGCCGCCGGCGAGCCGAAAGGAATCCAGCGAGCTCTACGTGGTCGCGCAGGGGTTCAGGCAGGAGCGCGGACGCGCGCTGCGCGACGCGCGTCGCCAGGTGGGCGAGGACGTTAGCTGACGGCATGACCGGTCAGGAACACGTGAACGCGGGGACGGCCGCATGAACGCGCCGCGCGTGGGCGACCTGCGGCTGCGCGACGCCGAGCGGCGCCGGCTGGAGGAGCAGGCGCACGGGATGCGCAACTGGCGCCAATGGGGCCCGTACCTCAGCGACCGGCAATGGGGCACGGTGCGCGAGGACTACAGCGAGAACGGCAACGCCTGGGGCTACCTGCCGCACGAGCATGCGCGGTCGCGCGCCTACCGCTGGGGCGAGGACGGCCTGGCCGGCTTCAGCGACGACACCCAGCGCCTGTGCCTGTCGCTGGCGCTGTGGAACGGATGCGACCGGATCCTGAAGGAGCGCCTGTTCGGCCTCACCGGGCCGCAAGGCACCCACGGCGAGGACGTCAAGGAGCTTTACTGGCACCTCGACGCCCTGCCGTCGCACGCCTATCTGCGCATGCTGTACAAGTATCCGCAAAGGCCGTTCCCGTACCAGCGGCTGGTCGAGGAAAGCCGTCACCGGTCCCGC
Source organism: uncultured Acetobacteraceae bacterium (assembly GCA_937873225.1). GTDB lineage: Bacteria > Pseudomonadota > Alphaproteobacteria > Acetobacterales > Acetobacteraceae > Lichenicola. The sequence continues at coordinate 4,547 of CALMVN010000231.1, forward strand.
AACGACGGCGAGTTCGAGTTGCTCGACACCGGCGTGTTCGAGGACGACCGCTACTTCGACGTGTCGATCGAATACGCCAAGGCCGACGAGGCCGACATCCTGATGCGGATCACCGCGACCAACCAGGGCCCGGAAGCGGCGCCGCTGCACCTGCTGCCGCAGCTGATCTTCGCCAACCACTGGTCGTGGCGCGAGAACCATCCGAAGCCGACCATGCGCACCTACGGCTCGAACCGGGTGGTGGCCGAGCACCGGATGCTCGGGCACTACACGTTCCGCGTCGAGGACGGCGCACGCATCCTGTTCTGCGAGAACGAGACCAACCCGCGTACCGTCGGCATGGCTCCGGGGGAGGGCGTCTACAAGGACGGGTTCCACGAGCACGTGGTGGATGGGCGCGAGGGCGCCACACGCACCGAGGGGCCGGCGACCAAGTGCGCCGCCTGGTACAGCGGCACCATCGCGCCAGGCGAGTCCTGGACGGTGCGCGTGCGCCTGGTGCGCGGCGAGCCGATCATCCCGCCCTTCGCCGGGTTCGACGCCATCATCGACGCCAGGCGCGCCGAGGCCGACCGATTCTACGCCGCGCTGCAGAAGGACATCCGCGACGTCGACGCCCGCCTGGTGCAGCGCCAGGCGCTGGCCGGGATGATCTGGAACAAGCAGTTCTACGCCCTGGACGTGTACCGCTGGCTGCGCGGCGACCCGACCCTGCCGCCGCCGCCGTCGAGCCGCAAGCGCGGCCGAAACAGCGACTGGCGGCACATGAACGCCGCCGACATCATCTCCATGCCCGACAAGTGGGAGTACCCGTGGTTCGCGGCATGGGACCTCGCCTTCCACTGCGTCACCTTCGCCCTGGTGGACAGCGCGTTCGCCAAGGACCAGCTGCTTCTGCTGTCGTCGGAAGCCTACATGCACCCGAACGGGCAGATTCCGGCCTACGAGTGGAACTTCGGCGACGCCAACCCGCCGGTGCAGGCCTGGGCGGCGTGGCGGGTGTACCAGATCGAGCAGGAACAGACCGGCGAAGGCGACCGCGGCTTCCTGGAACAGATCTTCCACAAGCTGCTTCTGAACTTCGCCTGGTGGGTCAACAGGAAGGACAACCAGGGCCGAAACGTGTTCCAGGGCGGCTTCCTGGGGCTCGACAACATCGGCGTGTTCGACCGCTCCCGCCCGCTGCCCACCGGCGGCTATCTCGACCAGACCGACGGCACCGCCTGGATGGCGATGTTCGCGCTGAACATGATGCGCATCGCGCTCGAGCTGGCGATGGAGGACAGCGCGTTCGAGGACATCGCGTCGAAGTTCTTCGAGCATTTCCTGTACATCGCGCAGGCGATCAACGACATCGGTGCTCGCGGCGTGGGGCTGTGGAGCGAAAGCGACAAGTTCTTCCACGACGTGCTGAACCTGCCCGACGGCTCCATGCGCGAGCTCAAGCTGCGCTCCATGGTGGGGCTGACGCCGTTGTTCGCGGTGGAAACGCTGGAGCCGGCGATGCTGAAGCGGCTGCCGAACTTCGCCCGCCGCCTGCACCTGTTCCTGAGCCGCCGCCCCGACCTGGCCGGCCTGGTCGCGCGCTGGGACGAGCCCGGCATCGGCGAGCGCCGCCTGCTGTCGCTGCTGCGCGGCCACCGCATGAAGCGGCTGCTGCTGCGCGTGCTCGACCCGGCCGAGTTCCTGTCCGACCACGGCGTGCGCTCGCTATCGCGGTTCCACGCCGACAACCCGTACGTGTTCGAGAACGACGGCGCGCGGATCGACGTCGCCTACGAGCCGGGCGAAAGCCGCACCGAGATGTTCGGCGGCAACTCGAACTGGCGCGGCCCGATCTGGTTTCCGATGAACTTCCTGATCGTGGAGGCGCTGGACCGGTTCCACGATTATTACGGCCGCGACTTCCTGGTGGAATGCCCGACCGCGTCCGGCCGCTTCCGCACGCTGCGCGACATCGCCGACGACATCGCCGACCGGCTCAACAGCTTGTTCCTGCGCGACGCCCGAGGCAGGCGGCCGATCTACGGCGACTGCGAGAAGCTGCAGAGCGACCCGCACTTCGCCGGCCTGATCCTGTTCCACGAGTACTTCCACGGCGACACCGGCAAGGGGCTGGGCGCTTCGCACCAGACCGGCTGGACCGGGCTGGTGGCCAACCTGCTGGCGAGACGGGCGAGCCACCGGGTCTGACGCCGACACCTTCGGCTTGGCGGCGGCCGCCGAGCCGGGTAGGGGCGGGGCATGATCCGGGATGCAATCCTGGAGCGTCATCAGCAGTGGACGACTTCAGGCTCCACTGCACCATGAACGCGATCGTGACCTACGGCGATCCGCCGCCACGCGACCCGCTGCCCGAACCGTTGCCGCCCGGCTGGGTCTGCATCCCGGTTTCGTTCCAGGTCATGCTGCCTGCGGAGTTCATGGAGCAGGCGACGCATGGCGGATCATCGGCCGCCTCGGCTGGCACGTCGGCATCGATCGTGCCGCACTCGCTCCGCCTCGGCACGGGACCGAGGCATTATCCCGGCCTGCCGAAGCCGCCGCGGGCGCCCTTCGCCTGGCGTCGGACCCTCGACGCGCTGGCGGGACGGCGTACCCACCCCGGCCGCCTCGACCTCGAGCCGCGGTCCGACGCAGGAACGATGCAACGAAACCAGAAGCCACTGGTTGTCCGGACACCCCAGGGACAGGAGCGGTCGATGGCGGCCAGGCAGAACGACAAGCAGAAGCGGATCGTCGGCCGCGTGATGCACGAGTTCAAGCAGGGCACGCTCGAACAGGCGCAGGGCGGCACCGTGGAAAACCCCCGCCAGGCGATCGCGATCGGGCTGCGCGAGGCAGGCGCGTCAAACCGGGTATCGCCGGACAAGAACCGCAAGGCGCTGCGCAAGACCGAGGCGGCGGAGCGCGACGACGTGCAAGGCGAGTCGCCGACGCGTGCCGAGCTGTATCGTCAGGCGGCCGGGAAGGGGATCGCCGGCCGTTCGCGCATGAGCAAGGCCGAGCTGCAGCAGGCCCTGGCGCGGTCCTGACGCCGCCCCCGCCGGTCACTGCTGCTGCGGCTGGCCGACGCCGTGCGGAGCCTGTGTCCGGGCGCAGGCCTGTCGCTGCGTGGTGGAGCGGTCGGTCAGCGCCTTCGACGAGTCGCTCGCCCCGGGACGGAGCTGGTAGTCGGCGTCCTGGTACAGCACGCCGCCGAGCGGGTCCGGCACCGGGTCGAGGCGATGCGGCGCGCCGCCGTTCAGCCACAGGTCGGTCTGGTGGGTGGTGGGGTCGAACTGCGTCGTGAAGCTGCTTCCGTCCGGACAGGCGTAGCGTGGCGCGTCCAAAGCCTGGACCGGGACGGGCGGCAGCCCGGAGCCGCCGCAGCCACCGAGCAGGGCGGCGAGGGGGATCGCCAGCAGCAGGATGGGGCGCCAGACTCGTGCGGCATCGGTCATGACGCAAGGGTGCCGGGACGGCGGCGCATGTGCAATCGCTTGCACGCTGCCGGGACGCATTGTAGGGGGAGCCGCCAAAGGTCGGGCCGAGGCGCGGCGGCGAAGCCGCATCCGGGCGCTCCCCGCAGGAGCCACGCTCATGGAACCCCGTCCCGACGCCCGGACCACCCCGCTGCACACCCTCGACCGGATCCGCGAGGCGCTCGCCTTTGACGACGTCCTGGTGGTGCCGGCCTACTCGGAGGTGCTGCCGCACGCGACCGACACGCGCACCCGGCTGACCCGGCGCATCGGTCTCAACATCCCGCTGATCTCCGCCGCCATGGACACCGTCACCGAGGACGCCATGGCGATCGCCATGGCGCAACAGGGCGGGCTCGGGGTGATCCACAAGAACCTGACGCCCGAGGAGCAGGCCGAGCAGGTGCGACGGGTGAAGCGGTTCGAGAGCGGCATGGTGGTGAACCCCGTGACCGTGCAGCCGCAGCAGACCCTGGCCGAGGTGCGCGCCATCATGGCCGCCAACCGGATCAGCGGCCTGCCGGTGGTGGAACCGGGCACGCAGCGCCTGGTCGGCATCCTGACCAACCGCGACGTGCGCTTCGCCACCGACCCGGGCGCCCCCGTCGAGCAGCTGATGACGCGCGATAACCTGGTGACCGTGACCGACGGCGCCACGCCCGACCAGGCCAGGCAGCTGCTGCACAGCCGGCGCATCGAGAAGCTGCTGGTGGTGGATGCGCAGGGCCGCTGCATCGGCATCATCACCGTCAAGGACATGGACAAGGCGGTGGCGCACCCGTTGGCCAACAAGGACGAGATGGGCCGGCTGCGCTGCGCCGCCGCGACCGGGGTGGGCGCGGACGGCCTCCAGCGCGCCGAGGCGCTGGTGGGCGCCGGGGTGGACGTGCTGGTGATCGACACCGCGCACGGCCATTCGGGGGGCGTGATGAGCGCCATCGAGCGGGTGAAGCGGCTGTCGAACACGGTGCAGGTGATCGCCGGCAACGTCGCCACCCCCGAAGCGGCGCTGGCGCTGATCGAGGCCGGCGCCGACGCGGTCAAGATCGGCATCGGCCCCGGCAGCATCTGCACCACCCGCGTGGTCGCCGGCGTCGGCGTGCCGCAGTTCTCCGCGGTGCTGGAAACCGCCGCCGCCTGCCACGACCGCGACATCCCGGCGATCGCCGATGGCGGGGTGCGCACCTCCGGCGACCTGGTCAAGGCGATCGGAGCCGGCGCCGACGTGGTGATGGTGGGCTCCCTCCTTGCCGGCACCGAGGAGGCGCCCGGCGAGGTGTTCCTCTACCAGGGCCGCTCCTACAAGGCGTATCGCGGCATGGGCAGCCTGGGCGCGATGGCGCGCGGCTCGGCCGACCGCTACTTCCAGCAGGAGATCAAGGACACGCTCAAGATGGTGCCGGAGGGCATCGAGGGGCGTGTCGCGTTCAAGGGCGGCATGGCCGCGGTGGTGCACCAGCTGGTCGGCGGCCTGCGCGCCGGCATGGGCTACACCGGCAGCGCCACGATCGCGGAGCTGCAGACACGCACGCAGTTCCGCCGCATCACCGGCGCCGGCCTGCGCGAAAGCCACGTGCACGACGTGGCGATCACCCGGGAAGCGCCGAACTACCGGCAGGACTAGTTTCTGCCGTACCGGAGGCATGATCGGCCTCCGGTCCGGTCCAACAACCGGGTCCCAAGGGCTCCGCCCTTGGCGGGTCCAGGGCGGCGCCCTGGTTTCAACCTGGAACTTCGATGACCCCCAACGCCCGCCTCGCTGCCGCCATCGACCTCCTGTTCGCGATGGAGGCCGCACCCAGGCGCCCGGCCGATGCGGTGGCCAACACCTTCTTCCGCGAGCGCCGCTACATCGGCGGCGGCGACCGCCGTGCGGTATCGACGGAGGCGTGGTCGGTGCTGCGTGCCTGGCGTCGCCTCGAGTGGTGGCTGCAGCGCGCCGGCGGCAGCGCCCGGCCGCGCCTGCTGGTGGCGGCATTGTCGGTGCTGGCCGGCCGTCCGGTCGACAGCCTGCAGCGTGCGTTTTCCGGCGGCCGCTATGCGCCCGACGTGCTGGAGCCGTTCGAGCTGCGGGTGCTGCGCGCGCTGGAAGGCCACACGCTGGACCATCCGGAGATGCCGGAGGCGGTGGCGCTGGAGGTGCCGGACTGGCTGCTTCCGCTGCTGTCGGCCGAGTTCGGCGAAGGACTGCGGGCCGAGATCGCCGCGCTGAGCGCACCGGCGACGCTGGACCTGCGCGTCAACCTCCTGCGCACCACACGCGAGGCGGCGGCGGCGGCATTGGCGGAGGAGGGCATCGCCACCGAACCCACGCCGCTTTCCCCCTGGGGCCTGCGCGTGCCCGGACGCCTGCCGGTGACCAGCACGAAGGCGTTCGCGGGCGGCCTGGTCGAGATCCAGGACGAGGGCAGCCAGCTGGTGGTGCAGGCGGTGGGAGCCGGCCCGGAGATGCGCGTGCTGGACTACTGCGCCGGCGCCGGCGGCAAGACGCTGGGCCTGGCGATGTGCATGGACAACCGCGGCCACGTGGTGGCGTGCGACGTGTCGGAGCCGCGCCTGGACGGGGCGGTGCGTCGCCTGCGCCGGGCCGGGGTGCACAACGTCGAGCGGCACCTGCTGGTGGAGGGCGACAAGTGGGCCAAGCGCCGACGTGCCAGCTTCGACCGGGTGCTGGTCGATGCGCCCTGCACCGGCACCGGCACCTGGCGGCGCAACCCGGACGCCCGGCTCCGCCTGACCCGTGCGGATCTGGACGAGCTCCTCGCCAAACAGTCGGCGATCCTGGACCGGGCGGCGACGCTGGTGCGCCCGGAGGGTCGGCTTGTCTATGCCACCTGCTCGGTGCTGCGCGAGGAGAACGCGTCCCAGGTCGACGCCTTCCTGTCACGTCATGCGGACTTCGCGTTGCTCGACCTGCGGGCGCCTGACCCGATCCTCCCGCCGATCCCGGCACAAGCGCTGCAGGCGGGAGGCGTCCTGCGCCTGACGCCACGCCAGCACGGAACCGACGGGTTCTTCGCCGCGGTGCTGGCGCGGGTCCGGCCGGAGCCGCCGCCGGCCTGACCAGTTCCGAGGCGGCGACGCGCATGCTGTATAGAATTTGAGAAATAGTTGGCTTCCGGGACGCTTTTCTGTCACGCTGCTGCACTCCTGAGACAATGGTTGGCAAGCAGTGAAAAGATCTTCGGCGGGTGGTTCCGGCCTCCGTTCCAGGCTGTCGGCGCGCTCCGCGCTTGCCGGCTCCTGTTGCCTGCTCCTGTCGCTCGGCCTTGCGTCCCATGCGGCACAAGCGGCCACCAGCGCCCTCAGCCTGGTCATCCCGCCCGACGCGCCGAGCATGGAGTCCTTCGAGGCGGCGACCCTGGCCAGCGTGGACGCCTACTACGCTCCCGATTACGGGCTCAGCTCGATGCTGGACGCGTCCGGCAACCCCGTGTCGATCTCGACGAACAACGGCACCACGGCCTATGCCTATCTCGACGGCGTCGGCAACGTGATCGTCGCCTACCGTTGGGACATCACCCAGGACCAGTACAACCTGGCCCAGGCGACCCTGTCCGGCTACGACCCGAGCACGCTGCCCGGCTATGCCGATGCGCTCGCCTTCGCCAAGACGGTGCAGACGCTGGCCGTGTCGCAGGGCCTGTCGGCCAACAGGGTCTACCTGACCGGGTTTTCGCTCGGCGGCATGCAGGCCTCCTACGTCGCGTCGCAGACCGGGCTGCCGGGCCTGGTGTTCGGCGCCAGCGGCCTGCCGGGCTACAACGCCGCCGTGGCGCCGGCGAACAACTTCGTCAACTTCGTCGAGCAGGGCGACCCGATCGCCGAGTACGGCACGGATTCCACGGAGGTCGCCAGCGCCGTGGTCGCCAACCCGCACATGGACCATTACGGCGTGGTGCTCGACCTCGGAACCCAGCAGGGGGTCAGCGACCTCGCCCCGTTCAGCAGCGCGATCAGCGGCTATTCCTATCCGGAAGTGGCCAGCGGCGCGGTCCAGGTTCCCGCGGCCGAGGTGACGGTGCTGCAGAACGAGTTCTCGACGCTTGAGGCCGACTACCACCAGATGAGCCCGTACATCACCGACTCGAACGCACTGGCGCAGTCCTACGGGATCAACCCGACGCAGCCCTGACGCACGCGGCGCCGGTCGCGGTCAGGGATCGATCCTGATCGCGACCAGGCCTTCGGCCAGCACCAGCCGGAGCGCGTCCGGCGCCAGCGCGACGCAGCCCTCGGTCGGCCGCCCGTCCGGATGGGCCACGTGCAGGAAGATCGCCGAGCCGCGGTCCCGCACCACCGGATCATCGTTCCAGCCCAGCACGCCGAGAAGGTCGTAGAGCCCGTCCCCGCGCCACAGCCGCTCGTGCCGCGCCGGGTGCGGCAGCCGGACCTGCGTGTTGTAGTCGGGATGCGTCGGGTCGTCGCACCAGCCGTCATCCGGGGCGAGCGCCTCGCGCGCGACCGCGCAGGCAGGCGCCGGGCCGCGGTCGGCACGATACAGCACGCGTCGCAGCCGCAGCAGGCCGGTCGGCGTGGCCCCGTCGCCCTCGGCCTTGTCTGCGCGCGTGCCGGCGGCGCCCAGCACCGCCGGCAGCGCCAGCCCGCCCATGCGCAGCACCGCCTGCCTCCCGTTCCGCTCGATCCAGGCTTCCGTCATGCCGCTGCTCCCGTGCTGCTTCTCCCGAACCGCCGACCGGACGGAGTTCACGAGAAAGTGTGCCCCGTCCGCGTCGTCTCGATGCGCACACGGCCATGGTCACCGCGTTGTGAATGGGACGTGTCGCCTTCCCGCCTCGATGGCTGGACAGGAACGCTTCGTCGCATCGTTTCGGCAGCCTGGTCGCTTGGCCCGTTGCCGGTCAGGAGAGGGTTTCCATGGCGGGTGAACGTCCCATTCTGATCGTGGACGATGACCACGCGCTGCGTAAGGCGCTGGTCGAGCAGCTCCAGCTCGAAGGGGAGTTCTCGGTCGAACAGGCGGACTCGATTGCCGAGGCGGCGCGGCTGATGGCGGAGCCGTCGGTGCGCTACGACGCGCTGATCCTGGACGTGTCGCTGCCGGACGGCGACGGCCGCGACTTCTGTGCCGAGCAGCGCAAGCAGGGCCGTCGCATGCCGATCATCATGCTGACCGGCTCCGACGACGAGGCCGACGTGGTGCGCGGCCTCGACGCCGGCGCCAACGACTACGTCGCCAAGCCGTTCCGCATCGCCGAGCTGCTGGCCCGTCTGCGCGCGCAGATGCGCATCTTCGAGAACAGCGAGGACGCCGTCTTCACCATCGGCCCCTACGTGTTTCGCCCGTCGGCGAAGCTGCTGCAGGAGCCGACACGCAACCGGCGCATCCGCCTGACCGAGAAGGAGGCGGCGATCCTGAAGTTCCTGTATCGCGCCGGCACCCGCCCGGTGGCCCGCCAGGTGCTGCTGAACGAGGTGTGGGGCTACAACGCCGCCGTCACCACCCACACGCTGGAAACCCACATCTACCGCCTGCGGCAGAAGATCGAGCCGGACCCGACCAACGCGTGCCTGCTCGTCACCGAGGGCGGCGGCTACCGGCTCGACCCTGCCGGCGGCGTCGCCTGACCGCGCTGGTCTCCGGCATCACAGCGCCAAGTCTACCGCCACCGGGACGTGGTCGGACGGCTGTGGCCAATCCCGCGCCGCGACGTGCACGACCAGGTCGCGCAGGGATGGCAGCAGGTCCGGCGTGACCCAGACGTGGTCCAGCCGCCGGCCGCGGTTCGAGCCGCGCCAGTCGCGGTTGCGATACGACCACCAAGTGTAGAGCTTCTCCGTCGGCGGCACGAACTGGCGCATCGCGTCGACGAAGCCCGTGTCCATCCAGGCCCGCATTCGCACGATTTCAGGTTCGGTGTGGCTCACCACGTCGCGCAGCTGGCGGTGGCTCCACACGTCGTGCTCCCCCGGCGCGATGTTGAGGTCGCCGACCAGCACGCAGCGCGCGTGCGCCGGATGCGCCGCGAAGTAGCGGGTCGCCTCCTCCACGAAGGCCAGCTTGTGGGCGTATTTCGGGTTCGCCGCCGGGTCCGGCACGTCGCCGCCGGCGGGAACATAGAAGTCGTGCAGCGTGACCGGCCCGCTCGGCGCGTCCAGCACCGCCGCCAGGTGCCGCCGGTCGTCCTTCAGGCACCAGTCCGGCGCGGTGTCGTCGCGTCGCATCGGCACCCGGGACAGGATGGCGACGCCGTTGTAGCCCTTCATGCCGCGGCGCAGGTGGAACGGGTAGCCGAGCCGGGCAGGGACCTGCTCCGGGAACAGCTCGTCCGGGACCTTGGTCTCCTGCAGGCAGATCACGTCCGGCGACAGCTCCGCGACCAGCCGTTCCAGCAGCGGAAGACGAAGCCGCAGCGAGTTGATGTTCCAGGTGACGACGCGCATCCGGCACCGGATCGCGCAACCGGCGTCGGGTGGCAAGCCCGCTTGCAAATGCCCGCCGCTGGGCGTTGCGTGGCATGATGAGCGACCATCCCGAGCTGCATGCCTCCCTCCTGACCCTCGACAGCCACATCGACATCCCCTGGCCCGGCGGCGACGACCCGTTCACCAACGGCACCACCCGGCGCGTCGACCTGCCCAAGATGCGTGCCGGCGGCGTGTCGGCCGGCTGCTTCGCCGCCTACATCCCGCAGGGGCCGACCGACGCGGCCGGCCACGCCGACGCGCGCGAGCGGATGTTCGCCATGCTGGACCGGATCCGGGAGATGGGAACCGAGCGGAACGGCATCCGGGCCAGGATCTGCGCCACCGCCGACGAGATCGAGCAGGCCAGGCGGGAGGACGTGATCGCGGTCGTGCCGGCGGTCGAGAACGCCTACGCCCTTGGCGAGGACCTGTCCGTGGTGGCCGCGATCCGCGCCAAGGGCGCCCGCTACGTCACCCTGACCCATAACGGCCACAATGCCGTTGCCGACAGCGCGATCCCGCGCCGCGACCTCGGCGACGCGGAAGCGCGCCACGGCGGCCTGAGCGCGTTCGGGCGCGAGGCGGTCGCCGAGATGAACCGACACGGCCTGCTGGTCGACGTGTCGCACCTGTCGCGGGAGTCCATGCTGCAGGCGGCGGCGCAGTCGAGCACGCCGGTGGTGGCGACCCACAGCTGCGTCCGCGCCCTGTGCGACCATCGGCGCAACCTCGACGACGTCCAGCTCGACGCGCTGCGCGACACCGGCGGCCTGATCCAGATCACCGCCATGCCCGGCTTCCTGCGCCCGCGCGGGATGGGCGCTGGCGGGGAGGAGGTCGGCGTGTCCGACCTGGTCGACCACATCGACTACGTGGCGCGGCGCATCGGCACGGCGCATGTCGGCATCAGCTCCGACTTCGACGGCGGCGGCGCCATCAGGGGCTGGAGCAACGCGGCGGACAGCCCGGCGGTGACAACGGAGCTGCAGCGCCGCGGCTACGACCGGGCCGAGATCGCGGCTTTCTGGAGCGGGAACTTCCTGCGCCTGCTTCGTCTGGCGGAGGTCGCGCAACGGGAAGCCTAGCGCGGACGCGGTATCGGCCAAGTCTTGGCATGAAACACTAACTGTCAGGAAGAAGTACAATCCGTCAGCGAAGCAATGCCAAACATCCCGCAGGAAACCAAGCAACAACAATGGGTTGACCTGATGCACGCGTCTGGCACGCCTGCTGCAATGTCTCCGGCATGGCCCAGCATGGTCCATGCCAAGGAGACGACACCATGACCACCCTCAGCTTCGATGCCGGCTATGCCATGTTCCAGAGCGACAGCGCGCTGTTCGGCCGCCCGGCCGGAACGTCGGCGCTGCACCGCCGGCTGGGCCTGT
>CALMVN010000231.1:15925-16284 GCA_937873225.1 uncultured Acetobacteraceae bacterium
CCGCACACGACGATGGCGGGCGGCAGGCGGCTCGGCAGGCGCCTCGCCATGTGGTCCGCGATCGGGCTGCTGGTCGCGGCCGCACCGGCGGCCCGCGTCGCCGTCGCGCCGCTGATGCGCTACCCGAACGCGTCGGCCACCGCGATCGCCTCTGTCGCGCACGGCGACCTCTGAACCGTGCCTCTCCGCGGTGGGGCTGGCTCGCTCTACACCGGACATTCCGCTTGCGGCTACCAGCCATGCTTCTGCCCCGAGCTCCGTCGCCGCTATGTCGCGCGGCCTGCAAGACCTCGTATTCTCCAGCCGTACGGCCGATGGCGAGCACATCAGCACGCGGCAGTATGCTCGGCTGGTGGGCG
>CALMVN010000232.1:0-9383 GCA_937873225.1 uncultured Acetobacteraceae bacterium
GGCGGGGATCGATCCGACCCGGCGCGCCGAGACGCTGGGCATCGCCGAGTTCGACCGGCTCGCGCGGCTGTTGTAAAGCCAAACGTTCGATGGAATGTCGGTCGGGAGGTGTCCAGGTCGTTATTTGGCGAGATGAGGACAGGGAGAGCGAACTTGAAGCGAGCGTTTCTTCTCGCGGTTCTCGCCGCGACGCCTGCCGTGGCGGCGCCGCTCAAGCCGGGCGAGACGCGCATCGGCGGCCACACCTACCTGTTTCCGCCGGAGGTGTTCGAGAGCGCCGTCGAGACCGGGCGGGTCGGCACCGTGCTGCTCGAACTGGCCTGGCCGGAGATGCGTGGTCTCACCGATGAGGAGAAGTGGGCGGTGCAGCGGCGGCCGACGCTGCTGGTCCTCGTCAACAGCGCCGCCGACGTGGACGGCGACGCGGCGCCTGCGGACCAGGTTCTCGACGATGTCCCCGGCGAGCTTTCGGTCGCCCTGTTCCCCGACGAGATTGGCAACCACACGATCCCGCGCCAGGCGAACCGTTCCTCGCCCGGCGAGGCTCCTGGAGGCGGCATGGTTGAGCTCGTCCGAGGCAAGGATCCGCCGGGAGATCGAGGCGCTGACGTTTATGCCCTTCCGCCACTCGCCCATACGCCTGAGTTCATTTCTTGCACCCATACCGACGGGGTATTCACGATATCAAGCTGCAGCCAGTCGTTCGTTGCCAACGACATGATAGTAAAGATCGACTACAACCACGCCTACGTCGGTCAGTGGAGGGTCATCCACGACAGGTTCACCAGCTTCCTGAAATCGTGCGAGGTCGAGTGATGGCGTTGGACTCCAGCACCCTGGGTCGGCTGAAGACAGCCTCGGATGCGGGCGACCGGACCAAGTACTACGAGATCCTGACGGCAGTGCGAGATCCCTACGGCCCGCTGGCACTCGGCGTGGTCAAGCAATCCACGATGTCCGGACGAGTGGCGCGTTGCTATGCGCTTGCGGTGAGCGCGCGTTGTCAGCGACCGATCGACCGGGCGACGTGGCTGAACATTAGCGATGGCTTGATGCGTGCAGATCTCGCCGCGCGACAAAGAACAGAGAATTACGAGGCCGACACACCCTCCCTCCGTTGAGACGTCATTCAGACCTATCACGTTGCCACGTTCCGCGACGTTGCCGGTCTTCCGCCCTACGCCTGGACCGCCTGGATCCCGCTCACGCTGCAGGGCGCGGACAAGGACCAAAAGCTGTGGCACCGCATGCTGACCGAGGACTTCCTGTCGGTCGCGGTGCAGACCGTGTGGATGGTGGCGTTCGGCGCCGCCCACCGCGCCGGCATCGAGAAGCAGATTGGCCAGCGCGTCATCCCGACGCTGGCCTCGAACCCGCCGCTGGCCGGGTTGTCCAACCGGAAGGTCGACGCCAGCCTGGGGAGGCTTCGCCGCGACGCAGCCCCTCCCCGCACCTTCAGTCGCGAAGGCATGGCGACGTTCTATCTGTCGGTGCTGGCTCAGGACCCGAACGAGTATTGGCGGGTGGCGGCGATCGCCCCGGTCGTTGCCTGGAGGAACCGACCCGCCCTCATCAGCCCGGCCTATTGATCCGTCGTTCGCCGCAGGCCAGCTAACAAATCGGTTTCCAAAGGCCAAGGCCTTTGGCGGGTCTGGGCAGAGCCCAGCCTTGTCGTCGGCCGGTCTTCAGTCCGCGTCCAGCCGCTCCAGCGGCGCGTGGGTCCTTGCGGCCGCGAGGGCCGCGCGTTCGGCATCCACCATGTAGTCGCGCGACAGGGGCACGGCCTCGGCGTCGTGGGTGAGCTGGATCTGGAAGTTCATGTGTCCCTGGCGACGGAACGCGATCTCCGAGCCGGCGAGGTACAGCTCGAACATGCGGCAGAAGCGCTGGTCGTAGAGCGAGGCGATCAGGTCGCGGTTGGCGGCGAAGCGGCGGCGCCAGTGCGCGATCGTCTTCGCGTAGTGCAGCCGGAGGATCTCGCAGTCGGTCACCCACAGGCCGGAGCGCTCGATGGCGGCGAAGGTCTCGCTGAGTGCCGGCGAGTAGCCGCCGGGGAAGATGTACTTGTCCAGCCACGGGTTGGTGGCGCCCGGGCCCTCGTTGCGGCCGATCGCGTGCACCAGCGCCACGCCGTCGGGCTTGAGGCAGTCGCGGATGCGGGCGAAGTAGGCGTCGAAATGGCCGACGCCGACGTGCTCGAACATGCCGACGGAGACGATGCGGTCGAAGCGCCGGTCGACCGCGCGGTAGTCCATCAGCTCGAACCGCACCCGGTCGGACAGGCCTTCCGCGTCCGCCCGCGCGCGCGCCTCGGCCAGCTGCTCGGTGGACAGGGTGATGCCGGTGACGCGGGCGCGGTAGTCTCGGGCGAGCGTCAGCGCCATGCCGCCCCAGCCGCAGCCGATGTCCAGCACCTCGAGGTCGGGCCGGTCGAGGCAGAGCTTGGCGGCGATGTGGCGCTTCTTGGCCTCCTGCGCTTCCTCCAAAGTCTCGTCGCCGCGCGGGAAGTAGGCGCAGGAATACTGGCGGTCGCGGTCCAGGAACAGGCTGTAGAGACGGCCGTTGAGGTCGTAGTGGTGGGCGACGTTGCGACGGGCGCGTGGGGCCGGGTTGTACTGGGTGAACACGCGCTTGGCTTCCCGCACCCGGGACGACACGGTGGCGCCGGGATGGCCGCCGCGCACCGCGTTGACCATGAACACGTCCATCAGGTCGTAGAGGGTGCAGCCGACCGGGCGGATGGTGCCGGCCATGTAGGCCTCGCCGAACGCCAGCCCCGGATTGAGCAGGAGCCCGGTCTCGCTGGCGGGATCGAGCATCTCCATTCCGACATGCGGGGTGCCGTGCCCGTAGGAGCGCACCTGTCCGCCCGCATACCTGATGTCGAGACGGCCGAACCGGATGAACCGCCTGAGCACCAGATCGAGCAGGATGGGCATGCCTCGGCCTCCGACAGCAATCGATGGGGTCAGGATGAACCGACAGCGGCATCCCGGTCAAAGGGGCGGCCGGACATGCGAACGGCCCGGACGGGTTGTCCGGGCCGTCGCGATCCGGCGGCGTGTGCGGCGGGCTGCGTCAGGCGATCTCGCCCTCGGCCTCCTCCGGACCGTAGGCAGGCTGCTCGTCCTCGTCGTCGCCGTCGCGGCCGACGCGCTCGCCGCGGGCCTGGCGCTCCGCCTCCTCCGTCGACCGGGCGACGTTGGCGACCACGCGTATGCTGACCTCGGGATGCAGCACGATGCGTACGTCGGACAGGCCCAGCGTCTTGATCGGATGCGCCAGCTGCACCTGCTGGCGGTCGATGGTCAGGCCGCCCTCGGCCGCCGCCAGCGCGATGTCGCGGGGCGACACCGAGCCGTACAGGCTGCCGCTGTCGCCGGCCTGGCGGATGATGACGACCGTGAGGCCGCTCATCCGCTCGGCCAGGCGCTCGGCCTCCTCGCGGCGCTTGAGGTTGTTGGCCTCAAGCTGGATACGCTCGCCCTCGAAGCGGGCGCGGTTGGCGCTGTTGGAGCGGATCGCCTTGCCCTGTGGCAGCAGGAAGTTGCGGGCATAGCCCGGCTTCACCTTCACGACGTCGCCCATCTGGCCCAGCTTCTCGATGCGCTGGAGCAGGATCACCTCGGTTGCGGACATGGGGTTCGCTCCCTCAGCTCAGGATGTAGGGCAGCAGGGCGAGGAAGCGGGCGCGCTTGATCGCCTGCGCCAGCTCGCGCTGCTTCTTCGCCGATACCGCGGTGATGCGGCTCGGCACGATCTTGCCGCGCTCGCTGAGGAAGCGGGACAGCAGGCGCACGTCCTTGTAGTCGATCTTCGGCGCGTTCGGGCCGGAGAACGGGCAGGACTTGCGGCGGCGGTAGAACGGCCGGCGGGCGCCGACGGCGGTGCGGCGCGCGGCGGGGTTGACGTCCTCGGCCCCGGACGGGGACTGAGGCGACTGGGCTGACTGGGACATGGATGCCTACTCCGCTTCTGCCATCTCGGAACGCGGGCCACGCGGGCCGCGCTCCGGACGCTCGCCACCCTCGTCGCGGGCGCGGAACTCCTCGCGGTCGTCGTAGCCGCGCTTGCGCCCGCTGTCGAAGCGGCCGGCGGGCTTGGGCCCGCGGAAGCCGCGCTCGCGGTCGTCGCCCTTGCGGCTGAGGATGGCGGACGGCGCCTCGTCGATCGCCTCGACGCGGATGGTCATGAAGCGCAGCACGTCCTCGTTCAGGCCGAGCTGGCGCTCCATCTCCTTGATGGAGGCCGGCTGCGCGTCGAGGCCGAGGAGCAGGTAGTGCCCCTTGCGGTTCTTCTTGATGCGGTAGGCCAGGCTGCGCAGGCCCCAGTACTCGCGCTTCTGGATCGTGCCCTGCTCGCCTTCGAGTTGGGTGGCGATGCCGTCGGCGATCAGCTCGACCTGGGCCTGGGTGACGTCGTTGCGCGCGATCAGCACGCATTCATAGAGTGGCATGGGGTCTCCCTTCGGATGCTTCAACCCGGCCGGCCGAGGGGATCCCGGGATACGGCGCCGTCGCCTCGCGGGAGGCACGGCATGGGTATAGCCGGAGCGATGCCACTCGCTCCGGCAGGGACGTGCGTTGCGTGAACCACGAACCGGCTCCTGGCGCAAGCGGAAACGGCAGGCATCCGGCGTTCAGGAGGCTCCGGACGGGCGCGCTGCCTCCAGCTCCCGCATGATCCAGCTCATGGCCTGCGGCGAGGCGCACGGGCCGGCCGGGGTGCCCCGACGATCGCCCGGAGGAGGTTGTCGATGAAGTCCGCGGAGCATCCGAGATCGACCAGGGCTGGTCGCGGTGACCTTCGTTGGCCTCGGTCAGCTCCCGGAGGCGCGACAGGAGCCAGGCGTGATCCTCGACGATCGATGCCGGGCCATGGGCATGAGCCGCGACGCAGTTCCAGGTCGGGACCACCTTGCCGTGCTGTCGCTTCGTCCCGTACTGGGACGGCGACACCTAGGCCCGTGGTCCCTGGAAGATCGCCAGCGACGGGACGGAGCCGGGCCGGAACGCCTTCCGGTGCGGATTGGCGCGCACGACGTGGGTTTCGAGCACGGTGCCGCGGGACCTGAAGGGCCTCACGCCCCACGAGTACGTTTGCCGAACCTGGACCGATCAGCCGGATCGCTCCAGGATTGATCCGTCGCACCACGGCTCGGGATCATGCTCCAGCTCGTTGTCTTGTCGAGCATCCTTATCCGACCGGGTCGGTTCAGTCAGGATGATGCCCTAGTAGCGTAGCCTCATGGTGACGTGGTTGTCCCCCGGCTTTACCGTGAACCGTGCGGACGCGAACGATGGCGGTCCCAGGAAGGTCGCGGCGTTGTTGGAGAAGCCATACCCTTCCACCGGAAGACCGATCGCCGAGCGGTCGAAGTGGTGGTTGTTGTTCTCGTCGTGGTAGACGGCCAGGGCGTAGATTCCCGGCGTCGAGACGACGAAGCAGGCGTCAGCGCTGGTTCCGGCAAGGGTGATGCGGTCGATCGCTATCGATCCGTTGTGGGCCAGGAAGGCGGTGGGCCGGGAGCCGTACAGGGTGAAGGTGATGTTGCCGGCTACGCGACGTGCTCCGGTCACGGTCGCCAGGACCCTCTGCGCCGCATGCTCGTCGTTCGACGCGCAGGGTCGGGCGGTTTCGCCGACGGGCTGCGCCGAGGACGGCGATGCAGGGCACGTCGCGGCCAGCAGCATCCACAGGAGATGGCCCGGTCGCCGCCATCGGGAGAAGCCGTGCGCCGGGCCCGCAGCACGGCCTCGGCCGCTCGACCGGCCGCGCCCGATCATCCCGCCGGCAGCATCCGTGACCGTTCCGCGTCCGCACGACCGCCGGTCATCCGCAAGCCTGCCGCAGTCATGGATGTCGACGGCCTGTATCCGTTCTGCGGCCATGTGCTGCGTCCGTTGTCGTTCATGAGGATTGGGCCGTGCTGCATGCACCACCCGGCCGCACACCGGCAACCCGGGGAGCCGAGGCGGTAGTTCCCGACCATGCTCGCCATCGGCCACCCGATCGGCCGATGGCGACGGATGACCCCGGCACCTGGCGTCCGGCCGAGGCGGACGAGCGGGACAGAGGTGGCGCCCGGCTGCGGCTCGACACGGGAAGCCTGCAGAGGGCCGGCCGTCGTCGAATAGTTCGGGGGTCAAGATCATGATACACCTGCCGGACTGCTGGCGCGGCAGTCTTGCGGGCTCATCCCGGACCCTGGCAGGGAGGACATCATGTATACCCGATGGCGGAAGTACGGACGGAGCTTCGACCTGGGACGGATGACCCTGCGGGATCTGGTGGTCGCCTACAGCAGTCATCCCGCCGTCCATCTCTACGTCCTCGGGGCGGTCGTGGCGGGGGTTGTCGCGGCGCGGGACAGCGCCTCCGCCTGGCGTCCGCTTTGTGCCGTGGTGGCCACGGTCGCCGCCTATCCGCTGGCCTGGTATGCGATCCACCGCTTCGTCCTGCACAGCCGCTTCCTTTACCGGTCGAAGCTGACCGCGGCGCTGTGGAAGCGGATCCACTTCGACCACCACCAGGACCCGTACCGGATGGACGTCCTGTTCGGCTCGCCCGTCACCACGCTACCCACCCTGCTCGCCATCCTGGTCCCGCTCGGCTGGGTGGTCGGCGCCGGGCCCGGCGGAGCAGCGGCGGCGACCTGCACCGGGCTGCTCATCACCTGCGCCTACGAGTTCTGCCACTGCATCCAGCACCTCAACTTCAAGCCGCGGCATCGGCTGCTGCAGCGCATGAAGGAGCTGCATCTTGCGCACCATTTCCACGACGAGGTCGGCAACTACGGCATAAGCTCGTTCATCATGGATCGGCTGTTCGGCACCTATTATGCCTCGGCCCGGCTGCGTCGGCGCTCGCCGCACGTCTTCAACCTCGGATACGACGTGTCGGAGGCGGTCCGCTTCCCGTGGGTCGCCCGCCTGTCCGGCGGTCCGCCACGCGACCGGCCGCCGCCGCGCGGAGAGCACGGCTGATCACCGTCGCGACGCGGCGCCGGCGCGACCGCCTGGCATGATCCCATCCGTCGCCGGTTTCCGGCGCCTGTCGCCTCCGCGGGGTCCGGGCCTGCATGCGGTGGATGCCCGCGCCGCAATCGGCCGGAGCGTGAGGTCGGCGGAGCGGGCGGAGACGACCCGCCCGGGGGGCGCCCGATCGACATGAGCGTCGTCGGTCGCACGTCGTTTGCCGTCGTGGTCTGCCTGCTTCTGGTGCTGCCCTTCCTGGTGGTCACGGTCCCGCCGCTGACGGACGTGCCGGGGCACATGGGAAGTGCCGCCGCCGCCGCCTACGCGGACGATCCCGCCTTCGCGCGCTTCATGGGGTTCAACTGGCACCTGGTCCCGAACCTCGGCACCGACCTGTTCGTGGCGGTGGCCCGCAGGGTGCTCGGCATCACCGGAGCGTACCGGCTGGCGGCGGCGGCGATCCCGCCGCTGCTCGGCGCCGGCATCCTCATGGTGGCCCGCGCGCTCAACCCGCGCGGTGCCGCGGCGATCGGCTGGGCGCTGGTGTTCGTGTACTGCTACCCGTTCAACTACGGCTTCCTCAACTACATGCTGGGCGTGGCGCTGGCGCTGATCGGCTTCGCGTCCTGGATCATGCTGGACCGTCGTCCGGCCCTGCGCGAGCTCGCGACCTGGATCGCGCTGCCGCTGCTGTTCCTGTGCCATGTCGTGGCCGGCTGCCTGTTCGTGCTGTTCGTGGGCTCGCGCGAGCTGGCGGGGCTGCGACGTCGGGACCAGCTCGGCAGTTTCCTGCGCCGCACGAGGCCGCTGACGGTGTCGGTCCCCATCCTGCTGCTGTGGCGGCTCAGCGCGCAGTCCTTCCTGGGCCGCAACCACACCGGGGTCCACATCAAGCTGAACGCGCTGGTCATGCTGCTGCGCGACCAGGACCGGCTGCTGGACCAGGGCTCGCTGATCGCGGCGGTGGCGGTGTTCGCGCTGGGCTGGCGGAAGGGAGTCAGGCCGCACCGGGCGGTGGCGCCGGCCCTCCTCGCCCTGATCGTGCTGTTCGTCGTGACGCCGTCCTCGCTGAGCGGGTCGAGCTTCGCCGACGAGCGCCTGCTGCCGCTGATCCCGATCCTGGCCTTCGCGACCCAGGACTGGAGCCGCGCGCCGCCGTGGGTGGCCCGCCTGGTACTCGTGTCGGGGCTGCTGCTGTTCGTGGGGCGGCTCGGCCTCACCTTTGCGAGCTTCGTCGCCTACGACGCACGCTATGCCACCGAGCTCGCGGCGCTGCGCCAAGTCCCAGAGCACAGCCGCGTGCTGGTGCTCAACGGCGTCTACTGCAGCGCGCGCGACCATTGGCGGACCGACCGGCTGGGGCATCTCGGCGACCTGGCGATCGTGTATCGCCGGAGCTGGACCAACTCGGAATGGGACGTCGACGGCGCCCACCTGCTCCAGATCCGCTACCGGCCGTCGGCGGCGTTCTTCGACGACCCGTCGCAATACGTGTGGGAAAGCGCGTGCCGGGACGTCGCCCAAGGACGGCGCGACATGCACGACGTCCTGCCGACGATCCCCTATGGCGGGATCGACTACCTGTGGCTGATCGATGCGGCCCTGCCGGCCGGCCATGACGACCCTCGCCTCGTCCTGCGCTGGAAGGACGACATCAGCGCGCTCTATGCCGTCATGCCGGCGCGGCGACCGGCCCCGGCGGGATAGGCGGTGCCGCGGCGACGGGACAGGGTCATGGCGGTGCCGCGCCCGAGGCCGTTCGACCTGGTGCTGCTCGGCGGCGCGATGCTGCTCGGCCTGCTGCTGGCGGGGCCGCTGCTGACCGTCCCGCTGCGCATCCCGATCAACTACGACGAGGGATGGAACGCCGCCTTCGATGCGCGGGCGGTCCTGCCCGGGCTGGGCCCGCTTTATCCGGGGCCGGACAGCCTGGTGTTCAACAATTATCCGCCGCTCGGCTTCCTCGTGGTGGGGGAGCTGGGACGGTTCGTGTTCGGCGACATGATCGTGGCCGGGCGGGTCGTGGCGCTGGCGGCCCTGCTTGCCACGGCAGGCCTGACCGGCCTGTGCGTCCGACTGCTGGGCGGCACGAGGGGCAGCGCGACGGCGGCGGCGCTGATTCTGCTTCTGCTCGCGTGCAGCTTCTACCGTGGCTACGTGGCCATGGACGACCCGCAATGGCTGGCGCAGGCGCTGATGCTGGGCGGCCTGGCCCTGCTGCTGCGCGGCGGCGTCGCCGACCGGCTCCGGCGCGGCCTCCTGCCCTGGCCGCAGGTCCTGGGGAGCGCGCTGCTGATGGTGGCGGGCGGGTTCGTCAAGCACAGCCTGGTGGCGCTGCCGGCGGCCACCACGCTGTGGCTGGTCTGGCTGGATCGCCGCGCCGCCCTGGTGTGGACGGCGGCGGTC
>CALMVN010000232.1:9393-21834 GCA_937873225.1 uncultured Acetobacteraceae bacterium
CTGGTCACCTGGGCGTCGTTCGGCGGCGCGGCGTTCGCCGACGTCCTGAACCATCGTCGCGTCGTCCGCCTGCACCTGCTGATCCATGCGGCGGGCGGCGTGGCACCGCTGCTGCCGATGCTGGCGGTGGTGGCCGTGCGGCGCTGCCCGAACCGGGACGCTGCCGTGCTGGTGGCCTTGTTCGTCGGCATCGCCCTGCTCGCCGGCATCGCGCAGCGGTGCGGGCAGGGCGTGAACTACAATGCCCACTTCGAGGCACTGGTGGCCCTGTGCCTGGGCTTCGGACTGTCCGTTGCGCCGAAGCGCGGGCCGGCGCGGCGGCGGCCCGGACTCGGGCCGGCACCCTGGTGCGTCTTCGCCGCGCTGCCGGTGCTGGGCGCGATGCCGTGGAGCCTGCCGGCGGCCTGGCACGACGTCGCCGGCAGGTATGCGCTGCAGGCGGCCTGGCGGCCGATCATCGCCCGGCTGGCCGCTGCGGACGGTCCGGTCGGGTGCGAGATGCAGTCGCTCTGCTACTGGGCCGGCAGGCCATTCACGGTGGACGTCTTCAACCTGACCCAGAGCGCCTTGACCAGGAACCGGGCGGCCGGAGGGTCGGCGGTCGCCAGCCCGGCCAACGCGTTCCAGCGCATGGTGGCGCGGCGCCGCTTCGCGCTGTTCGAGTACCAGCCTCGCTCGGCCACGCACGCGGAGGCGCGTCGCCTGGCCGGGCGGGACCCGTTGATGGGGGCGTTCGACGGGGCCTACGCGCCGGTGGCCGCCGGGCCTGGAGGGGCGCTGCTTCTGGCTCCGCTGGCGGTGCCGGCGGGTCTTGCCTCCCGCCCGCTTGCGGCACCTTCGGAAGGATTGTAGGCCAGCGGGATCACCGACAGCATCGGGCCAGGGCAGCCACGCGATGTTTCTTCGAGGGAACCCTGCGGCCGCCGGGATGCGCGTCCGGGAGCGGACGCCGGAGGCGCAGGCGCGTCGCAGCCGGCCTTGATCATCGAGCGCTACCTGTTGCGGGAGCTGGCCAAGCCGCTGGCCATGATCCTGGGCATCCTGATGGCGCTGTTCGCCAGCTTCAGCGCGGCGCGGTTCCTGGGCGACGCGGTCAACGGGCTGCTGCCGGGCAACGTCATCGTCGAGCTGACCGGCCTGAAGGTGCTCATCGCGCTGGAGGTGCTGATCCCGGCCTCCCTCTACGCCTCGGTGATCCTGTCCTTCGGCAGGCTCTACGGCGAGTCGGAGTTCGCCGCCATGTTCGCGCTGCGCGTGACGCCGGCAACGCTGATGCGCGCCGTGCTGATCCTGTCGGCCTGCCTCGCGCTGGTGGTCGGCGGCCTGTCCCTGTTCGTCCGGCCCTGGGCCAATGGCAGGCTGCACAGGCTGTCCGGGGAGGCCGGGACGCTGCTCGACATGGACGCGATGGAGGCGGGCTCGTTCTATGTCGCGCATGACGGGACGCGCGTGATCTTCATCACGCGTCGGGACGGGCCGCACGCGCCGGGCCGCGAGGTGTTCATCAGGCTCCGACGCGAGGACGGCACCGAGATCATCTCGTCGCGTCTCGCCTATCCCCTGCCGCAGGCGCCGGGCGACCGGCGGCAGGTTTTTCTCCGCGGCGCCCACATCTACAGGATGGATCGCGGGCACGGCCAGGCGGACGAGGTGGTGGAGGCGCAGGGCATCACCCTCAGCCCGGACGGGCGCGACACCTCCGCCCCCGACGACAGCGCCATCGTCACCAGCAGCAGGCGGCTCGCATCGTCCAGCTCGAGCGAGGACGTGGCCGAGCTGCAGTGGCGGCTTTCCACGCCGGTGTCGACGCTGCTGCTGGGGATGCTCGGCATTCCGCTGAGCCGCAGGAACCCGCGTCAGGGGAGGCAGAGCAGGTTTCTCGCCGCCATCCTGATCTACTTCGGCTACTACCTGCTCTTCACCTCGGCGCGCACCTGGGTGCAGCACGGCGTCGTTGCCGGGTTCCCGGGCATCTGGTGGGTGCCGGCGCTGTTGTCGCTGCTGGTGGTCGCGACCCTCCGCAGGCCCGGGCTCGCGTCCGCACGCTGATGCCGACGGGAGGCCAGGCGGCTCGTGCCGCCGACACCGGGGAGCCGGTCGCGCGATGGCGGTGAGGCTGGCACGCCGCTACGTGCAGGGCGCGGCACTCCGGGCGTTCGCCCTGGTCGCGGCGGCACTGACCGGGCTGTTCAGCCTGCTCCAGTTCGTCGAGGAGCTGGCCTTCGTCGGGCAGGGCCACTACCGGGTCGGCGACGCGTTCCTCTACGTGCTGCTGACGGCGCCCTCCAGGCTGCTGCAGGTGACGCCGGTCTCGCTGCTGCTGGGGTCGCTGCTGGCGCTGGGTCCGCTCGGGAGGAACTCCGAGCTGACCGCGATGCTGAGCCTGGGCATTTCCAGGAACCGCATCATCGGCGCGGTGCTGGAGCTGGTCGTGCCCGTCGTCGCGGTCCTGCTGCTGGTGGCGGAGTTCGTGGTCCCTCCGGCCCAGCAGCTGGCCCAGTCGCAGCGCGCCGCCGCGCTGTCCTCCGCCTCGTCGTTCCATTCCGACAACAGCCTCTGGGCCGAAGGGAACCACCAGTACCTGAACGTGCGGGCGTTCGAGCGGGGCAACGTTCCGGTCGGGATCGACATCTACGGCTTCGCCGATGACGGCAGCCTGCGCAGCGTGATCCATGCCGACCGTGCCGGGATCGAGCCGGACGGCACCTGGAGGCTGGCGGGGGTGACGCGGCGGCAGGTGCACGGCTTCGACATCAGGATCGACCGCCTGCCCTCCCTCCCCTGGCACTCCTTCCTTCCGGCGAGGCAGGTCCGGTTCCTGATCCTGCCCCTGGACAGCGTGCCGCCGGTCGCGCTGTTCCGCTACGTCTGCCGCCTGAAGCAGGGAGACGCCCAGGCCGGACGTTACGGGCGAGAGCTGTGGGCCAGGATCGGCATCCCGTTCTCGATGGTGGCGATGGTGATGATCTCCGCGCCGTTCGTGTTCGGCCCGAGCCGGATGAGGACGGCCGGCCAGAGCATCGTGCGCGGCATCGGCGTCGGGCTGGTCTTCTCCCTGGGACAGCAGATCGTCGGGCGTCTGGGCCTGCTGCTCGACGTCAGCCCCGCGATCACGGCGCTGTTCCCGCCGCTCCTGGTGATCGCGCTGGCGATCCACCTGCTGCGCCGCTCGAAGGCGGGTGCATGACGGACGGCATGTCGGAAAGGAACAGCCTGTAGCGTTTCCGCTGCCCTGCGAGCAGGAACAGCAGGACGGCGTTGAGGCAGCACGTCTCGAAGGCGAAGTAGTACAGCGGCGCCTTCAGGACGGCGAAGCAGAAGATGCCGATCGTGTGCCAGTTGGCGGACAGCACCGACCACCGGCGCAGCGCGGGGGCGAACGCGGCCCGGTAGCGGCGTCGGATGGAAGCGGCGCGTCCGGATCCGGAGTCCAGCGCCGAGGCCAGGGTGATGCGCGATCCGGCGCCGGCGCCGACCGTCAGCAGCTGGAGCCCCGAGTAGATCACGTTCATCCCCTAATAAATAAAAAAAAACGAGGCCGACGGCAGGCCGGGTGGCCGGACGCCCGGATCGGCGACGACCGCGTGGCCACGGTTCCAGCCGAAGAAGTCGTAGTCCTGCCGCTGCGCCTCGTACGCAGCCGCCTGGGCCGCGTGGCTGATGCCGGCCGCCAGGACGAGAAGCCAGATCCACCCGCCCTGCTGCCGGTCGAGCGTCGCGGCCAGGCCGACATAGACGGCGGTGAAGGTGACGTAGTCGCAGATCCCGTCCAGGACCTTGCCGAACCGGGAATGCGTGCCGGTCAGGCGGGCGAGCTGGCCGTCGATGCCGTCCATGAGGTGCCACAGGAGCATCAGGAGCAGGCCGGCGAGCGCGAACCGGCGGTCCTGGCAGCGGTTGTAGGCGAGGCCGGCCAGGATGCCGCACGCCATGCCGGCGAGGGAAACGGCGTTCGGCGGGACACGCAGGCGCGCGAGGAGCGGCGTGAGGCGACGCGCGAGCGGATGGATGAGCCAGCGGTTCGTGGCCTCCTCGATCTCCGGCGGACGGCCTGTCGGCACGGCATCCTCCGGAGCCGGAACCCGGTCGGCGTGGGCCGCGAGCGGGGCCGACCGCCCCGACATGGGCGTCACAGGCGGCCGGAGCCGAGCAGCTCCTCGGCCTTGGCGAGAGCGGGCGCATCGTCGACGTCGATCCAGAGCCTGTCTCCGATGTCCAGGATGTGGGCCTTGTTCCAGCGCGACAGCACGTTCATGGCGCCGGAGATGCTGTCGTCGCCGCCGGCCTGGCTTTCGCGCAGGGCGTCGAACATGACCGGCGCGCACAGGAACACGCCGGTGTCGTAGCAGTCGAACTCAGGGAGGAGCTTGCCGATGCGCGCGATGCGGTTGTTCTCGGTCTTCACCCGGGTGACGTCCTCGGGATCGTTCAGCGGGTTGTCGAGGTTGAAGTCCACGGCCAGGACGACCCCGTCCGGCGGGGGCCGCAGCGCCATCAGGCGGCGGAAGATGTCGGGATCGACCACATGGTCGCACATGGTCAGCAGGAACGGGCCGTCGAGGAACGGTTCCGCCTTGAGCACCGAGACGCCGTTGGCGCGGTCCCACTCGTCGTTGACGACGTGGGTCACGGGCGTCCCGTCATGCGACGCCGCGTCGTCGAGGTGACGGCGCAGCTCGTCGCCGCGGTAGCCGCTGACCACGGTGAATCGGTCGACGCCGGCCTTCCGCGCACGGTCCATCACGTGCCGGATCAGCGGAACCCCGCGGAGCGGGATCAGCGGCTTCAGCTCGAATTTCTCGCGCAGCCTGGCGCCCTGCCCTGCGGCGACGATCAGGCAGTTCATGGCAGGCAGTTCATCGGGCGGCCGAGGCCCTCGTGGCCGGGAGGGGCGTCCCGGCGTGCGCGCGGATGAAGTCCTCGGTCATCCGGTACGCCTCGTCGTCGGTGTACTGCCGGATCGGGTGCTTGCAGAAATAGGCGCTCGGGCCTTCGAGGACGCCGCCGATGCCGTTGAGCAATGCCAGCTTGCAGCAGCGGATCATGTCGATCACGATTCCGGCGGAGTTGGGCGAGTCCTGCACCGACAGCCTCAGCTCCAGGTCGAGGCCGACGCCGCCGAAGATCTCGCCTTCCATCCGGATGAACGCCACCTTGTTGTCGTCCTGCCACGGCACGTAGTCGCTGGGCCCGACATGGATGTCGTGGTTCGCCATGCGCTCCCTGGCGACCGACTGCACGGCCTCGGTCTTCGACTCCTTCTTCGACTTCAGCCGTTGCTGGTTCTTCATGTTCAGGAAGTCGGTGTTGCCGCCGGTGTTGAGCTGATAGGTGCGCCGCAGGGCCACGCCGCGCTTGCCGAACAGGTCGGTCAGCATGCGGTGCACGATGGTGGCGCCCAGCTGCGACTTGATGTCGTCGCCGATGATCGGCAGGTTGCGCTCCCTGAACCGCGCGGCGAAGCCCTCGTTGCTGGCGATGAACACCGGCATGTTGTTGATGAAGGCGATGCCGGCCTCGAGGGCGCACTCGGCATAGAAGCGCGCGGCCTGCTCGGAACCGACCGGCATGTAGTTCAGCAGGATCTCGGCGCCGCTCCGCTTCAGCTCGGCGACCACCTCGTCCTTGGAGGGCTCCTGCGCGTCGGACCTGAGAAAGGTGCGGTCCTGGTCGTAGTCGGCCATGTGCTCGGAGATGCCGTCGAGCACCGGCCCCATCCGCACCACGACGTCGCTGGGCGGGACCTGGGAGTTGAACACCAGGGCGCAGTTCGGCTTGGCGAAGATGGCGCGGCTGACGTCCTGGCCCACCTTGCGGGCGTCGACGTCGAACGCGGCCACCACCTTGATGTCGCCGGGCCCGTAGCCGCCGATCTCCGCATGCATCAGGCCGGCGGCGTTGGTGCGGCACTGCTCCGGCGTGTAGTGGTGGATGCCCTGGATCAGCGCGCTGGCGCAGTTGCCGATCCCGGCGATCGCGATGCGGATGGCGTCCCTGTCAGTCATGATCTACCTTCGACGGTGAATGGTGGCCTGCAAGGCAGCCGCGGGCGTTACTACCATCGGCGTGGGGGTTGTCATACAGCCGGGCCGCGATGGGCGCCTAGCCTGTCGGTCCATGGTTCAGGCCGCTTCCGGCAGCGCCTTGATGCTGGCGTGCACCAGGGCGCTGTAGAACTGTCGTTCACGGTTCTTCCTCACGTAGCCGGGGGTGATGCGGGCGACCACGTCCCGGCTGCGGATGGAGGCGTACCAGTGCACCACGCACGTTTCCGCCGGCAGCACCTGATGCAGGCGCACGCGCCGGACGGTCCGGAACCAGTGCTCCGAGATCTCCGGCGGCAGCGGATAGAACACCTGCGGATCCTTTACCGCCAGCTCGTCCCGACTGTGGCGCCCGACAACCTTCTGTAGCAGACGGGGCCCGAGCGCGTAGAGCCGCCGCTGCTGCTCGATCGGCAGGCCGGTCATGGACCGGAGGTAGTCGGCGAACACGAGCGAGCCCGGCTCGGCACCCATGACGGCGTTGTTGATGCTGCGCGGATAGAAGCGCTCGACCTTCCGGAATGCTTTCCAGCCGCCCGGCGCCCGCTTCAGGACCTTGCGCAGGAGGTCGAGCGAGACGTGGCGGGCCAGCACGAGGAGCGAGCGCGAGGCGCGTGCGGCTTCCGGCCAGACGATGAACTCGGTGCCGACGACGTTGCGTGACCGGGTGAGCGGGAGCAGCGAGGCCACCGTGACGGTGTCCAGGTCGAGGTAGATCCCGCCTTCAAGGAACAGGATCGCCGCGCGCAGCACGTCGGAGCGCGTCACCGGACGGTCCAGGCCGTCGTAGAGCGCTTCCAGGGCACCGTGCAGGCCGAGCGCCTGGTCCGCACGGGCCAGGCAGGCCCTGGCGTCGATCCGGCGAAGCTCCACGCCGGGCGCGGCCCGGAGGGCACGCAACGCGTCGTCATGCTTCAGGAGGTCGGTGTGGTGCAGGACGATCTCCGGGAGTTCGCTGCGCTCGGCCGCGGACAGCACGGCGAACGCGTAGGCCCAGGGCAGGCTGGTGCCGATCCAGCAGAAGTGCAGTCGGGCTGGGATCGGCATGGTGCAGGAAAGCCCGGGCTCGTGTGCGCCGCAAGCTATCCAGGGTTCGGCCCGAAGATTCAATCCGGACGGATCGTCGCCATCCCTTGCCTCCCGGCGCCCGAGCCATGCATATCGACCCGAGGTCGCAGGGCGCGCCGTTGGACGAGTTCGAGCCGAGCAGGGAAGTCTTTCAGGCAGGCAGGCCGGTCGCGGCGATCTTCCGCCAGAACCTGTTCCGGGTCTCCGAGCCGTTCATCACGGAGCAGGCGCAGCAGCTGCGGCGCTACGAGCCGTTCTACCTGGGCCGGCTGCGCTACGGGCCGGCCCCGGAGGGTGCGCGCTCGCTGGCGCTGCGCGACGGCGGCTGGGGTTCGGCAGCCCGGATCGGCTGGCAGATGGCCACCCGCTCCGCCGGGCCGTTCCGGCGCGCGTTGGGGACGGTGCGGCCGTCGCTGATCCATGCCCATTTCGGCATCGACGGCGTGCACGCGCTGCCGCTGGCGCGCCGCCTCGACGTGCCGCTGGTCACCACCTTCCACGGCTTCGACGCCACGCTTTCGACCGCCGCCCTGCTGAGCTCGCCCGCCTGGATCAACTACCCGCTGTTCCGGCACCGGCTGGCGCGGGACGGCGACCTGTTCCTGTGCGTATCCGCCTTCATCCGCGACCGGGTGCTGGCGATGGGCTTCCCGGAGCGGCGCACGCTCGTGCACTACACCGGCGTGGACTGGCGGGCGATCCGGCCACGAAACCCGGGCGAGGAAACCCCGACCATTCTCCACGTGGCGCGCCTGGTGGAGATGAAGGGCACGGAATACCTGATCCGTGCGATCGCGGCGCTGGCCCGGACGCACGCGCAGGTCCGGCTGGACATCGTCGGCGACGGCCCGCTGCGGTCCCGGTTGCAGGCCCTCGCCGGCGCCCTGGGGGTGGCGACGCGGGTGCGGTTCCTGGGCGCGCTGCCCCACGCCGAGGCGCTGTGCCACATGCGCCGGGCCGCCATGCTGGTGCTGCCGAGCGTCCATACCCCCACCGGGCGGGTGGAGGGGCTCGGCATGGTGCTGCTGGAGGCGGCGGCCACCGGAGTGCCGGTGGTGGCGTCGCGCGTCGGCGGGATCCCGGAAGGCGTGCTGGACGGGCAGACCGGCGTGCTGGTGCCCGGGCGCGACGCGGAGGCGCTGTGCGCGGGCATGGCGGCCCTGCTCGACCAGCCGGACACGCGTCGCCGCATGGGCGCCGCGGCGCGTCTCCTGGTGGAGCAACGGTTCGACATCCGCCGCCAGGGCGAGACGCTGGAAGGCCTCTACGACGCGGTCCGGTCGCGGCGTCGCTGACGGCTGCGCGGGCGGGTTCTTCCGCCGACGGGGCATGGATGGTATGGAGCCTCGGCCCCGACAAGCCGGGGCACCCCGGGAGCCCCGTCGTCGCACGATGCGCCGCAGTTCCGTTTCCCGTCGCGCGGCCGGCCTCGCCTCCGGAATGCGCTTCCTGGCCCGCGCGGTCGGCTCGCGCTACACCCCGCTGCTGGCGCAGGTGGTGGTCACCCGCCGCTGCAACCTTTCCTGCGGCTACTGCAACGAGTACGACAGCGTCTCGCCGCCGGTGCCGCTGCGCGACCTGATCGAGCGGGTCGACCGCCTCGCGGCGCTGAGGACGGCGTCCATCACCTTCACCGGCGGCGAGCCGCTGCTGCATCCCGAGCTCGACCAGGCGGTTCGCGCGGCGCGCGCGCACGGCATGATCGTCACCACCATCACCAACGGCTTCCGCCTCACCCGCGACTGGATCGAGCGGCTCAACGACGCCGGCCTGCAGGGCATGCAGATCAGCGTCGACAACCTCGAGCCGGACGCGGTGTCGATGAAGAGCCTGGCCTCGGTGGAAGGCAAGCTGGCGCTGCTGGCGAAGCACGCGCGGTTCAAGGTGAACGTCAACTCGGTGCTCGGCATCAGCGACGAGCGCACCGAGGACGTGGTGGCGGTGGCCCGGGTGGCGGCCAGCCACGGGCTGCAGCACTCGGTGGGCGTGCTGCACGACCATTCCGGCCTCCTCAAGCCGCTCAGCCCCAGGCAGATGCAGGCCTACCGGCAGGTGACGCGGATCTCGCCGTCGCTGGTGCACGGCCTGAACTACCGGCTGTTCCAGAAGAACCTGATGCAGGGCAAGCCCAACGACTGGAAGTGCCGCGCCGGCGCGCGCTACCTCTACGTCACCGAGGATGGGCGGGTGCACTGGTGCTCGCAGCAGCGCGGCCATCCGGACATCCCGCTGGCGCAGTACTCGCGCGAGGACATACGGCGCGAGTTCCACACGCCGAAATCCTGCAGCCCGACCTGCACGCTGAGCTGCGTGCACCAGATGAGCATGTTCGACCGCTATCGCGGCGGGCAGAGGGCCGGGCGCGCGGAGACCCTGGCGGCGGCCGCGGAGTGATCCAGCGGCGCTGACGGGTCAGGCGCGGCGCCGGTCTTGGCGCAGCAGCCCCAGGATGCACAGCGCCGTCGGCGCCAGCACCAGGACGAGCCGTGCCGAAGCCTCGTGCAGCACGAGCAGGTGACGAAGCGCCTCGACCACGAGCACCAGGAGGCCGATGGCGACCGCCGGGGCGGACAGCACGCGCCCGAGTGCCCGGATGTCGATCGCCTCGTGCCGATGCAGGAACACAAGGCTTCGGACCAGCAGCAGCGGGTAGATGCCGAGCCAGATCGCGGACGTGGCAAGCAGCCCGGCGGCGACCGGCAGGATGGCGCCGGCAACGGCGATGCCGCCCGCCAGCAGCAGCAGCGCGACCGCGGACAGGCGGGCGGCCATTCCGGATCGTCCGGAGCCCAGCATGACCGTGAACAGCGGCTGGCACAGCACGCGCAGCAGCGCCGCCGCCGCCAGCAGTTGCAGCGGGCCGGCGGCGGCGGCGTAGCTGTTGCCGTGCCGGTCGTGCAGAAGCGCCGTGAGCGGGCCGGCGCCGAGCACCAGCGCCACCGCCAGCGGCGCCACCAGGGTGGCGGTCTTGCGCAGCGACCACGTCAGGACGGGCGTCAGGTCGCCGTGCGCGGCCGACACCCGGGCCAGGACCGGCAGCGCGGTGCGGTTGACCAGCGTGCCGACCGCCATCGCCGGTTCCATCGCGACCTCGAACGCGACGCGGTAGACCGCCAGCGCGCTGGCGCCGTAGAACCACCCGACCAGCAGGTAGTCGACGTTCTTGAAGGTCTGCTCCGACGCGTCGGCCACCGCGGCTCCGAACCCGAAGCGCAGCAACCCGGACACGGTCGAGGGCCGGAACAGCAGCCTTGGTCGGAACGGACGAGCCGCGGTGGCGCCCACCAGGACGAACAGGCCGCTCGACGCATAGCCTGCGACCAGGGCCCAGGCGCCCGCGCCGCCGATGCCAAGGCCCAGGCGCACCGACGCGGCGGCAATCGTCGCGCACACGTTGACCGCCGCGATGCGCCGGTACTGCAGGTTCCTGTTCATCATCGCCAGCGGCACCACCGCCGCCCCGACCAGGGGCTGCTTGGCAGCGACCGCTGCGAGATAGCCCGTCATCCCGGTCATGCCATAGATCGTCCCGATCCAGGGCGCTGCGAGCAGGGTCAGGCCGCCGGTCACCGCGGCGGCGCCGAGCACGTACCAGAACACCGTGTCGAGCTGCACGCGGCCGACCGAACGCGCCTGGATCAGTGCCTGGCCGGTGCCCAGTCCGTTGAAGGCCTCGACCACCATGCCGATGGACAACACCAGCGAGGCGACGCCGACCTGCTTCCTGGTCAGCAGCAGCAGCATCGCCAGGGTCGTCAGCACGTCGACGATCCTGGCGACGACCGTAGCGCCGCCGAGCCAGTTGAAGCCGCGACGCAGCTGCCTGTGATGCTCGTCCTGGCTGTCCGCTCCCATGCCGTTTGTCGCGGCGGGACCGCTCACCCGCTTCCGGTCCCGGCAGCGTCGGAGCGGGCGGCGGAGCGGGCCGGGTCGGGAGGCAGCACCCAGGACCGCGCGCGGATCAGGTGCAGCAGCCAGCGCGCCGAGCCGGATAGCCAGGCACGTCGCTGCGTCGGGCCCCACCCGCCTTGTTCCTGCCGGGGCGCGTGCAGCCTGTCCACGATGATGCCGGCGATCCGTTCCGCGCGTGCCTCCCAGGTCAGGTCGACGCTGTCCCGCAGGGCGGCCGCGGCGAGGGTTGCCGCGAGTGCGCCGTCGTCGACCAGCGTGCGGAGCCCGGCGACCAGGGCCTCCACCCGGTCCGGCCGGCACAGGAAGGCGTTCTCCCGGTGCCGCAGGACCTCGCGCACGTCCGGGGTGTCGCCAGCGAGGATGGGACGGCCGGAGGCCATGTAGAGGAAGATCTTCAGCGGCAGCACGGTGGAGCCGAACTTCTCCAGCGGCTCGGAAGAGGGCGGGATCAGCAGGATGTCGGCGGCGGAGATGTAGCGTGCGAGGGTCTCGGGTGGCTGCCAGGCGATGATCCGGACGTTGGAGATGGCGGCTGCCATCACCTCGATCGGACCGTGGCCCTGGGAGCCGACCAGGATGAACAGAAGGTCGGGCAGCCGCCGCGCCGCTTCCACCACCAGGCTAAGCCCCTTCTTGTGGTTGAGGCGCCCGGTATAGACCACCGTCCTGGCTTGTCGCGGGATGCCGATCGCTTGTTTGGCTGCTGCTGTCGTGAGGGCTGGCTGCAGGCGTCGTGGTGCAAAGCCGTTACGCACGCAGTGCAGCTTGTCCGGCGGAACCGCGAGGTCGAGGTAGGCCATCCTGGTGTAGTTCGAGTGGCAGATGTTGACCAGAAAGCGCCTGTCGCAATTCAGGCGATAAAGCCAGGATCGCAGCGGCGGGATCTGGTCGGACCAGGGGCGATAATGGTCGAAGACGACCTTTCTGCCGAACAGCGTGGCGGTCCAGGCGATCCAAAGGTTGCGGGTGTATATCAGGTCGGCCTGCCAGTACTCGCGGCGCGTCGGCAACGTGAGTCCGCAACACAGGTGGCGCAGCATGGGTGGATGGATCGGCGTCCTGGCGCGGAGGATCGACATTCCGGCCAGGCTGCAAACCGCATCGGTGTCGGTGCGCCGCGACAAGGGCACGTGCAGCCAGGTCTTCGCGACCAGACGGGACAGACATCTGGCGGTGTTGACGAAGACCTCCGCGTCCGCTTCCGGACTGGGAAGCGGGTTCTCGAAGGTGAACAGGATTTTCAGATAGGAGCGGGACAGGCTCAACGTGATCTCGCCGACCTGATGCTGAAGTTCGTTAGCCCGCGACGGCCTGCGTGTGACCGTTTCCGCCTGTGTTTCCACGGCCGCTTTCGGCATCGGCCAGATCTGGTTTGCGGGGACAGGATTTGAACCTGTGACCTTCAGGTTATGAGCCT
>CALMVN010000233.1:0-2261 GCA_937873225.1 uncultured Acetobacteraceae bacterium
AGCTGGAGAGCGCGCTGCTCAACCTGTGCATCAACGCCCGCGACGCCATGCCGGAGGGCGGCCGGTTGACGATCGAGACGGCGAACCGCTGCCTGGACCAGCCGGCCGCGCAGGAGCGCGACCTGCAGCCCGGCCAGTATGTCTCGCTGTGCGTCAGCGACACCGGGACGGGCATGACGCCCGATGTGACGGCAAGGGCGTTCGACCCGTTCTTCACCACCAAGCCGCTGGGCCAGGGCACCGGCCTGGGCCTGAGCATGATCTACGGCTTCGTCCGGCAGAGCGGCGGCCAGGCGCGCATCTATAGCGAGCCCGAACAGGGCACGATGGTGTGCCTCTACCTGCCGCGCCACTTCGGAGATGCGAAGACGGCCGAAGTGACCCCGGACCTCGCCGCTTTGCCGCGGGCCCAGCAGGGCGAGACCGTGTTGGTAGTGGACGACGAACCGACCGTGCGCATGCTGGTGATGGAGGTGCTGGAGGATCTGGGCTACGCGGCGATCGAGGCAGCGGACGGCGCCTCTGGCCTGCGCGTGCTGCAGTCGGCCGCGCGGGGGGATCTGCTGGTGACCGACGTGGGCCTGCCCGGTGGCATGAACGGGCGGCAGATGCCGGACGCGGCCATGGTGGGCCGTCCGGGGCTGAAGGTGCTGTTCATCACCGGCTACGCGGAGAACGCGGTGGTGGGCAACGGGCACCTGGACCACGGCATGCACGTCATGACCAAGCCGTTCACGATGGAGGCGCTGGCCGGTCGGATCAGAGAGCTCATCTCGGCCCCTTGAGGAGCTGCGCGAGTCTGCTCTTCACCTTTGGCCGGAAGCGGCCGGTCCGGTTTGGAGCGCACAGGGTGGAATAGCAGACGCTGATTTGCCCTTTGCGTAGCCGAGACGGCGGCTGACAACGCGCTTCGAGAGATGGACCACCTTTCCCCCCTGCTCGCTTGGCGCAACCCGCTGAAGCTGACGGCGGGTGGCCTAGCTCCCCTGCGGCGGTTACGTGCTGGCTACTCGAATACCGCCGCTTTTCACCAGGAAGGAGCCGAAGGGACATCTTCATGGCCGAGGTCGCCAGCGTGACCGACGGGCGGGAGGCCCCCGGCTATTTCCAATATCAGTTTTTCGTGCAGGACGGCAGGACTGCATATAGTCTGCCGAGCAGGTGGGTGAGGCGGTCAAAGTAGGCGAGATAGGCTGAACCAGCTAAAAGGACTGCGCAGCTGGGGCCGGATCAAGACGTTGAAAACGCTTCGCTACATTCTGTTCGGCCATCCCATCGTGACCGCCGCTGTTCTTGCTATGTTCGGGATCATGGCCAACGTGCTATCCGGCGCGTTGACCTTTGATATTACCCGGACAGACCCCAAATTAGGACCGTATCTAGCATGGTCGAGCTCACTTCAAAGCCGATACTCCTGGGCTCTGGTGGCCGTGGTGGTGGTAACCGGCCTCTATGGTTGGGGGATGGCGAAGACGAGCCAAAAGGTTCGGCGGGCGTTTACCGAAGCCGAGATACGGGAGCGGGCTTACCAGGAGCTCTTGCCGGTGATGCTGGCGTCCCTGAAGAAAGACATGGAGCAGGGAAATCTGGTTCCTATGGCAGACGTGTTTAAGATGATTGGGATTAACGAAGGGCCGCGCCCATGAGTGCACTCTTCACTCTGCACGCCGCGGAGCGTCTAAAGGAGCTCGACTTCAAGAAGGATGGTAAGGGCAAAGTTGGGGCCCTCCTGTCGAAGCTCAATGCGATCCGCAGTGTCAGCGATCTCAAAACGTCGCCCGAAGCTACTTACCTCCGCAGCGACGGAACAGGAGAGGTTTTCCTGATCCGTGTGGGTGAGATGCGTGCCACTGTCTATACCGACCCTCGCAAGCCCTATCAGCTCGTAGTGATCAGTGCGTATGAGGATGAGCGGAACGTGGCGACGGCCGACTTGCATGCGGCATCATCGGTCAAGGCGACGGCTGAGGTCCGCTGAGGGTTCACTGGTTCGACCAGCTTCTCGGCCTTCTGTCGGTGAGCCTGGGCATAAGCACTGCTAAACCATTCGGTCTTGATAGGCTCATTTTGAGCGGCAATTCGTATATTTCTATGAAGGCTGAGAGTTCAAATTCCACACCATGCAGAAGTGGCTCCGGCTAGAGTGGCCGATAACGGACTGTCCGGTCCGGAGAAAGCCGTGGCTAAAAGCGGACCTGCGTGGATCGGAGTGCCAATCCGCTGTTGACGAGTTGATGCGAACTTCGTTCCCGTCGAAGGTT
>CALMVN010000233.1:2271-5335 GCA_937873225.1 uncultured Acetobacteraceae bacterium
CCACTCGCCTCATCCGCTCATCTCAGCCTGAAGTAGGCAGCTCCTTCCTCCGCCATCGTTTCTACGAGCAGAGCCCGATCGAGAAATAGGTTACGCGCCTCGCAGCTGGTCTCGGCGATGAGAAGACAGCCGTGGCACGCTGCACCGTGCGTAGCGCGGTCGTCCTGGTGCGCTGTCGGATCGTGGTCGGCGCACACTGGGTCGCTGCTGCAAACTTCGAGGCGCAGCAGGGCAGATTCCAGCACCGTCCCGAAGCGCTGCGCAACTTCGACCAAACCGCCCAGGGTGCCTTGGGTGCCCGCGGTGGCGGTGTAGATCAGCAGGCCGCAGCGCAGCGGGCCACCCTGCGTCGCTGACGGCAGGGCATAGATACGCTCTTTCAGAGCGCTCGCGGGATAGCCGCAGTCGAGCGCAATTTCACTCATCAGCACGTGTGAGAGGCTGTGCAACAGCGCGTAGGGTGCTCCTCGTGACTTCACGCTCGGCCTGCTTCTTCTCCAAACATCGAACCCCGCCATGAGATGCTGGATGTGCTGCTTGGTATCGGGGCGCGCGAGCCACTGGTCGATGACGGCTGGGTCCAATTGGAGGAACAATCCCTCGCCGTACTGCTGGATAGCCGGCAGCCAATCCGGGCTGCTGCCGAGCGCCGCCCCGCTAACGGCCAGGCCGACGTCCTCCAGCCCCTCGTCGGCCATGGGCGGAGCGCTCTCGAAACGGGTGAAGCCGTAGAGGCACACCACCTCGCGCAGCCGGTGTACAGCGACGAGCGCCTGGACACCCTCCAGCAGTGGCGCGTCTCCTGGGTCCCACTCAGCCCGCGGCAGGGTCACGGCGTGCAGCAGGGCGTCGGAACTGTCTTCGCCGATCAGCGCGGCCCCGCTCGCGAGCAACTCGTACTCCGCCACCCTCGGATCCGGCGTCGTCGCCGCAACTCCTCCGGCTTTCAATTGCTGCACGCGAGCGAACACGGTGTCGTCCGGGTAGCCTTCTAGGGCCGCCTTGAGCGCCTGGTTGA
This sequence comes from uncultured Acetobacteraceae bacterium, assembly GCA_937873225.1. GTDB lineage: Bacteria > Pseudomonadota > Alphaproteobacteria > Acetobacterales > Acetobacteraceae > Lichenicola. The sequence goes on from CALMVN010000233.1 coordinate 3,290, forward strand.
ACTTGCGCGCGAAGCCGACCTCCGCGGTGCTGCTCACTTCCCGCAGGTCTGTCAGGTGCTCCGCCACGATGCGACCCAGCCTGTCTTCCGCCTCCGGCAGTGAGATCACCGTCGCAGCCTGCGGGAAGTAGGCGTTGGTGGCGCTGCGGGTGAGCAGGCGCAGTTTCACTTGCCCCCCTGTCTCCGGATCCTTGCAGCCGGCTGGGTCCCGGTCGCCTATCCAGGGCCGCTCGCCGTGGCAGAAGCCGAGGCGACCGGCCTGGAATAGCTGCTCCAGCAGCAGCGACCTGCCGCAGCCGCAAACGACGCGGGTGTCGCGCGGGTCTCCGCTAGTACCGGTCTCCTCCAACCACAGTGGCTCGCCGCATTTCGCCCCCTCGTGCACCGCCCAGCGCCAGGGGACATCCTGCAAATGCCCGTGCTCGCAGCCACATACGAACCGCAGCGGCGTGACGTCGTGCGTCTTGCCGTCGTTGTCGCGGTAACGCTTGCGGTTGGGTGGTTCGAGGCCCTTCCACTCCACCATCCGCCGCCGGCGCTGAGAGCCGCGGCTTTGCCCGTCCGTGCCTGCAGACCCGCTCTGAGCCGGCTCGACGCTGTCGCAGGTGAACCAGGTCGGGAACACCGTCACCGGCACGCCGGGCACGAAGCTTCCCGGCACACCGCCCGGATCGACCGGGGGCGTGCGGAGCGAGAGGGGCTTGTCCGCCGCGATGCGCGGGTCGCCTCGCAGCCGCTCCTCCAACAACCGGACCAGTCGCTGCTCCTCGACAAGCCGGAAGGCGCCCTTGCTGCCCATCTCCCAGTCGTCGAGACCGCGCACCATGACGGAGCGATCGGGCAGATCGACCATGGCACCCGGCCCGAAGGTGCCGACGATCTGGCTCAGTCGCAGGATATCCTTGCTCAACTACCAGCCCCCACCGGTTCACCGTGCGGGCCGCGTACCTTCAGGAGCACCGTAGCCTCGACGTCACGCATGGACCTTCCCGCGGTGAAGTCGCGGTGGATCGGGGGCATGAGGTTCGGTAGGGCTGGGTCGAGCGGGTCGTGTAACAGCCGCTGCGCACCCTTGGCGTAGCTGAAGGGATCGTTTCCGCTCGTCTGCTGCTCTGCCACCAGCATCCAGCCGTCGAGTAGGCGGTCCACCGCAGTCCCAACCGCAGCTCGGTCCTTGGTAGGGGCCCGGCGGGTGATCGTATCACGCACCTGCTGGCGGACGCCCGGATGGTCACCCAGGGCACGCACGGCTGCCTCACGCGTCAACGCTGGGTTGAGATGTCGCGCGATCGCCACCACCACGGCGGCCAAAGCTCGGTCGAGGGCGCGCGCCGCCCAGGGCGTTACACTGGTCGGCTCGACGGCACGGTAGAAGCAGGCGTGGAAGTGCCGAAACTGCTCGTAGTGCATTCGGTCGCGCGGCTTGTGCACGTTGAGCACGGCCAGCACGAGGCCGGGCTTGTCCTTGTCTCGCCCGACCCGGCTGGTCGCCTGGATGTACTCGGCCGCGGCCTTTGGCTGGCCCTGCACCAGCATCAGGCCCAGCCGGGTGATGTCGAGGCCGACCGAAATCATGTTGGTGGCCAGTGCCACATCCACACCTTTGATTCCGTCGCAGGCCTGCTCGAGCTGCGCCTTAGCCTTAGCGACCTGGTCGGTGGAAACGCGGGAGGTCAGCTCCAGCGGCTCGCCGAGTGAGCGGTCGGCGAACGGCTGGTCGACCGGATCTACGCGCCGACGTTTGACGCCGTAATCGGTCAGGCGAGCCTTGACCTCGTCCTCGACAATGCGCCGCGCGCCGCCCAGCTCGCGCAGCGCGTTGAAGTAGCACACGGCCGTCATGTACGGATCCGCGGTCGCACCCACCTCCTGCTGCTCCTGCATGCCGGCCGCGAGCAGGGTCACGAGCGCGCGCAGGAACACCAGCTTGGGTCCCTTACCCTGGGCGGCGAGGCCGACGTAGAGCCGCGCCGGGCTCTCGGGGGCGGGCACTGTCTTGGCGAAGAAGCTGTGGCTCTTGCCCCCACGCGGCTCCCACCTGCATGA
>CALMVN010000234.1:0-9870 GCA_937873225.1 uncultured Acetobacteraceae bacterium
ACCCAGGCCTGCGCAACACGCCGCTTCCCAAGAAACGGGCGACCCGGTTACAACCGAGGCCGAAACGATGAACCTGCCGTTCCGCCCGGCGGAGCCGGCACAGGATTGGGCGGTCCGGCCGTGAACGATCGAGTCCATCCCGATGCGGCAACCGGTCCGGCGCCGGACGAGGCCGGCCTGCTGCCGACCGCCTCCGGCGCCGAATCCGGGCGCGACAGCCTCAGCCAGCGTGCCTACGCCCAGATCCGCCGGTCCCTGACCTCCAGCCGGCTGCGCCCCGGGCACCGGCTGATCCTGCGCCCGCTGGCCACCGAGCTGGGCCTGAGCCCGACCCCGGTGCGGGAAGCGCTGCTCCGGCTGGTGTCGGAGCAGGCGCTGTGCCTGGACGAGCGCGGCTCGGCGATCGTGCCGGTGATGAACAAGGCCGATTTCGGCGAGCTGGCGGAGATGCGCGGCGACCTGGAAGCGCGCGCCGCCGAGCGGGCGGTCGAGTTCGCGGACGCCGCGCAGATCGACGAGCTGGAACAGGTCAACGCCCGCTGCGTCGCCGCCCACCTGCGCCAGCAGCACATGCTGATGCTGGACGCCAACGCCGCCTTCCACCGCCTGGTGTGCAGGGCAGGGCGCGCGCCGCTGATCCTGCGCACCCTGGAAGGGCTGTGGATGCGACTGGGCCCGATCTACGCCCTCAGCTTCGACCGTCCGCTGCGCCCGCTGGACGGCGACGGCCATCCGCATGACCGGCTGCTCGACGCCCTGCGCCGTCGCGACGCCGCCGCCGCGCGGAGCGCCGCCCTGCTGGACGTCCGCCACGGCAACCAGCGTCTCGAGCAGCACCTGCCGTTCTGAACCGGCCGCCGCGCCAGCGGCAGGCTCAGCCCGGACCCTGGCCGATCATCTGTCGCAGCGCCGACCCGTCCTGCGCGGCCAGGGCGACCTGGATGCACGACCTGATCTCCTCGCAGAAGCGCAGCGCTTCCCCGGGCGTCATCTCCACCGATGCCGCGCTGGTACGAAGGAACACGGCACCGGGTGCCGGGGTGAGAACGACGCGCTGCGGCTTCATGGGCGGCTCCCGACGGCGTGCAACCTTGTCCCGCCGCCCGTCCGGCTTCCGGCCGGCTCCGGCGGCATCGACCCGATCCTGGACGCCGATCCTGCAGAAACGGTTAATCCCCGCCGCAGAACCGCATCCCGGGCCATCCTAGCGCGCAAGAACGTTTCGTCCACGAAACATCATGGAGGGCCTTTCACGACGCCTTCGTCGGCTTCCAGCGGTTTCCGGTCCCACCCGGCCTGGTAACGGGACCGTGATACTAGCGCGGTCCTACCGGCGGAAGGAAGCAATACCGACGGGACCGTCCGACCGCACCCTTCAGGGCCCGGTCGGAAGGCTCTGGCTGCCGCTGGCCGGGTCCGCCTTGCTCCGGAGGTTCTCCCGTATCCCGGCAGCGGTGCCCGCCGTCGCCGTGGCCGCCGCCGGCTTCGACTCCGTCTTCTTCAGCTCCGGCACCTCGATGTCGATCTCCAGCGTCGACACCGCCGCCCCGCGGTCGAGCTTGATCTGCACCTTGTCGCGGTCGATCGGCACGTGCCGGGCGATCACGTCCAGGATCTCCTCGCGCAGCTTGGCGATCAGCTCGCTCTGGCCCTCGCCGCCGGCGCGCTCGTGCGCCAGCAGGATCTGCAGCCGGTCGCGCGCGACGGGAGCGGAGCCGCGCTTGGCGAACAGCCCGGACAGGAAGCTCATGCCGCCCTCCACTTGAACAGCTTGGCCATCAGCCCCTTGCGGTCGGACGGCACGCTCATGTCCAGGCTCTCGCCCTTGAGCCGGCGCACCGCGTCGAAATACGCCCGCGACGGCGCGCTGTCCGGGTTGCTCAGCGTCACCGGCGCGCCGAGGTTGGACGCCCGCAGCACCTCCTCGCTTTCCGGGATGATGCCGATCAGGGGGATCGACAGGATCTCCAGCACGTCCTCGATCCTGAGCATCTCGCCGCGCGCCGCGCGTGCCTGGTCGTAGCGGGTCAGCAGCAGGTGCTTGGGCATCTTCTCGCCCGCCTTGGACTTCGCCGTGGTGCTGTCCAGCATGCCGATGATGCGGTCGCTGTCGCGCACCGACGACACCTCCGGGTTGGTCACCACCACCGCCTCGTCGGCGTGGTACATCGCCAGCTGCGCGCCCTTCTCGATCCCGGCCGGGCTGTCGCACAGGATCCAGTCGAACTTCTCGCGCAGCTCCGCGATCACCCGCGCCACCCCGTCCGCGGTCAGCGCGTCCTTGTCCCGCGTCTGGCTGGCCGGCAGGATCGACAGCGTCTCGACCCGCTTGTCGCGGATCAGCGCCTGGGCGAGCTTGGCGTCGCCCTGCACCACGTTGATCAGGTCGAACACCACCCGGCGCTCCGCCCCCATCACCAGGTCGAGGTTGCGCAGGCCCACGTCGAAGTCGACCACCACCACGTTCTGCCCCGGCTTCCCCGGCTGGCCGTGCAGACCGGGCGAGCCTTGCGCCAGGGCGGCGCCGAGGGCGGCGGTCGACGTGGTCTTGCCGACCCCGCCCTTGCCCGATGTAACGACCACCACCTTGGCCATGCGCAAAACCCTTCCTCGAGTCGATCCCGATACGACGGGCCTTGTCCGACGCGTCCTACCTCAATCGAGCGGTAGCAGCACCAGCGACTCCCCGTCGAGCCTGGCCTGCACCGAGCGGCCGATCCGCTCCGGCGGCATGTCCTCCGCGGTCATGTAGAGCCCGTCGATCGCCAGCAGCTCGGCGTGCATGCGGCGGCACAGGATCCGTGCGGCCGCGTTGCCGCCGACCCCGGCCAGCGCCCGGCCGCGCAGCGCGCCGTACACGTGGATCGAGCCGCCCGCCGACACCTCCGAGCCCGACGCGACCGAGCCCAGCACCACCACGTCGCCCTCCGGATAGGACACGATCTGTCCCGATCGGACCGGCTCGTCGACCACCAGCGAGGCGCGCGACGGGTCCGGCGGCGGCGGCGGCTCCTCTTCCGGGACCGCCACCGCGCCGATCGCCCGGCCGCCGCCATAGCCGTCCGGCCAGGTCCAGTCCGCGGTGGCGGGCCAGGCCGGATCGGCGTTCTCGATCTCGATCAGCCGTATGCCGCGCTCCAGCAGCGCCGGCACCAGGCGGTCCAGCCCGTGGTCGTCGCCGTTCAGCAGCCCGCAATCCAGGATCACCGGGCGCGCCTCGAAGAACGCCTGCGACTTGGCCGTCTGCACGTCGAGGCCACGGAGCCAGTCGCCGAGCGGCGGCTCCGGCGACAGCACCAGCGCCATGAACGAGCGGCCGCGCACCCGTATCTGCGGCAGCGGGCGCGGCTCGCCGGGGTCTGCGGCGGCCTCGGCCTGCTGGTCCGGCTGGGCGCCCGTTCGGGCATCGGGGTCGGCGGCGTCGTTCGACACGGGAAGCCTCGGGAAACGGGAAAGCCGGCCCAGCATGCACGCCGGATCGGCCCTCATCAAACCGGCAGCGTTCCGTTCGGCGCGACCGGCTCTCTGGCAACCGGTCGTGGGATGAAATACGGTCCGCGCCCATGCGAATCCTGCACCACATTCCGCTCTCGCCGTTCTCGCGCAAGGTCCGCCTGGTGCTGTCGGAGAAGCGGCTGCCGTTCGAGCTGAAGGTCGAGAAGGTGTGGGAGCGCCGTCCCGAGTTCCTCGACCTGAACCCGGCCGGCACCGTGCCGATGCTGGTGGAGGAGAACGGCCTGTCGATCCCGGACTCCGGGGTGATCTGCGAGTACCTGGAGGAGGCCTACCCCGACACCCCGCTGCTCGGCCGGACGCTCGCCGAGCGCGTCGAGGTGCGACGCCTCGCCGCCTGGTTCGACGGCAAGTTCCACCACGAGGTGACGCGCAACCTCCTGGGCGAGAAGTACCTCAAGCGCCTGATGGGCCGCGGCAACCCCGACGCCACCGCCTTGCGCGCCGGCTACGCCAACATCCGCTACCACCTGGACTACATCGGCTGGCTGGCCGAGACCCGGAAATGGCTGGCAGGCCCGTCGCTGTCGCTGGCCGACTTCGCCGCCGCCGCCCAGCTCTCGTCGCTGGACTACATCGCCGACATCGACTGGTCGCTGAGCCCGCCGACCAAGGACTGGTACGCCCGGGTGAAGTCGCGCCCGTGCTTCCGCGCCCTGCTGGGCGACCGCGTGATCGGCATCAACCCGCCCGACCACTACGGCGACCTCGATTTCTGAGGCGGCCCACGCCGCCCGTCCGGCCCGCTACGACGTCCTCATCCTCGGGGCCGGCGCCGCCGGGCTGATGGCGGCGATCGCGGCGGGACAGCGCGGCCGACGCGTGCTGCTGCTCGACCACATGAGCGAGCCAGGCGCCAAGATCGTCATCTCCGGCGGCGGCCGCTGCAACTTCACCAACCGCGACTGCCGCCCGGAGCGCTACCTGTCGCGCAACCCCCGCTTCTGCCGCTCGGCGCTGGCCCGCTACACGCCCGACGACTTCCTCGCCCTGGTCGAGCGCCACCGCATCACCTGGCACGAGAAGACCCTGGGCCAGCTGTTCTGCGAGGGCTCGGCGCGGCAGATCGTCGCCATGCTTCTGGCCGAGTGCGAGGCGGCCGGCGCCGTGCTGCGCACCGGCCACCGCGTCTCCGCGATCGAGCGCCCCGACGACTGGCGGATCGTCACCGACCGCGGCAGCGTCACGGCCTCCAGCCTGGTGGTCGCCACCGGCGGCCTGTCGATCCCCAAGCTCGGCGCCACCGGCCTCGCCTTTGACGTGGCCCGGCAGTTCGACGTGCCCGTGACCCCCGTCGCCCCGGCCCTGGTGCCGTTCACCTTCACCGGCGCGGCACAGGAGGCGATGCGCAGCCTGGCCGGCCTGTCGCTGGACGTGGTCGCCCGCTGCGGCACCGCGGCCTTTCCGGAGGCGATGCTGTTCACCCATCGCGGCCTGTCCGGCCCGGCGCTGCTGCAGGCGTCGTCGTACTGGCAGCCGGGGGAGGCGCTGCGTCTCGACCTCGCGCCCGGCCGGGACGTCGGCGCCCACCTGAAGCAGCGGCGGCAGACACGCGGCAAGGCCGAGCTCGGCACGATCCTGGCCGAGCTGCTGCCGCAGCGCCTGGCCCAGGCGGTGGCGGCCGAGCAGGACGCTCCCGGCCCGCTTGGCGGCCTGCCCGCCGCCACGCTGCAGGCGGTCGCGGCCCGGCTCGGCGACTGGCGGCTGGTGCCCACCGGAACCGAGGGCTACGCCAAGGCCGAGGTGACGCGCGGCGGCATCGACACCGACGCGCTGTCGTCGCGCACCATGGAAGCCAGAACGGTGCCCGGGCTGTTCTTCGTCGGCGAGGCGGTGGACGTCACCGGCTGGCTCGGCGGCTACAACTTCCAATGGGCCTGGTCGAGCGGCTGGGCCGCCGGCAGCGCCGCCTGAGGCGGCCATTCCGGAAACGCGCGGGCCCGTCCAGGCTGGGACATGCTAGGCCCTGCGCCACCCGACCAGCACAGGACCGTCACGATGCATCAACGTCCCACCGGCTTCGACGCCCTGGCCCGGTCCGAGGTCGAGTCGCTGCCGGGATCGTTGATCCGCGAGGTGGCGCATGCGGGCGCCGGCCTGCCGGACGTGATCCCGCTCTGGTTCGGCGAGCCGGACTCGCTCACGCCCGCCTTCATCCGCGAGGCGGCGAAGCGGGCGCTCGACGAGGGCGACACCTTCTACGTGTCCAACTACGGCATCGCCCCGCTTCGCGAGGCGATCGCCCGCTACCAGACCGGGCTCGGCCGCCGGTCGGCCCCGGAGCGCGTGTGCGTCACCCCGTCCGGCGTGAACGCCGTTCACGTGGTCTGCCAGGCGCTGCTGTCGCCGGGCGATCGGGTGGTGCTGCCGACGCCGCACTGGCCGAACCTCGGCGGCATCCCGGCCGTCGCCGGCGCCGTGGTCGAGACGGTGTCCCTGCGGCTGGAGGCCGGCCGGTGGCGCATCGACCTCGACCAGCTGCTCGGCGCGCTCACCCCCGGCACCCGCATGGTGATCCTGAACGCCCCGGCCAACCCGACCGGCTGGATGCTCACCGCCGACGAGCAGGCCGTGCTGCTCCGGCATTGCCGTCGCCTCGGCATCTGGATCCTCGCCGACGACGTGTACGAGCGCCTGGTGTTCGACCGTCCGGCCGCCCCCGCGTTCGGGGAGATCGCGGAACCGGACGACCGCGTGGTCTCGATCAACTCGTTCTCCAAGACCTGGGCCATGACCGGCTGGCGTCTCGGCTGGATCAACGCGCCGTTGCCGCTGATGCCGGCCCTCGGCAAGCTGGTGGAGTACAGCACCTCCTGCGCGCCCGCCTTCATCCAGCGTGCCGCGGTCGCGGCGCTGGAGGGCGGCGAGCCGTTCGTGGCCGAGGCGGTGGCGCGCATGCGCGCCAGGCGCGACCTGGCGTGCACGCTGCTGGGCGCGATCCCCGGCGTCGCGGTGCCGTGTCCGGACGGCGCGATGTACTCGTTCTTCTCGGTCGACGGCTGCACCGACAGCCTGGCCCTGGCCAAGGCGCTGCTGCGCGAGGCGCGGGTCGGGCTGGCTCCCGGCCGCGCCTTCGGGCCGGCGGGCGAGGGCTGCCTCAGGCTGTGCTTCGCGGTGGAGGAGGAGCGGCTGCGGGACGCCTGCAACCGGATCGCCGGCTTCTTCGCCGGTCGGCGCTGAGCGCTCAGCGCGCCTCCGGCCCGGCGTCCAGCAGCGACAGGTCCTGCTGCGCCAGGTCGGCCTCGTGCGTGTCCGGCGACAGCGACAGCACCCGGCTCCAGTCGCTCCGGGCGCCATCGAGGTCGCCGGACCGCTCGCGCAGGATGCCGCGCTCCAGCAGCGCTTCCGGCTCGTCCGGCAGCACCGCGCAGGCCGCGTCGATGTCTGCGCGCGCGGCGTCGATCCGGTCCAGCCTGCGATACGCGGCGGCGCGGACCACCAGCGCCTCCGCCCGCCCGGGATGGGCCGCCAGCACCGCCGACAGGTCGGCCACCGCCTGCTCCGCCTCCCCGGCCGCGAGGGCGGCGCGCGCCCGGTCGGTCAGCAGCGACGGCTCGCCCGGATCGAGCGACACCGCCAGGGTCGCGGCGGCGAGCGCCCGGTCCGGCCTGGCCGCGGACAGCCAGGCCTGCGACGCCTGGTCCGCCAGCACCGCCCGCCTCCGCCCGGGCAGCCGCGCCTCGCGCGACAGCGCCTCCAGCGCCGTCGCGCCGGCTTCCGGGTCGCCCAGCGCCACCTTTGCCAGGGCGGCACATTGCGCCGCGGCGTCGCCGCCGTTGCGCTTCGACCAGCCTTCCGCATAGTCCGAGGCACCGGCCGGATCGGTCGACAGCAGCGCCAGGCAGGGATCGGCGGCGGTCGCCGCCGCGGTTGCGGCCGGTGCCGCGCGATGCTGCGGAGCTTCCAGCCGCGCCAGGCGTTGCATTCCCGCCGCCCGCTGCGTCGGCGTGGCCGCGCGGGCCGGCCAGGCGATGGCCAGGACGGCGATGGGCAGCAGCCGGAGGCCGAGGCAGGACAGGGCGCGCTTCATGACGACGGTTCCATTCTGCCGCATCGGACCGGGCCAAGGTCAAGCGCTGACGTCATCCGTGCCGCAGCCGTGAGATCCGGGCGTCCATGAGCCGGCCACCGCACCTGCTGGTGTTCGGGCTGGGCTATTCCGCCACGGCGGTCGCCGCCTGCGCCGTCCGGGCCGGCTACCGCGTCACCGGAACCAGCCGGCACGGCCACGCGGCGCCACCATCCGGCGTGACCCTGGTGCGGCCGGAGGAGGCCGGCGCCTGTCTCGGCAGCGCGACGCACTGGCTGGCCGGTGCCCCGCCGGACGCGGACGGCGACCCGATCCTCCGCCTGCTCGGCCCGGAGATGCAGCACCATCGCCCCGTCTGGATCGGCTACTTCTCCACCACCGGCGTGTACGGCGACCGCGACGGCGGCTGGGTCGACGAGAGCAGCGCGCCTGCGCCCACCGGCCCGCGCGGCCAGCGACGCGTCGCCGCGGAACGGGACTGGGCGGCGCTCGCCAGCCGGCTCGGCGCCCGCTGCGACCTTCTCCGCCTCGCCGGCATCTACGGACCCGGCCGCAGCGTGTTCGACGCCCTGCGCGCGGGCGACAGCCGCCGCGTGCTCGCCCCCGGCCACTGCTTCGGCCGCATCCATCGCGACGACATCGCCGGCGCCACAATGGCCGCGATGGCCGGCGGCCCGCCCGGACGGGTGCTCAACCTGTCCGACGACCTGCCCGCGGAAAGTGCTGCGGTGATCGAGGAGGCGGCCCGCCTGCTCGGCCTGCCGCCGCCGCCCGCGGTTCCGCTCGCCGAGGCGCTGGCGACGATGAGCCCGATGGGCCGCAGCTTCTGGTCGGAGAACCGCAAGGTGTCGAGCCGGCTGACCAGGGAGGCGCTGCAACGGCAATGGCGTCATCCGACCTATCGCGAGGGGTTGCGCGCCATTCTCGCCGCCGGCGGTTGAGCGATCCTTAACCGAGCCCGTCCATGGTCGCAATCAGGAGTTGAACGTCCTGCGGCCTGGACAACCGGTGATCCCCGTCCTTCACCAGCAGCACCTGACAGTCACCGCCCTCGATCCCGTCCGCGATCGCCAGCGCCAGCTGCCACGCCACCACCGTGTCGCGCTGGCCGTGCAGCAGCCGGACCGGGCAGGACAGGGGGATCGGCCGGTCCATGACGCAGCAGGCCAGGCCGTCCTCCAGCGCCCGTTGCGTCAACGGCGTCGGGTCGGGCGTCGTCGGCAGCATCACCACCCCATCCCGTGCCAGCGCCGCGCGCTGTCCGGGATCGAGACCGGCTTCCATGGCGCGCGTGAAGTCCGGCGCGGCGGCGATGCCGACGAAGCCCTGCACCCGCGGGCCCAGCGCCATCGCCAGCAGCAGCCCGATCCATCCGCCCATGGACGAGCCGACCAGCACCAGCGGCCCCGGCGCCAGCGCCTCGATCACCGCCAGCGCGTCGTCGCGCCAGATCCCGATGCTGCCGTCGGTGAACCGTCCGCCGCTTTCGCCGTGCCCGGAATAGTCCAGCCGGAGGAACGCCCGGCCGCGGCGTCCGGCATGGTCCGACAGCGCCGTCGCCTTGTCGCCTCTCATGTCGCTGCGCAGGCCGGGCAGGAACACCAGCGTCGGCCCGTCGCCCGGACGGTGCCGTGCCGCCAGCCTGATCCCGGCCCGTTCCACGTGGTGCAGCGTTTCGTCGACCATCCCGGAAGGGTAGCGCGTCGCCGGCCTTTCAGGACAGCGCGGCGACCAGCTGTTCCTTCTTCATGCGCGAGCGCCCCTTCACGCCCTTCTCCGCCGCCTTGGCCATCAGCGCCTGCCGGGTCATCCCGTCGGGGGCGCCGCCGTGTCCGGCCTTGTGCCCGGTGTCGCGGTGCTTCGCGGTCTTCTCCGCCACGTCCTTCGGCTGGGCCGAGAACTGCCTGCCCTTCGCCGTGTCCGCCCGCTTCTTGGCGGTGCTGCGCGCGTATTCCGAGTCCTTCAGCGACTTGCGCGCGTCCTTCGGCAGGTAGCGCTCGCCGGTCTCACCCGATTTCTTCCCCGACTTCGTGCCCCACTCCTCCTTGGTCCACTGCGACAGGTGGTTGTCCTCCGACTTGGCCCCTTCGTAGCCGCCGCCCTCCTTCTTGTACTCCGCCGTCGCCAGCTGCGCCTTTCGCGCCGACCACTGCTTCGGCTTGCCGCCCTTGTCGCCGTCCGTCACCTCGGTCTTGACCTTGTCCCACAGCTTGGGATCGGTCTTCTTCGCCGTTGTCGCCATGTCGTCCGCTCCTGTCCTGTCGCTTCCGCAACGACATCGCCGTTCGGGGCGTTGCATGAAATCCGCGTGCGTTGCCGGTGATGCG
>CALMVN010000234.1:9970-29810 GCA_937873225.1 uncultured Acetobacteraceae bacterium
GCCGGTGATGCGGGCCGGTGATGCGGGGAACCGGCGCTCATGCTAAGGCCGCCGCCATGCCGTCCTCCTTCACCGCTCCCGCACGCCAGGCGCCCGTGGTGCTGCAGGTGCTGCCGTCGCTGCAGGCCGGCGGGGTCGAGCGCGGCACGGTCGAGATCGCGCGCGCGATCGTGGAGGCGGGCGGCATTGCCCTGGTCGCCAGCGCCGGCGGCCGGCTGGTGCCGCAGCTGGAGCGCCTCGGCGCGGTCCACCTGCCGCTCGGCCTGATGACCAAGGACCCGCTCTCGATCTGGCTCAACGGCCGACGCCTGGCCCGGCTGATCCGCCGCCACCGGGTCGACCTGGTGCACGCCCGCTCGCGCGCGCCGGCCTGGTCGGCGAGATGGGCGGCCCGTCGCACCGGCACCCCGTTCGTCACCACCTGGCACGGCGTCTACAGCGAGACCCTGCCGTTCAAGCGCGCCTACAACGCGGTGATGGCGACCGGCGACCGGGTCATCGCCATCAGCCGGTTCGTCGCCGAGCGCGTGGCGTCCCGCTACGGCGTCGGCTCCGACCGGCTGCGCACGATCCCGCGCGGCGCCGACACCGACCTGTTCGACCCCGCGGCGGTGCGCGGCGACCGCATCCATGTGCTCGCCCGGCAGTGGCAGCTGCCGGACCATGCCCCGGGCAATCCCGCCGTGATCATGCTTCCCGGCCGCATCACCGCCTGGAAGGGCCACGCCCTTCTGCTCGACGCCCTCGCCCTGCTCCGCGACGAGGCGCCCTCCCTGGACTGGGTCTGCGTCCTGGTCGGACCGTCCGGCGACGGGCGGCGCAGCTTCGGCCGCGTCCTGGTGGAGCAGGCCGACCGGCTCGGCCTGCGCAACCGGCTCCGCTTCGCAGGCCAGTGCGCCGACATGCCGGCGGCCCTGGCGCTCGCCGACCTGGTGGTGGTGCCCTCGCTCGAGCCCGAGCCGTTCGGCCGCGCCGTGGTCGAGGCGCAGGCGATGCAGCGCCCGGTGCTGGCCGCGTCCCACGGCGCCGCCCTGGAAACGGTGCAGCCCGGCGTCACCGGCTTCGCGTTCCCGCCCGGAAACGCCGCCGCCCTGGCCGCGCTGCTCCGTCACGTGCTGTCGCTTCCCTTCGCGGAGCGCGCCCGCATCGGCGCGCAGGCCCGTGCCCGCGTGCTGTCGCACTACACGGTGCGGGCGATGCAGCAGGCGACGCTCGACGTGTACGAGGAGCTGCTGCGGCAGCCGTTCCCGCACCGGATCGCGACCGCTCCGGCGCCGGGCACGGAGCCGCTGCCGCACGATGTCGCTTGACCGTCCGGTGACGCGCGTCCTGGTGATCAAGCTGGGCGCGCTCGGGGACGTGGTGCTGGCCTTCGCCCCGTTCGCCGCCATACGCGCGCACCATCCGCACGCGCACGTCACCCTGCTCACCACCGCGCCGTTCCTCGGCCTCGCCTCCGCCAGCCCGTGGTTCGACGCGGTCGCCCTCGACGCCCGCCCGCGCCCGTGGGACCTGCGCGGCCTGCTGCGCCTGCGCCGCCTGCTCGCCGGCCACGACCTCGTCTACGACCTGCAGACCTCCGGGCGCTCGTCGCGCTACCACCTGCTGGCCGGCCGTCCGCCCTGGTCGGGCATCGCGCCCGGCTGCTCGCTTCCCGACCGTGATCCGGATCGCGACCGGCTGCACACCCGCCTGCGCCAGGCCGGCCAGCTCGCGCAGGCCGGCATCCCGGCGGTGCCGGATCCCGACCTGTCCTGGCTGGCGGCGTTCGGCCCGGTGCTGCCCGGCTCCGTCGCGCTGCTGGTTCCGGGGGCGGCGCCGCACCGCCCGGCCAAGCGCTGGCCGGCGGAACGGTTCGGCGCCCTGGCGGTGCGGCTCGCCGCCGACGGGATGACCCCGGCGGTGGTGGGCGCCGCCAGCGACGCGCCGCTCGCGGCCGCGATCCTGCGCGCCTGCCCGGAGGCCTGCGACCTGACCGGCCGGACCACCCTGCTGGAGCTGGGCGGCCTCGCCTCCCGCGCCGCCCTGGCGGTCGGCAACGACACCGGCCCGATGCACCTGGCCGCCGCCATGGGCTGCCCGTGCCTGGTGCTGTTCTCCCGACACAGCGATCCGGTGCTGACCGCCCCGGTCGGCCGACGCAGCGGCCAGGTGCAGGTGCTGCGCGTGCCGGACCTGGCCGTCCTGGAGGTCGACGATGTCGCCGGCCGGCTCGGTCTCGGCGCCGCGGACGGCATCCCGCCGCTCGTGATGACGTCATAGGCTGCCAGGCGCGACGCTTCCGGTCTCAGCCTTCGGCCGGAAGGCTGTAGCGCAGCACGTAGGCGTGGCCGGCGGCAGCGTCGATCGACATCTGCCCGGCGATGCCAGCCAACCCGTCGGTTCCGGAGCCGGGTATCACGACGACCCTGAGATCCGGCTGGCCGTGGTCCATGATCCCGCAGTGCTGGAGCATGAAGCGGCCGGTGCTGCCTTCCAGCGTTCCGGTCACCTGCTCGATCAGCACGTAGCCAGCCGATCCCGGCGTCTGCGTCCGCACCGCGAGCATCCCGCCCGCGCTGCTGCCCTGCAGGTCGCCGTGAAAGACCTTGGCGACCGAGAACCGGCCGATCCCGTCAGCCGACGCGGCATCCGGCGTGGTCTGGACGTCGAACCGGCCCCTGGCTTCGCGCATGCCCTGTCATCCGTGCTTCGCGCCGGGCGACCAGGGCCCTGAGGCGCATCGTTCCGGGCCACGCTGGCCCAGGAACCCCGAGCCCGCAACCGGACCGGCGAGGCAGGACGTTCGGTTGCCGGCTCAGGTCGCGGCGGCGACCCGCCGCGCCCGTTCCGCTCCGGAGGCCGCCAGCAGGGCGGAGCCGAGGATCAGGCCGTAGATCCAGAGCAGCCACGCGCTGCCGAGCCGGCCGGCGCGGTCGCTGCCGTACAGGCCCGGCGCCCAGCGCAGCGCCACGGCGTGCAGCAGCGCCGCCGCGACCACCAGCAGCGTCACGCCGGGAACGAGCTGTGCCTGGTCGAGACCGGCCAGGCGCCGGCAGAAGCGGACGCACACCCAGGCAGTCGGGATGCTGAGCAGGAAGGCGGCGTCGCCCCAGAGCGAGTCGACGACGAACACCGGAACCAGCCGGATCCAGGCCACGTCGGCCATCCAGAACAGCGCGCCGCTCGCGCACAGGATCGCCAGCTGTCGCGTGTCGGGCATGGCGGACGTCCTCTTGCGTAACGCGCGTTACATAGCAGAAGCCTGTAACGGCTGCTACAGGAAACCGCGATGCCGCCGAACGAGACTGCCCGGCGTGCGGAGCTGGTCGACGCGATCGCCACGATCGTGCTCGAGAACGGCCTCGACGCGCTCGCCCTCCGGGGGCTGGCAGCGCGCCTGTCCACCAGCGGGCGCATGCTGCTCTATCATTTCGGGACCAAGGACGCGCTGGTGCGCGCCGTGCTCGCCTGCATCTCGGGGCGGATGGCGGTGCTCCAGGACGCGGCAGCCGCGGCCGCGCCGGAAACCCCGGGCAGGTTCCTCGACGACATGATGCAGGCGGCGGCCGACCCGGACAGGGCGCCGTTCCTGCGTGTCTGGACGGAGGTGGTCGTGCGGGCGGCCCGCAACGAGGCGCCGTATCGCGAGATCGCGGACACGACCGTCAAGGCCTGGCTCGACTGGATCGTCGGCCGGCTGCTGCCTGCGCCGGACAACCAGGCCAGGGCGGCGGCGATGCTGTCGATCATGGAAGGGATCACGATCCTGGAGATGGCGCGCCCCGGCACCACCGCGCAGGCCAGGCGTCTGCTGCCGGCGCTGCTCGACCGCTCGTAGCCTCCGCGAGGCGCCGCCGCGGCCGCTGCCGATCGGGCTTGCGAGGCTTGCGAGCCGCCTTGCCTCCCGCCATACGGGACGCCCGTTCCTGCCAAGATCCGCCGGAGACCCCTCCATGCCCGCCATCACCCTGCCGGACGGAACCGTCCGCCGTTACGACGGTCCGGTGACCGGCACGGCGGTGGCGGCCTCGATCGGGCCCGGCCTCGCCAAGGCGGCGCTGGCCATGGAGCTCGATGGCCGCCTGCTCGACCTCGGCACCGAGATCACGGACGACGCGGCGCTCCGCTTCGTCACCCGCCGCGACGAGGCGGCGCTGGGCATGATCCGGCACGACGCCGCCCACGTGCTGGCGGAAGCCGTGCAGGGGCTTTATCCCGGCACGCAGGTCACCATCGGGCCTGCGATCGAGAACGGGTTCTACTACGACTTCGCCCGCAACGAGCCGTTCACCCCGGACGACTTCCCGGCGATCGAGGCGCGGATGCGCGAGATCGTCGCCGCCAACGCGCCGTTCCAGCGCGAGGAATGGCCGCGCGAGGAGGCGATCGCCTTCTTCGAGGCGCGCGGCGAGCGCTACAAGGCCGAGCTGATCCGCGACCTGCCGGAGAGCGAGACCATCTCGATCTACCGGCAGGGCGAGTGGCTCGACCTGTGCCGCGGCCCGCACATGCGCGGCACGGGCGACGTCGGCACCGCGTTCAAGCTGATGAAGGTGGCCGGCGCCTACTGGCGCGGCGACCACCGCAACCCGATGCTGACCCGCATCTACGGCACCGCCTGGCGCGACGCGAAGGAGCTGGACGCCCATCTGCACCAGCTGGAGGAGGCGGAACGGCGCGACCACCGCCGGATCGGCCGCGAGATGGACCTGTTCCACGTCCAGGAGGAGGCCACCGGCCAGGTGTTCTGGCACCCCAAGGGCTGGCGCCTCTACTCCACGGTGCAGGAGTACATGCGCCGCGCGCAGAACCGCAACGGCTACCAGGAGGTGCGCACCCCGCTTCTGGTGGACCGCGCGCTGTGGGAAGCGTCCGGGCACTGGGAGAACTACCGCGAGCACATGTTCGTGGCTTCCGTGGAGGACGAGCAGGAGCGGCGCGTGCTGGCGCTCAAGCCGATGAACTGCCCCTGCCACGTGCAGATCTTCCGCCACGGCCTGCGCTCGTACCGCGAGCTGCCGCTGCGCATGGCCGAGTTCGGCGCCTGCCACCGCTACGAGCCGTCCGGCGCGCTGCACGGCATCATGCGGGTGCGCGGCTTCGTGCAGGACGACGCGCACATCTTCTGCACGGAAGCGCAGATCGCGCCCGAAACCGCGCGCTTCGTCGCCATGCTGGCCGAGGTGTACCGCGACCTCGGCTTCGACGGCTTCCGGGTGAAGTTCGCCGACCGCCCCGACAACCGCGCCGGCGACGACGCGTCCTGGGACAAGTCCGAGGCCGCCCTGGTCGAGGCCTGCCGGCTGGCCGGCGTGGAGTACGAGCTGAACCCGGGGGAGGGGGCGTTCTACGGGCCGAAGCTGGAGTTCGTGCTGCGCGACGCGATCGGCCGCGACTGGCAGTGCGGCACCCTGCAGGTCGACACCGTGCTGCCGGAGCGGCTGGACGCCAGCTACGTCGGCGAGGACAGCGCCCGGCATCGCCCGGTGATGCTGCACCGCGCGATCCTGGGCTCGTTCGAGCGCTTCCTCGGCATCCTGATCGAGCAGTTCGCCGGCCGCTTCCCGCTCTGGCTGGCGCCGGTGCAGGTGGTGGTGGCGACGATCGTGTCCGACGCCGAGCCGTACGCGCTGGAGGTGGCGGACGCGCTGCGCCGCGCCGGCCTCGCGGTGCAGGCCGACACCGCCAACGAGAAGATCAACGCCAAGATACGCACCCACAGCCTGCAGCGCGTCCCGGTGATCCTGGTGGTCGGCCGCAAGGAGGCGGAAGCGCGCACGGTGGCGATGCGCAGGCTCGGCGGCGCCGATCAGGAGCTGCTCGGCGTCCAGGAGGCCGTCGCCGCCCTTGCGCTGGAAGCCGCCGCTCCCGATCTCAGGCGCGGGACCGCCGCCTGAACCCGTTCGTCCGTCGAGTCAGGGTTGCGCCGGAGCTTCATCCCTTGACAAGCTTTGCGTGCTAGCGTCTTCGCCTGACCGCCGCGCATCCCGGAAGCGGGTCGCGGCACCCCGTCCACGACAACAGGAGCAGTCCGATAGCCAGACCCCCGATGCAAGCGGCGCCGACCCGCGACGGCCCGCGCGTCAACGAAGAGATCCGCGTCCCGAACGTCCGCCTGATCGACGAGGAAGGCGAGATGCAGGGCGTGATGACCACGCGCGACGCGATGCAGCGCGCCTTCTCGGTCGGCCTCGACCTGCTCGAGATCAGCCCCAACGCCGAGCCGCCGGTGGTCAAGATCCTCGACTACGGCAAGTTCAAGTACGAGCAGCAGAAGAAGAAGAACGAGGCGCGCAAGAAGCAGAAGGTCATCGAGATCAAGGAAGTCAAGGTCCGTCCGAACATCGACGAGAACGACTACCAGGTGAAGATGCGCGCCATGAAGTCCTTCATCGAGGAGGGCGACAAGGTGAAGGTGACGCTGCGCTTCCGCGGCCGCGAGATGGCGCACCAGGACCTCGGCGTGAAGGTGCTGGAGCGCATACGCGGCGACATGGACGAGCGCGCCAAGGTCGAGCAGATGCCGCGCATGGAAAACCGCCAGATGATCATGGTGCTGTCCCCGCGCTAGACCCGTTCCGGTCCCGGCCATCGTCGGCCGGGCCGTTCCGCTTGCGCTTCGTTCCGGCTATCCTGCGTTCCATGACCAGGATCTCCCTGCGTGCCGCTGTTCTTGCCATCCCGGTCCTGGCGCCGGTTTCCGCCGCCCGTGCGACGCCGCTCGACGACCTCGCCCGCACCCATTACCGGGCGGACTGGCAGGCAGGACCGGTCGCCGCCACGCAGCTCGGCGTGCATGACGGCGACGCGCGGCTGGACGACGTGTCGGCCCCCGCCATCGCCGCCCGGGACCTCCGCCTGCACCGCGAGCGCGACGCGCTGCACCGGCTCGACCTGTCCGGCCTGCCGCAGCGCGACCGCGACGACGCGGAGGTGCTGGACGCGCAGATCGGCCGCGAGCTGCTGCAGGACGAGCGCATCCAGCCCACTGTGCACGACCCGGACTTCTACGTGTCGCTCGCCACTGATGCCGTCTACTCGCTGATCGACCGCGACTACGCCCCGCTGCCGGACCGCATGCGCGCCGTGATCGCGCGCGAGGAGGCGGTGCCCGCCATGCTCCGGCTGGCACGCGCCCAGCTCGCGGGCGTTCCCCCGGTGTTCGTGGACATCGCCCGCGAGGACCTCCAGGGCAGCTACGGCTTCATCGGCCACGACGTGCCGGCCGCCCTGGCCGACGTGCACGATTCCGCCCTGCAGGCGCGGCTGGCCGCCGCCACGAAGAACGTGCTCGACGCGATGCACGGCTTCGACGCCTATCTCGCGAGCGCCACGCCGACCGGCAGCTTCGTGCTCGGGCCGGACATCATGGACGGGCTGCTGGCCGCCGACCTGGTGGACCTGCCGATCAACACCGTCCTGGCCGCCGGCCGCGCCCAGCTGGCGAAGGACAAGGCGGCCTTTCTCGCCGCCGAGCGCGCGCTCGACAAGGACCACCCCGCCGACAGCCTCGTGCTGGTGCGCCACGACCACCCGCCCGCCGACCAGCTGCTCGACGCCGTCACCGGCCAGCTTCGGCTGCTGCAGCGCTTCGTGGTCGCCCACCGCATCGTCACCCTGCCGGCGACCACCCTGCCCACCGTGACCCTGACGCCGCCGTTCCAGCGCGCCCTGATCACCGCGGCGATGGACTGGCCGGGCCCGTTCGAGACCGGCACGCGCCCGGGCGCGCTGACCTCGTTCTACTACATCACCCCGCCGGACCCGTCCCTCACGACGGAGCGGACCGAGCAGGCCCTGGCCGACTTCAACCGGCCGGAGCTGGAGATCACCACCGCGCACGAGGCGATGCCCGGCCACTTCGTGCAGGGCCTGACGCTCCATGCCCATCCCGAATGGTCGATGATCCGGCGCGCGTCCCAGTCCTACGCCACCACGGAGGGCTGGGCGCACTACGCCGAGCAGATGATGGTCGACCAGGGCTTCGGCGACGGCGATCCGCGCCTGCGCCTGATGCAGCTGCAGGACGCGCTGCTTCGCGACTGCCGCCTCCTGGCGGCGTTCGGCCTGCACACCGGCGGCATGACCCTGGCCAAGGCCACGGAGCTGATGCAGACCGAGTGCTTCCAGTCGCCGGACGCCGCCTACAGGGAGGCCCGTCGCGGCACCGAGGACCCCGGCTACTACGCCTACACGCTCGGCAAGCTGATGATCCTGCACCTGCGCGACGACATGCAGCGCAGGGAGGGCGCCGCCTTCTCGCTCACCCGGTTCCACGACGCCCTGCTCGGCGCCGGCCTGGTGCCGCTCCGGATCATCCGACGCGAGCTGACCGGCCGCGACGACCCGATGCTGTAGCCGTAAGCGCCGCCGGTTGCCCTTCGGGGCCTTGCCGGCGGGGGCGGGACCGGCGGGAACCGGTCCGTGCCGTCGCCGGAGCGCGCGCGATGGAAGCGGACGATCGCCCGTTGCCGTGACCAGCACGGGAACAGCAGCCCATCCGCTTCGTTTCCCGCCGGTCTCGACCGCTACCCGCCCCGGCCGCCGCCGGCGACCGCAAGGGCTGGGCGCGCTTCCGGTTCCTCCGCCGTCGGGCGGTCACCGTCCCGATCCTGCGTCGCCCGGCGCTGCAGCAGGGCGCTGAACGCGTTGCGTATCCTCAGCGCGGCCTCGTGTCGGTACCTGAACACGTCTGTCTGCGGCGTCATGATCAGCATGACCGGGTTGCACTCGAACAGCACGAGGCGACCGTCGCGATGGAGGGCGAAGTCGACCCCGAAATAGTCCAGGTCGATCCGCTCCGCGATCCTGCGCAGGGCGGCGACCGCCGTCGCGCCCAGGTGCCGTTCCGGCTCGTTCAGGAACGCCGCCTCCTCGACGCGATGCCCCTCGCTGCGGCTCATGTCGGAGCGGAAGTAGTGGTTCAGCCAGCCGGCGCTGACGGACAGGTGGTAGGGGAACAGGGTGCCGCCGACGAAGACGACCCGGTACTTCCGGTACACCCCGTCGGCGGACGCATACTCCACGAACCGCGTCAGGTAGAGCTCGTCCGTGCCGTCGCCCTCGGCATGGCGTCGCAGCGCCTCCGCGTCGGCGGCCTTGCGCACGTCGTCGCCGCCGTGGCTGCCGATCGGCCGGCTCAGCAGGGGAAAGCCGACCTCCTCCAGCAGCGCCGCCGCCTCGCCGCGCAGCAGCGCCTGGCGCCGCACCCGGCGCGTCACCGGGACCACGGCTTCCGGGATGTCGCCGAGGCGTGCCGCGATCTGGTCGCGCGTGGTCCGCGCCACGTCGGCGGGCCGGTTCAGGACCGGCACGGGCATCTCCGCCAGCAGGCGGTCGGCCAATCGCAACGCCGACGCCGCGCCGTCCGCATCCGCGATCGCGTTGAAGAACACGTCGTAGCTGCGCCCGACCTGCGCCAGCGGGTAGCCGACGCCGTCCAGCAGCGGGATGGTCTCCACCAGCCGGCCGGTGCGGTCCACCAGGAACTCGGTCGGCGTGTTGACGAAGCCCGGCGCCGTCAGGACGCCGACGCGCAGGCGCCGCTCCGTCGACGCGTGTCCCGCCGCGGCCCATCGCGTCCAGGGCAGGCCGCGCACGACGTGCTCCCGCGCCTCCTCGTCCCGTCCCGCCCTTTGCAGCGCGAAGGCGACGTTGCCGTGGTTCTCCGGAGTGGGTTCGAGCTCGACCAGCTTGCGGCCGCTGCCGATGGCGGCGTCGAACGACCCGGCCAGCCGAAGCTGGAGGTGCACCAGCGCCTTCCACACCTCCACCAGGCTGGGCGACGACCTCGCCGCCAGGAGAAGCTCCTGCAGCGCGTCCGGGATCAGCCCGAGGCTCACCAGCGCCCTGCTCCGGGCCAGGCGCAGGTGGCCCAGCTCCGGATGCCGCTCCGCCGCCTGCTTCAGCAACGCGTCGGCCGTGTCCGCCCGTCCCGCGGCGCCAAAGGCGTGGACCAGCTGGGCCGGTATTCGGGGGTGGGACGGTTCCAGCGCCAGGGCCTGGGCCAGCGCCGCCAGCCCGCGCTCGTCCCGGCCGGTCGCCAGCAGGGCCTGGGCCAGCGCCGCCAGGGCCTGGGCGTTGTCCGGCTGATACGCGACCAGCGGCTGCAGGAGCTGCTCCGCTTCCGTGGCCCGTCCGCTCGCCAGCAGCCACTCGCCGAGCGCCAGGGCCGCGGTCGTGTTCTTCCCGAACACGCCTTCCAGGCGCGCGCGCTCCGCGGCCACGCGATCCTCAGACACCCGTTGCTCGCTTCAACATCATCACCGGAACCAGTTCGGGACGCCCGCGCCCCCGAGGCGACCCTGGATGAGGCCGACCCGACCGGTCAACCCGCCTGCGCCGGATCGGGCGCCCCGCTTGCGGTGCCGTCGGCGCATCCGGAACCCGACGACGTCCCCGTCCCGGACGCGTTCCTGCCGTGCCGCCCGTTCGGCGCCCCGGCCGCAAGGAGCGGAATTCAGCGATCCGCCTGCCGCCGCGTCGGGCGCGACACCCCCGTGCGCGTCGCGACGGCCCCCCGGCCTCGACGCGTCCGGCGCCGCGGTCAGAACCCGGTCATTCTGGCCGGTTGACCGCGGTGATGGTGATCGTGCGCAGCGCCGACCCGTCCGGCAGCGCCGTCGGCTGCTCGTTGCCGTGCACCGTCGTGATCACGCGGATCGCCGGATCCCGGTCCGCGCCGCCGCCCTGCCGCACCGCGGTGATCGTCATCAGGCGCGGGCCCGACGCGTCCGGCAGCGCCGTCGGCTGCCCGTCGCCGTGCACCATCGTGATCACGCGGAAGGCCGGACCCTTGTCCGGGCTGCCGCCGCCCTCGCGCACCGCGGTGATGGTCACCATGCGCGGGCCGGCCGCGTCCGGCAGCGCCGTCGGCTGTTCGTTGCCGTGCACCGCGGTGATCACCAGCGACCCACCGCCTTCCAGGGCCTGAAGACCTGATCCGGCGCCGGCACCAGGACCGCCGGGTCCCTCCGACGGCTGATCGTGCCCGTTCATCGCCGTGATCACGATCGGCTTCGCGAACCCCGACGGGCCGGCGGGAAGCGTTTCGTCACCTTGCGCCAGGGTGATGGTCACCATGGCGGGGCCGCCGCCCTTGCCCGCCGACAGGAGGTCCTGGAAGTCGCGGGCGAGCGGCCCGGTGTCTTCCGGCTGGGTTGCGGTGTCCGGGCTCCGGGATTGTCCGGCAGGATCGATGCTGGTCATGATCGCCTTCGCTGTGGGTCGACGCCGCGCGCCGTGGGGATGATCGGGAGCGGATGCGGGACAGACGCGGGCTGCATCAGCCGATCGCCTCCGGCAGGTCGGGCGGATACTCGATGAAGTGGTTCGGCATCCGGTCGAGATTGGTGAGGCTGACGCTGATGCTGGCCGTTTCCCCGGACACGTGGTGCCACCAGCCGATCGGGATGTAGAGCAGGTCGCCGGCTTCCACGGTCACGTCGAGCACGGTGGCCCGCTCGAACAGCGGGTAGGCCGACGGCGCCGGTTCGAGCGGGTCGACCGGGCTGAACACCCATTTCCGGTTGTACACGTACGGCACCTGCGTCGCCGGATACAGCCGGAACCGCTTCCGGCCGTGGATCTGGCAGAACAGGATGTGGTTCAGGTCCTGGTGCATGCCGGTGACGATGCCGGCCGGGCCCATCCACAGGAACATCGACTTCTCGATCGGCGTGTCGGAAAGGTAGCCGTCGCCGAGGTTGCCGACCTGCTGGTGCACGAACGCGAAGGGCGGGCTGTCGAGGGTGAAGCTGTTGGCCGTCATGTAGACGTCGTTGCCGCGACCGTCCTCGACGTGGTCCACGAAGTCCGCGAAGCGCATCGTGCGCCGGAGGCGGTCGCCGTTCTGCATGTGGCGCGGGTCGCCCGCACGGCCCGCCTCGACCGACACCTCGGTGTCCGCGCCGACCAGGTCGAGCATGAGCCGCGGCGTCCAGTGCCGCGCCGGCCAATGGTCGAAGCCGCCCGAGAACAGCCCCGGACGGTTGACGGACAGGTAGTCGCGCAGGAAGTCCGCGTACGGCGGCAGTGGCGTCCGTTCGATGCTCAGGTGTGCCGGATCGTATCGCCGGTAGTAGTCCAGCGTCTTGAGCAGCGACTCCCGCTTGTTGAGCAGGACGACGCAGCGCTTCATGGCGTGGAGATACGGATGGCGCTCGGCGGCATCCAGTTCCCGTTCGGCCAGCGATTCCGGCACGCCGCCCTCCACGAGGACGGTCCGGATCTGGTTGCGGTTGCGTCCGAGAGCCAGGTTCTCCGCCACCCAGGACTTCACCGATGGGGAAAGCTCCTGCGCGGCCGCCGCGTCCACCGTCACGCCGCCGCTGGCCCTGCCGGCGCGACCGGCACCGCCTGCCCCCGATCCGGCGGCACGGATGCGGGCGCCATCGGTCGCGGAAACGGAACGGGTCCGGTGACGTCGATCACGCCGTCCTCCGTTGCAGGCGCGGCATCCGGACCGCGCGGATCACGAGGCAACACCTAGCGCGCACGCGTCCGGCCGTGCAACCCCGCCCAGCGCCGTCAAGGGCGACCCCGCGACAAGGGGTTTTCACGGTCTGGCCGAAGGGGAGGAGTTGAACGCCGTTCAAGGGCGGGCGCCTGATCGAGCCGCCCCGACGGCAGGACCCTGCTGGCGGTGCACGGTGCAGAACGCGCCCGAGGTCGCCTGCGGGTCGTTGCGGTCGAGCACCAGCCCGTCCGCGCAGGCGCGTCGATGCGCTTGGCCCGCTCGCCAAGCCGGAGCTCCTCCCGGTCGACGTTCCTGCGGGTCGCTTCCCGTCCACCGGCCGGCACGGCATCGACGGTTCCGACCGTGCAGGTGACGGCGTACGTGCCACACAGGCAGGCAGGCATCGGGAGGCCGGCCGCCGGGATGGGCACCGGCCTGCCGACATCCTTTTCCGCCTCCCGCGCTCCGAAGCCGATCTCCGGGTAGCCGGCGATCCTGTCGACCCGCCACGTGCCGAAGAAGTCGGGCAGCCGTGCCGCGTGGTCGGGATGCGCAGCCGCACCCGGCAGCGCGAGGGCCAGCCCGAACATGGCCATCCTCACCTCCGGCCTCCGGGAGCCGGAGCGACCGGATGCCTGTACCGGGCGGCCGGCTGACGGCGTCGTGCGACACGGGAACCGACCGGACCTCCAGGCGCGCGGTGTCGGTTCCGGTCCACGCGCCCGGCCCAAATCTCCGGGCGCGGACCGGAAGCCGGCCGCGGGCAGGTCCACCGGGACGGTCCCGGCCTACGTCACCGTTGCCCGGGATCGGGACGGCCTCAGCCACCCAGCGGGGAGGCGTCGAAGCAGGCCAGCAGCGCGCCCGGTCCCGGATACACCGCGACGCACCCGCCCTTCCGCAGGTCGTCCTCGGTGAAGCCGCCGCTCAGCATGCCGATCGTGGCGATGCCGGCCTTGCCCGCCGCCTGCGCGTCGTAGGGCGTGTCGCCGATCGCCACCGCCTCGCCGCCGCGAAGGTCCAGCTTCTCCAGCGCCACCTGGAAGATGTCCGGCGACGGCTTGGACTGTTGGACGTCCTCCGACGAGGTGGACACGTCGACCAGCCCGGTGATCCCGGCGATCTCCAGGTACGCCGCCAGCTCCTCCTTCTTGGCGGACGACGCCGCCGCCACCTTCAGCCCGGCCTCCCGCACCCGGCGCAGCAGCTCCGGCACCGCCGAGAACGGCCGCACCAGCGGCAGGTACTTCGACTTGAACAGCTTGCCGCGGAACGCCTCGATCTCCTTGCCGTGGTCCTCCACCTCCGCCGCGGACAGGAACACCGGAAGCAGGTGGTCGCCGCCCTTGCCGATCTGGCTGCGCGCCTGCTCGAACGTCACCTGGTGCCCGAACTCGGCGAACGATTCGTGCCAGGACAGCGCGTGAAGGTCGACGGAATCGACCAGCGTGCCGTCGATGTCGAAGATGGCGGCCTTGGGCATGCAGGAGCCTTCGCGGAGGAGGAAAGGGAGCGGCTGCCGATATGGATGCCCCCGCACCCGCCTGCATCAACACGTTCGCGACAGGTTCCGCGCTTCCCGCCTGCCCGGGCCGCCTTGTTTTGCATCCAGCTCCGGTACTCCCTACGTCATGGCATGGCACGCGGAACGGGACACCCATGACCGACGCCTTCCTGAACGCCATCGGCACCGCGGTCCCGGCCCACGACGTGCATGACGCCTTCGTCTCGTTCGCCGCCACCCTGCTGCCCGACGACCGGCTGCGCCGGCTGTTCAACCGCATGACCGAGCGCTGCGCGATCGACCATCGCTACTCCAGCCTGGTGCCCGGCGCCGACCCGGCCGGCGCCGCCCTGGACCGGGACGGCTTCTACCGGCGCGGCCGCTTTCCCGGCACCGGCGCCCGCATGGCCCGCTACGAGGACAACGCCCTGCCGCTGGCGCTCCAGGCGGTGCGCCGCCTCGGCGACCATGCCCGCCTCGACAGCGTGACCCACCTGATCGTCACCTCCTGCACCGGCTTCCACGCGCCCGGGCTCGACCTGCTTCTGCTGGCGGCACTCGGCCTGCGCCCCAGCGTGGAGCGCACGGTGGTCGGCTTCATGGGCTGCTATGCCGCGTTCAACGCGCTGAAGCTCGCCCGCCACGTGGTGCGCTCCGAGCCCGACGCGCGCGTGCTGCTGGTGAACCTGGAGCTGTGCACCCTGCACCTGCAGGAGACCGCCGACCTGGAGCAGGTGCTGTCGTTCCTCCTGTTCGCCGACGGCTGCGCCGCCTCGCTGGTCAGCGCCGCCCCGCACGGGCTGTCGCTCGACCGGTTCCACGCCGAGCTGCTCCCCGACACCGCGCCGCTGATCACCTGGCGCATCGGCGACAACGGCTTCGACATGATGCTGTCCGGGCGCGTGCCCGGCGCCATCGCCGACGGCCTGGCCCGCGCCGCGCCGCGCATCCTGGAGGACGCCGCGACCGCCCCGCCGGAACTGTGGGCGGTGCATCCCGGCGGCCGTTCCGTGCTCGACGCGGTGCAGAACGCGCTCGACCTCCCTCCTGGCGCGCTCGCGGACTCCCGCGCCGTGCTGCGCGCCTTCGGCAACATGTCGTCCTGCACCATCCTGTTCGTGCTCGACCGCCTGCTGCGCAGTGCCCGCCCGGGCGCGTCCGGCATCGCCATGGGCTTCGGACCCGGCCTGGTGGCGGAAACCCTGCGCTTCCGGATCGCCGCATGAGCCGGTTCGCGCGGCGCGTGCTGTTGCCCGAGCTGATGGACACCGAGCCCTGCGGCCCGGACGAGTTCCGCGCCTGCCTGCAAGACCTGTCCCGCGTCAACCGCCTCACCGGCGCCTACCGCCCGACCCTGCGCTTCCTCCACGAGGCGTTGCGCCGGCAACCTCCCGGCCGGCCGCTGCGCATCCTCGACGTCGGCGGCGGCTACGGCGACGCCCTGCGCCGGATCGACCGCTGGGCCGCGCGTCGCGGCGTGGCCCTCGACATGACCAGCGTGGATCTGTCGCCCTGGGCCCGCGCCGCCGGCGAGACCGCGCCGGCCACCCGTCAGCCGATCCGCTGGGTCACCGCCGACATCTTCGACTACCAGCCCTCGGAGCCGCCCGACCTGGTGCTGTCCTCCCTGTTCGCCCACCACCTGGACGACGACGGCGTGGTCCGGTTCCTGCGCTGGATGGAGGCCCATGCCGGGCTCGGCTGGTTCGTCAACGACCTGCAGCGCCACTGGCTGCCGTACCGGGCGTTCCGGGTCTGGTCGCGCCTCGCCGGCTGGCACCGCTTCGTGCGGCACGACGGCCCGGTGTCGATCGGCCGCGCCTTCACCCGCGACGACTGGCGCAGCCTGCTGCTGCGCGCCGGCCTCGGCTCGGAAGCGGCCCGCATCCGCTGGTGGCTGCCGTTCCGCCTGTGCGTCACCCGCTTGCGCCCGCGGCCCGGATGACCGCCGACCTTGCCATCATCGGCGGCGGGCTGTCCGGCGGTGCGCTGGCGCTGCGCGCGGCCGGGCGGGGCAGGCGGGTGGTGCTGGTCGAGCGCGAGCCCGGCGCCCACGACAAGGTGTGCGGCGAGTTCCTGTCGCGCGAGGCGCTGCTGCACCTCCAGGCGCTCGGTCTCGACCCCCGCGCGCTCGGCGGCGTGCCGATCGACCGCGTCCGCCTGTCCGCCGGACGACGCACCGCCACTGCCGTCCTGCCGTTCGAGGGCATGGGCCTGTCCCGACGCGTGCTGGACGCGGCCCTGCTCGCCCGCGCCGCCGACGCCGGCGCCACGGTCCTGCACGGCCGCCGCGCCCGCGCCCTCGAGCCGCATCACGGCGGCCACCGCGTCCGCCTGGACGACGGCACCCTTCTCGATGCCGCCGAGGCGGCCCTGGCGACCGGCAAGCACGACCTGCGCGGCTGGCGACGGCCGCCCGGCCGTCAGGACGACCTGGTCGGCTTCAAGCAGCATCTCCGCCTCGACCCCGGGCAGCGACGCGCCCTGGACGGACACGTCGAGCTGACCCTGTTCCGCGGCGGCTATGCCGGCCTGCAGCTGGTGTCCGACAGGCAGGCCACGCTCTGCCTGCTGGTCCGGCGCCGGCGCCTGGCGACACTCGGCGGCACCTGGGACGCCCTGCTGCGCGCGATCGGCGACGAGGCCCCGCTGCTCCGCTGCCGCCTGTCCGGCGCAGAGCCGCTGCAGCCCCGCCCGCTGACGATCGCCGCCATCCCCTACGGCCTGGTCGCCAACGCCGACGACGCGGTATGGCGCCTCGGCGACCAGGCTGCGGTGATCCCCTCCTTCACCGGCGACGGCATGTCGATCGCCCTGCACAGCGCCGCCCTGTGCGACGTCCTGCTGGCCGCCGGCGCCCGCCCAACCGCGCTGGGTGCCGCGATGCGTCGCGACGTCGCCGGGCAGGTGAGGGGCGCCACCCTTCTGTCCCGCGCCGCGGTGCACCGCCCGGTGCAGCACGCGGCCGTCGCCATCGCCGCCCTGCTGCCGGTGCTGGCCGCCCGCATCGCCGCCGCCACCCGCATTCCCGACGCCGCCCTGCACCGCAGCGGCCTGCCCGCCTGACCCGGCGGACGCCCGCCGACACCGACGATGGAGCCGCCGATGGCGACCTGGATCCCCGTTCTGCGACGCGCCCTCCTGTCCGGCACCGCCGCCAGCGCCACCTCCACGGCGGCACTCGCCCTCGTCGCCCGGCTCGAAGGCAGGGGCGCGTTGCAGCCGGTCAACGCCACCAGCCATTGGCTGAACGGACAGCGGGCCGCCTCCGTCCGGCGGCCCGACCTGCGCCACACCGGCGTCGGCTACGTGACCCACCACGCCGCCACCCTGTTCTGGGCGGTGCTGTTCGAGCGCGCCATCGCGTCCCGCCGCCCGGTCGGCACCCTGCCGATGCTGCGCGATGCCGTGGTCATGTCCGCCTTCGCCGCAGCGGTCGACTACCTCGCCACTCCGAAGCGCTTCACCCCGGGCTGGGAGTTCGTGCTGTCGAGGCGCGCCATGGCTGCCGCCTATGCCGCGATGGCGGCCGGCCTGGCCGGCGGCGCGCTTCTCGCGCAGGAACCGACGCCACTCGCCAGCTTCCCGGCCGGCGCCGTGCATCCTGACCGGCAGCGGGTCCTGCGCGCGCAACGCCTGTGGTGACGAGCGGCACACGGCGCCTCAGCTTGGCGGCCGCAGGAAGAAGAGCGTCTCGACCGGCGCGTCCAGCGCCGCCGCGAGACCGAGCGCCAGCAGCACCGACGGGACGAACACGCCGTTCTCCACCGTGTTGATGGTCTTGCGCGACACGCCCACGCGTTCCGCGAGTGCCGCCTGCGTCAGGTCGTGACGAGCCCGCAGCTCGCGCAGCCGGTTGCCGAGGCGGCGTTCCGCGAACGGCACGTCATCCATCGTGCGCGACGGCTCGCGTCCCGTGGATCTCCAGGGCGATCTGCTGGGCCAGGATGCCGATCAGCAGCGACAGATTTATCATCCCCGGGAGCCGGCCGGGCCAGGTGCGGTTCAGCACCAGCGCGCCTACGCACAACGACACCGTCAGGGCGTAGGCCCGCTGCGTCGAGAGGAGGTAGTGGGCCCGCTCCAGCTCGTCCATCGTCTTCGGCAGCCGCCACAGGAGGTTCGGACCGGACGCGCCCATCAGGATCAGCACCACCGTCCACCCGCTCGTCAGGTCATGGTCGTCGTGGTCGAACAGCATGCCCGGCACCCACAGCAGGACCGCCAGGGTAATGCAGACGATCCAGAAGCGCCTCATGCGTGACGTCATGCGATCCGACCGCTCCTTCATCAGCCAGCGCAGCCGGGGCGTCTCGCGCGGATCGCGCGCCTGGCCGGGTCCGAGCCACCGGGACAGGACGACGAGGCAGGACACCACCAGGAGCAGCGTGCCGAAATTGGCAAGATGGGCTTCGACGCCGTAGCGGCGCATGAGCCAGTGGCTCAGGAGCCACCACAAGGCGATCGTCGGGGTCCCGACCAACAGCCCCTTGAGCATGTTGCGCCGCCCGATCGAACGCAGCAGTTGCCGCTCGGCCGCCTCAACAGGCTCGGACATGCGCAGGCTCCTCCCGACCCCCTGATCCTGTAACCTTTAGGTTACACAGTCAAGGCGTCACCGCCTGCCGGTCGGGTCGAGCAGGTCGCTGGTGAAGGTTTCCACCACCTCGCAGAACGGCAGCCCGTCCGGACGCGTCAGCATCGCCTCCTGCCGCAGCACCCCGTGGCGCCGCGGCGGCTGGCCGCCGGCCGTCGGAGGCCGCAGCAGCACCGTCGACAGCCGGTGCCGCCGGAACCCGAGCGGCGCGACCACCCGCCCGAACGGGATCGTGCTCCGGTCGAGCAGCCGGTTCATCCAGACCGGAAGCCGCGCCGGGACGTACCAGTTCTCCGCCTCGCACAGCACCAGCGCGCCCGCCCGCAGCAGCACGCGCCGGTAGCGCACGCGCTCGCCGACGCGCAGCTGGAGCCGCCGCCGCCGCAACCGTCCCGGCGGACGCGCCGGTCCCGGCAGGCGCTGCGCGGTCAGGCCACCCGGGCACGGGAGCCCGTGCGCCGCGCACCATCGCTCCAGCGTCTCGGTGGTGCTGTCGCCGCCTGTCAGCGCCGCCTGCAGCGCCTCGATCGTTCCCGGCTCGCCGCCCGCCATGCCGGGCCCCGCCTAGCCCTCGATCAGCGCGAAGTCCGCCACCCGGCTCAGCGTCGTCCTGACCCGCGACAGCAGGCGCAGCCGGTTGCGTCGCAGCGCCCCGTTCTCCGCGTTCACCGTCACCGCGTCGAAGAACCGGTCGAGCGGCGCGCGCAACGCCGCCATCGCCGTCATCGCGTCCTCGAAGCGCTCCGACGCCAACGCCTCCTCGATTCGCGGGTCGGCCTCCGCCAGCGCCTCGTCCAGCGCCCGCTCCTCCGGCTGTTCGAGCAGGGCCGGATCGACCGGCCCGTC
Source organism: uncultured Acetobacteraceae bacterium (assembly GCA_937873225.1). Classification (GTDB taxonomy): domain Bacteria; phylum Pseudomonadota; class Alphaproteobacteria; order Acetobacterales; family Acetobacteraceae; genus Lichenicola. Next base: position 29,357 of record CALMVN010000234.1, read on the forward strand.
ATGCGGCCCGTCCTTCTTCTCCTCGATGCGCAGGATGTTCGCCGCCCGCTTCGCCGCCGCCAGAAGGTTGCGGCCGTCCCCGCCGCCAAGCAGCCCCGCCACCGCCTCCGTGCGCGCCAGCAGCCGCACGAGGTCCGGGTCCTGTCCCGCCGCGGACACCGCCGCCAGCACGTCGTGCCGTGCCCCGTCTGCGCGCAGCTGCACGCGCAGCCGTTCGGCGATGAAGCCGGGCAGCAGCGAAAGGTCGGGCGCGTCGCACAGCGGCGCCGGGTATCCCGCCGCCGCGTCGGCGAACAGCGCGTGGAGATCGAGCCGCAGCCGGTTCTCCCGCACGATCCTGATCACGCCCAGCGCCGCCCGGCGCAGCGCGTACGGGTCGCCCGACCCGCCCGGCTTCTCGCCGGCGGCGAAGAACCCCGCCGTCAGGGCGACCAGCCCCATCGTCTGCCCGAAG
>CALMVN010000234.1:29820-32813 GCA_937873225.1 uncultured Acetobacteraceae bacterium
CCGCCAGCGTGTCGATCCTGTCCGCAAGCGCCACCGCGACCGTGACCATGCCGGACGGCACGTCGTCGGTCTGGCCACGCGGCTGGTAGTGCTGCCGCACCGCGACCGCGACCTCCCGGGCCTCGTTGTCGTGTCCGGCGTAGTAGCCGCCCATCACCCCCTGCAGCTCCGGGAACTCGCCCACCATGCCCGTGGTCAGGTCCGCCTTCGCCAGCAGGCCGGCGCGCGCCGCCTTCGCCGCATCCGCACCCACCCGTCCCGCGACGATCCCCGCCAGCCGGGACAGCCGCCGCGCCCGCGCGCCCTGCGTGCCCAGCCTGGCGTGGAACGTCACGCCTTCCAGCGCCGCCAGGCGGTCCGCCAGCCGCACCCTCCGGTCCCCGTCCCAGAAGTGCCTTGCGTCGCTGAACCGTGCCCGCAGCACGCGCTCATTGCCGGCCACGATCGTGGCACCCCCGTCCTGCGGCACCGTGTTGGCCACGAACGCGAACCGCGGCGCCGCCTTTCCGTCACGGTCGCGCAACGCGAAGTAGCGCTGGTTCACCCGCATCGACACCTGCATCACCTCCGGCGGCAGGTCCATGAACCCGTCGTCGATCCGCCCGAGCAGCGCCACCGGCCATTCCACCAGCCCCGCCACCTCGTCCAGGAGGCCGGCATCCGGCACCACCGACAATCCTTCCGCCGCCGCCGCCGCGGCGACGCCTTCCGACACGAGGCGCCGACGCTCCGCCGCATCCGCCACCACGTGCCGACGCCCGAGCACTGCCTCCCAGTCCTCCGCTCCGGACACCGCCACCGCGCCGGGCGACAGGAACCGGTGCCCTTCCGTCAGGTTAGACGCGAGCAGCCCGTGCCCGTCATCCGTCCCCTCGGCGAGCGCGAACGGCACCACCGCGCCGTCCAGCAGGCACACGATCCGCCGCAGCGGCCTGATCCAGGTGAACGCGCTCCCGCCGCCCCAGCGCATCGACTTCGGCCAGGCAAACCGGCGCAACACCCCCGGCACCGCTTCCGCCACCAGCGCGGCCGCCGCCACCGCCGGGCTTCGCCTGCGAAGCACCCAGAACCCGTTCTCCAGCGCCAGCGCCGACCGTTCCGCCCCATGCTTGCGCAGGAACCCGGCCAGGGCCTGTTCCGGCGCCCCTTCGCGCGGCCCGCGCTCCTGCTGCTCGCCCGCCGCCACGCCGCCCGCCACCGTCAGCAACGCCGCGATCCGCCTCGGCCCCGACCAGCTCCGCCCGCCCGTGGGTGCGAGCGGCGCCAGCGCCTCCGTCACCGCGCGCAGCAGCGCCTCGGCGCCCGGTCCCTGCATGCGCGCCGGGATCTCCTCGCAGAACAGCTCGATGAACAGCTCGGGCATGTTTCTCAGCCCTCGCCCTTCAGCCATTCCTCGGCGCAGGACCGCGCCAGGGTCCGCACCCGCCCGATGAACGACGCCCGCTCGGCGACCGAGATCACGCCCCGCGCGTCGAGCAGGTTGAACAGGTGGCTCGCCTTCAGGCACTGGTCGTATGCCGGCTGCGCCACGCCGTGCCGGGCCAGCGCCGTGCTTTCCCGTTCCGCGTCCGCGAACTGACGCAGCAGCATGTCGGTGTCCGCCAGCTCGAAGCTGTAGCGCGAATAGTCCCGCTCGGCGCGCCCGAACACGTCGCCGTAGCGCAGGCCGCGCCCGTCGAAGTCGAGCGCGTACACGTTCTCGACGCCCTGCACGTACATCGCCAGCCGTTCCAGCCCGTAGGTCAGCTCGGTGGAGGGCAGCACGGTGGCGATCCCGCCCACCTGCTGGAAGTAGGTGAACTGCGTCACCTCCATGCCGTCGCACCACACCTCCCAGCCGAGCCCCCAGGCGCCGATGGTCGGGTTCTCCCAGTCGTCCTCGACGAAGCGGATGTCGTGCTCGAGCGGGTCGATGCCGATCGCCCGGTAGCTGTCCAGCAGCAGCGCCTGGCTGTCGGCCGGCGTCGGCTTCAGCAGCACCTGGTACTGGTAGTAGTGCCCGAGCCGGTTCGGGTTCTCCCCGTATCGCCCGTCCGAGGGCCGCCGGCACGGCTGCACGTAGGCCGTCCGCCAGGGGGTCGGCCCCAGCGCGCGCAGGCTGGTGGCCGGATGCAGCGTGCCGGCGCCGACCTCGGTGTCGTACGGCTGCAGGATGGCGCAGCCCTGGTCGGCCCAGAACCGGTGCAGCCGCAGGATCAGGTCCTGGAACGACGGCGCGCCCGCCTGGCCGGTGCCGGCGGAACGGTGTCCGACCCCGCGCGTTGCGTCGTAGCCGGGTGCCGGAACCGTTTCCATGATCGTTGCTACTCCGGGGCCGGGCAGGCGAGGGGACGGCACCATAGAAACGGGCCGGGACCTCGGCAAGGAACCGCGCCGAGCGGGGAAGGGCGATGGCAGGCGTTCAGCACCAGGAACCCGGCGACGGGCTGGACGACGAGGCGGTCGCGGCCTTGCTCCGACGCACCCGACGCGTCGCCCTGGTGGGCGCGTCCGCCCGGCCGGAACGCCCGTCCTTCGGCGTGATGCGCTTCCTCCTGTCGTGCGGATACGACGTCGTGCCGGTCAATCCCGGCCTCGCCGGCCAGAGCCTGCACGGACAGCCCGTGGTCGCCACCCTGGCCGAAGCCGCGCCGCTCGACATGGTCGACATCTTCCGCGGCCTCGACCAGATACCGGCCGTGGTGGACGAGGCGATCCGCCTCGTCGCCCGCAGCGTGTGGATGCAGCTGGGCCTGGTCGAGCCCGTCTCCGCCGGACGTGCCCGCGCGGCCGGGCTGGTGGTGGCGATGGATCGCTGCCCGGCGATCGAGTGGTCCCGCCTGGGCCTGGGCCTGGGGTCCGGGCTTGGGGCCCGGCCTGGGTCCGGCCGCTCGCCTTGACGTGCCGCCCCGCCGTTCCGACCTTCAAGTCAGCCAGGAATCGGACCATTTCCCCATGACCAACGAAGAACGCGACCTCATCGAGAAGTTCATCGCCCGGGTCGGCGGCAATCC
>CALMVN010000234.1:32823-44889 GCA_937873225.1 uncultured Acetobacteraceae bacterium
TCCCCAGCCCGGCGGCGCCTTCGGCAGCGTGCCGCAAACCCAGGCGGCCCTTCCGCCGCTGGATCCGGAAGCCGACCGCTTCATCCGCGACAACTTCGCCCGCCATCCCGAGGCGCCCTATCGCATCACCCAGACCGCGGTGGTGCAGGAAGCCGCGCTGGCCGAGTCGCAGAACCGCATCAAGCGCCTCGAATGGGAGCTGCAGCAGGCGCAGCAGCAGCTGCAAACGATGCAGCAGTCGCAGCAGCAGCAGGCGCCGCGCAGCGGTGGCGGCTTCTTCGGCGGGCTGTTCGGCGGCGGCGCCCAGCAGCAGGCCGCTCCGCCGCCGCGCTGGGGCGGCGCCCAGCAGGCCCCCGGCGGCTATGGGCAGCAGGGCTACGCGCAGCAAGGCGGCTACCAGGCCGGCCCGCCGCCGGCGCCTTCCTACCCGCCTGGCTACCAGCCCGGCATGTTCCAGCGCCAGGGCTCCGGCTTCCTCGGCTCGGCGCTGACCACGGCGGCCGGCGTTGCCGGCGGCATGGTGGCCGGTAACCTGCTGATGGACGCGTTTGGTGGCCATGGCGGCGGTGGTGGCTTCGGCGGTGGTGAAGGCTTCGGCGGCGGCGGCGAAACGATCATCAACAACAACTACGGCGACGCGGCCGGCGGCGCCGGGGCCGACCCGTTCGGCAGCGCCGGCGGCGACATCGATCCGGACTTCAACGGCGGCGGCGGCGGCGATGCCGATTTCGGCGGCGGCGGCGACTGGGGCGGCAACGACAACAGCTTCTGAACCGGGTGGCCCGGCTTCCGCCGGGCCCGTCCCGCTACGGCACCGCGAACCGCACCGATACCGGGCAATGGTCCGACAACCGCTCCTTCATCTCCGGCGTGGTTTCTCGGTACACCAGCACCCGAAGAGTCTGCGGCATCATCCACTGCGCGGCCGGCCCGCCGGCCAGGATGTGGTCGATGAAGTCCTCCCCGCCCCAGCACGGGCTGGCATGGCCCGCGGTCGCCAGCGCCATCGGCGCCGTGTTCTCCAGCCCGGCCAGGAACACGTCGTCCGCCTTCAACCGGCGGTTGAAGTCGCCCAGCACGAGGAACGGCGCCCCTTCGGCCCTGCGCGCCGCGATCCAGGCTTCCAGCACCGGCAGCTGCGCCGTCAGCGCCTTGCAGGCCCCCTTGGGGCTGTCCGCCAGCGGGCCCTCCCAGCACCCGCTCTTCAGGTGCACCGCCAGCACCCGCACCGCCACCCCGTTCAGGGTCAGGGTCGCGTCCAGCCCGGTGCGCAGGTGCCTGTGCCCGGGCAGGCTGACGTCGAGCGCCGCGACGTCCGGGTGCTGCACGACGGGCACGTCCTGGCGCACCGCCAGCGCCACCCGCTGCACCACCTCGCGGTCGCCGGTGATCAGCACGCGGTAGCGGGGCGGCGGGAAGATCCGCGCCACCAGCGCCGGGTCGTCCACCTCCTCCAGCGCCACCGCGGCGGCGTCCAGCTGCGACGCGTAGCCGGCCAGGGTAGCGATGTCCTCGTCCCGCTTCGGCCTGGCGTCGTCGGGCAGGGCAGGGTCGCCCGCCTTGCGCGCCGTCAGCCATTCCATGTTCCAGGTGGCGATCTTGATCCCGTCATCCGCCCGCGCCGTTCCCGACGCCACCAGCAGCCCGAGCAGCAGCGCGCCGAGGCGGCGCCCGCTCCCGCTCACGCGTCCGGTCCCCCCGCACGCAGCGTCGCCAGCGCCTCGTCAAGCGTTCGCGGCTCGCGCGAGCGGCCGTCGAACACCTGGATCGAGCCGGTGGCGATGTCGTACAGCCAGCCCTGCAGCAGCAGCCGCCCTTCCGCCAGCCGTGCCGCCACCGCCGGGTGGGTGCGCAGGTGGTCGAGCTGCAGCAGCACGTTCTGCTGCGCCAGCGCCTCCACCGCCTCCGCACCCTGCGCGTCCGGATGCAGCGCCGCCGTCACCGCCCGGGCCGCTTCCGCGTTGCGCAGCCAGTTCGACACCGTGGGCATCGCGTCCAGCCGGTGCTTCCCCGGATCGAGCAGCGCCTTCATCGCCCCGCAATCGGAGTGGCCGCACACCACGATCTGCCTGACCTCCAGCGCCACCACCGCGTATTCGATCGCCGCCGACACGCCGCCCAGCATCTCGCCGTAAGCCGGCACGATGTTGCCGATGTTGCGCAGCACGAACATTGAGCCCGGCCGCTGCTGCGTGATCATGCCCGGACTGACGCGGCTGTCGGCGCAGGTGATGAACAGGGTGTGCGGGGACTGCCCCGCGGCGAGATCGGTGAACAACTCCGCGTTGCCGGGGAACACGCGAAGGTTGAAATCCTTCGCCCCTTCGAGTAGCGCGATCGGACCGTGGTCGTGCTGTTCAACCGACATGTTACTCCCCATCGGCCGGAGCCGGACCGTGCAAACACTGTTCGGCACTGGTCCGAACGGCTAGGATCGGGCCGGTTCCGGCCCCCACGCCCAGCCAAGGCTGCGACGCCATCATGATCGAGAACAACGCGTCCGGGAAAGGCCGCCCTTGAGCGACACCGCGGTTCCGACGTCCCGCACGGCTTCGGGTCTGGCGGTCGACCGGCCGGTCGAGGTGCAGGCCGCCGGCGGGCAGATTGCGGCCGGCACGTCCTGCGACCGCGATCCGGTGCACGTCCCGGGCACGGTCCAGCCGCATGGCATCCTGCTCGTGCTGTCGCCCGGTTCCGGCCGCATTCTCGCCGCCGGCGGCAGCCTGCCGGTGCCCGACCCGCGCCTGCTGGACCAGCTGTTCCTTCCGGACGCGGTGTCGACGGTCGCCGACGCCCTTGTCGCCGCCACCCCGGCCGATGCCGGCGATGCCGCCGACCGGGTGCTGGAAGGGTTGCGCAGCCAGGACGGCCGGCGCTGGACCGGCCTGCTCCGGCGCGGCCCGTCGACGGCGCTGCTGGAGCTCGAGCCGGAACCCCCACCCGATCCCGCGGCCGCCCGCGCGGTGCTGGCCGCGCTCAACAACGCGGTCGCCACCCTGCGCCGCGAGCCGGATCCGGTTTCCGCCTGCGCCGCTGCGGCGCGCCACCTGCGCGCCCTGACCGGCTTCGACCGCGTGATGGCCTACCGCTTCATGCCGGACTGGAGCGGGGCGGTGATCGCCGAGGCGCTGCGCGATCGCGCAGTCGATTCCTATCTCGGCCTGGTGTTTCCCGCGTCCGACATCCCGGCCCCGGCCCGTGCGCTCTACGCCAGCAACCGGCTGCGCCTGATCCCCGACGCGGCCGCGTCCCAGCCGCCGCTGCGCGCCGAGGCCGGCACCGGCCCGGTCGACCTGTCGCGTGCGGTGCTGCGCGGGGTGGCGCCGGTGCACCTCCAGTACCTCGCCAACATGGGCGTGCGCGCGTCCATGTCGGTGGCGGTCGCCCTGCCCGAGGCGGACGGGACCACGCGGCTGTGGGGCCTGCTCGCCTGCCACCACCAGGGCGGCCCGCTGTTCGTCGACCACGAGCGCCGGCAGGCGGCGGAAACGATCGCCCACGCCCTGTCCTGGCGCCTGGCGGAGCTCGCCGAGCGCGACGAGCTGCGCCGGACGGAGGCGATGCGCCGCGCGCTGTCGCCGTTCCTTATCGATCCCGATGCCGGTTTCCCCCGATCGCCCGGCCAGGCGCCGTTCACCCCGGAAGGGCACGCGCTTCCTCCGGTGCTTCGCGTGCCGGACGCGCCTGGCGCAGCGGACGCGCTTCTCGCCGCCTGCGGCGCTGCCGGCGTGGCCGTGCTGGGCGGCGAGGAGGTGCTCCGCGTCGGCGTGCTGCCGCCGGCTGCCCTGCTGCACCGCCTCGGCGCCTGGCTCGACGAGGCCGCACCGGGCCGCGTGCTGGTCACCGACCGGCTTTCCGTCCTGCTGCCGCCGGAGCTTGCCGCGGCGCTGGACGCGGCGGAGCCGGAGCACGCGTCCTGCGGCCTGCTGGCGGTGCCGCTGTCGGAGAGGGATGGCGGGGATGCCGGGCCCGGCGGCTGGGTGCTGTGGTTCCGCGGCGAGCTGCGACGCGAGGTGGTCTGGGCCGGCCACAAGCCGGACAGCCCGGACCCGGCCGCGGTTCTCACCCCGCGCGCCTCCTTCGCCGCGTGGCGCGAGCAGGTGTCCGGACGCTCCGCCGCCTGGCCCGGCAACGCCGCCGCCGCCGCCCGCCTGTTCCGCGACGTCGTGATGTCGGCCTTCGCCCGGCGCAGCCTGCGCGTCGCGGAGGCCAATGCCGAGCTGCGCCGGCGCAACGAGACCATCCGCTTCTTCGCCGACGCCGCGACGCACGACCTGAAGGAGCCGTTGTGGCAGATCCAGGTGCTGTCCGGACTGATCCGCGACGGGCTGGGAGAGCTGTTCGGTCCGGCCGCTCCGGACGCGCCGCCGCGCCATCCGGCGCACGAGTCGCTGGCACGGGCGGCAGCCGAGCTCGACCTCGAGACCATGTCCGGCCTGGTGGTCGGCTCGGCCGGCCGGATGCGCGCCATGATCGACGACCTGGCCCGCTTCGCCGTCGCCGGGCGCGACCCGGACCGTGCCGGGCCGGTGCCGCTCCGCCGCCTGGCCGACGAGGCGCTGGCCGACCTGGGCGAGCCGCTTCGCGCCGCGCCGGACGCCACCGTGGACCTCGGCGGCCTGGACGGGATCGCGGTGGACTGCGACCCGCTGCAGCTGCGCCGCGTGTTCCAGAACCTGTTCTCCAACGCGCTGAAGTACAGGCACCGGTCCCGGCCGCTGGTGCTGGCCGCGCGCGCCGAGCGCGCCGGTCCGTTCGTGCGCGTCGCAATCGAGGACAACGGCGCCGGCATCGATCCGGCCGAGCGGCTGGCCCTGTTCGAGCCGTTCCGCCGCTTCCGCCGCGACGGCGCCGCGGTGGACGAGGGCCTGGGCCTGGGCCTGTCGATCTGCCAGCGCATCGTGTCCGCCCATGGCGGCACCATCGAGGCGGTGCCGCTTCGGCCGGGGTCGCGCTTCGTCTTCACGCTGCAGGACGCCGACGGGCCGCCGCCCCGTCCGCACGACGCGCCGCCATGAGCCTGCGTCCGGAGGCGGGCGAACGACCTCCCGTCATCCTGGTGGCGGAGGACGACGAGCTGCACCGTTTCGTGCTGCGTCGGGTGTTCCGCACCGCCGGGCTGGACGCCGAGCTGCGCTTCGTGGGCGACGGGCAGGAGCTGCTCGACTACCTGGAGCGGCGCGATCCGCATGCCGACGAGCAGGCCTCGCCCTGGCCGGACCTGGTGCTGGTCGACCTGCACATGCCGCGCCTCGGCGGCATCGAGGCGCTTCAGGCGATACGCGCCAGCCCCGCGCTCCACACGGTGCCGGCGATCGTGTTCTCCTCCTCCGACCAGCCGCACCACATCGACCGCGCCTACGCCTCCGGCGCCAACGCCTACCTGGTCAAGGTCGGCGACTTCGACGAGCTGGTGTCGCACCTGCGCGGGCTGGTGGGGTTCTGGCTCAAGGCGGCGCGGCTGCCGCGACGGATGCCGACCGACATACACGGCTGGCTGCCGTGAGCGGGCACGCGGAAGCTGCCATGAGCGGGCACGCGGAACCCGCGCCGATCCGCCTGCTGATGATCGACGACAGCGACGCGGCCTTTCTCACCCTGCGCGCGATGCTGGGACCGCGGCGCGACGGCGGCGCCCGCTACGCCGTCACCCATACCAGCGACCTAGCCGCCGGCCGCGCCGACATGCGGGCGGGCGGCCACGACTGCTACCTGATCGACTACCGGCTGCGCGGCGAGAGCGGGCTCGACCTGGTGCGCGACGCACGCGCCGCCGGCGTCACCTGGCCGATCGTGATGCTGACCGCCTCCAACGGGGTCGAGCGCGAGGCGGCGGAAGCCGGCGCCAACGACTTCCTGGTCAAGGGCGAGTTCGACCGCGCCCTGCTGGAGCGCACGGTCCGCTACGCGATCAACAACGCCGAAGGGGTGAGACGGCTGGCCGAGCTGAACGCGTCGCTGGAAGCCACCGTCGCCGAGCGCACCGCGCAGTATGCGGAGGCCAACCGGCAGCTGCTGGACCAGATCCACGCCCGAGAACAGGCGGAAGCGGCGCTGGTGCAGGCGGAACGCCTCCAGGCGCTCGGCCGCATGACCGGCAGCGTCGCGCACGACTTCAACAACGTCCTGACCGCGCTGTTCGGCAGCCTGGAGGTGCTGGGCCGGCGCCTGGGCGACCGGCCGGACCCGCGGCTGGCCGGGCCGCTGGCGACCGCGACCGAAGCCGCCCGGCTCGGCGAGCGGATGGTCGAGGGCCTGCTGGCCTTCGCCCGCCGCCGCCCGCTGGCGCCGCGCCTGCTGCGGCTGCAGGCGGTAATCGGCGAGCTGGAGCCGCTGCTCCGCCTGACTCTCGGCGCGGCGATCGCGCTCCGGATCGACACCGACCCGCACCTGCCTCCCGTGCTGGTCGACCGCGAGCAGCTGGAGCGCGTGCTGCTCAACCTCGCCTCCAACGCGCGCGACGCCGCCGCCGGCCGCCCCGGCGCCCGCTTCGCCCTGTCCACGCGCGACGGGGGCGACGGCATGGTGGAGCTGTCCGCCGCCGACAACGGCCCGGGCATGGACCCCCACACGCTGGAACACGCGTTCGAGCCCTTCTTCACCACCAAGACCGGGGGCCAGGGCGCCGGCCAGGGCACCGGGCTCGGCCTGGCGCAGGTGTACGGGTTCGCGGTGCAGTCCGGCGGCCAGGCCGCGATCGACAGCCGGCCGGGGGAGGGCGTGCGGGTGCGGCTGTCGATCCCGGTCGCGGGCGAGCGCGTCGCCGACCATCAGGCCCTCGGCGCCGCGTGAACGGCGACGCGGCGGTCCAGGCGGACCTGATCGCGGTGCTGGTGGCGGTGCGCGACGGCGTGCCGCACGTGCTCACCCTGGACGAGGCCGGCACCCTGCCGGCTGGTCCCTTCGTGCCCGGCCACCGCTCGCTTCAGGCCGGCATGCGCGCCTGGGTCGAGCAGACCACCGGCCACCCGCTGGGCCATGTGGAGCAGCTTTACACCTTTGCCGACCGCGACCGCGCCGGCGATGCCACCCGCGCCATCTCCATCTCCTACCTGGCGCTGACCCGTCTCATCCCGGAGGAAACCGGCTGGTCCAGCTGGTACCGCTTCTTTCCCTGGGAGGACCAGCGCCACGAGGACGGCCGCCGCGCCACCAGGTACCTGTCCGGACGCCTGTCCGCCTGGTGCGGCCTGGTGCCGGAGCCGGCCGCGTCCCTGCGCCGGCAGCGCCTGGCGATCAACTTCGGCCTCGACAGCTGGAACGACGAGCTGGTGCTGCAGCGCTACGAGCTGCTGTACGAGGCCGGGCTGGTGGCCGAGGCGGCGCCCGGGACCGACCCGGCCCGCTACGACGGCAGCGGCCGGGCGATGCCGCGCGACCACCGGCGCATCCTCGCCACCGGCATCGCCCGCCTGCGCACCACCTTGAAGTACCGTCCGGTGTTCTTCGAGCTGATGCCGGAAAGCTTCACCCTGCTTCAGCTGCAGCAGACGGTGGAGGCGGTGTCGGGGGTGCGCCTGCACAAGCCCAACTTCCGCCGCCTGATCGAGCAGCAGGCGCTGATCGAGGACACCGGCGCCATCAGCGCCGCCGGCCCTGGCCGCCCGGCCAAGCTGTTCCGCTTCCGGCGCGAGATCGTCGAAGCCCGCGCCGTCGCCGGCTCGAAGCTGCCCCGGATGCCGTCGGCCTGACGAGGCATGGTGCGGTCCGGGCATGCGTCGTCCACCAGCCGGAGAGGGAGAGCCCGGACCGACGCCAGGCGATCAACGAACGTCGTCACCATCCGCATATGCCGGCTGGTCAACCTGACGTCCGGTTCGGCAGCCGTAGGCGGCATGACCAGGATCCGGGCGCCCGATCCACTCGAAGTTGCAGACATGCCCTGCCCATCGTGCTAGGACGAAAGTGAATCGATTTGGGAATGAGATGTCGCTGAAAGTCTCCGTGCTTGGTATCGGCTACGTCGGTGCCGTATCAGCCGGATGCCTTGTTTCCCTGGGCTTCGACGTTGTCGGCGTGGACGTCGCCGCCGAGAAGATCGCCATGATCAACCGCGGCGTCTCGCCAATCGTGGAAGCCGAGATCAGCACCCTGATCGCCGGTGCCGTCGCTTCCGGTCGTCTGCGCGCCACCGATGATGTGGAGCGCGCCGTGCTTGAGACGGATGTGTCGTTCATCAGCGTTGGCACCCCCAGTGCGGCCGATGGCAGCGTCTCGTTGCGGGCGGTCGACGAGGTCGTCTGGGCGATCGGTGAGGCGATCGGCCGGAAGACGAGCCCGCACGTGATCGTCATGCGCAGCACGGTCCCGCCGGGCACTGCCGAGGATCGTGTCATCCCGGCCCTGGAGCAGGCGAGCGGCAAGCGGGCAGGTGAGGGGTTCTTCTACTACAGCAACCCGGAGTTCCTGCGCGAGGGCACGTCGGTTCGTGACTTCCATGCTCCGCCCTTCACCCTTGTCGGCGCGCCGGACGGCGACGCCGCCGCCATTCTCCGCACCATCTACGCCGGCGTCGATGCGCCCGTTCATGTTGCCCCATATCGGATTGCGGAGTCGGTCAAGTATCTGTCGAATGCCTACCACGCTGTGAAGCTTGCGTTTGCCAATGAAGCCGGAAGTGTGCTGTCCGCTTATGGCGTCGATGCGCGAGAGGCGTTCCGACTGTTCTGCGAGGATCGCAGCCTCAACATATCAGCCGCCTACCTCCGGCCGGGATTTGCGTTCGGCGGCTCCTGCCTGCCGAAGGACATGCGCAGTTTGGTCTCACTGGCTGACCGGAAGGGTGTTCCTGCACCATTCCTGGCTCAGGTCATGCCCAGCAACGAGGCCATCATTGGTCGTGTCTTCGACCTGATATCCCGGCACAAGCGCGGCCGCATCGCCCTGCTCGGCTTGGCATTCAAGCCAGGCACGGACGATCTGCGTGAAAGTCCGTTCGTTGCGTTAGCAGAACGACTTCTCGGCCGCGGTTGGGAGATCCGCATCTTTGACCGTAATGTCCAGACTGCGCGACTTGTCGGCAGCAACAGGGCCTTCATTGAACAGGAGCTGCCACATCTAGACCGCATCCTGGTTCCATCGGTAGCAGAAGCGGTCGAGGGAGCGACACTCGTCGTCATCGGTCACGTTACCGGCTCCGACCAGGACGAGCTGCTGGAAACCCTCACCAACCAGCCGGTGCTCGACCTTGTCGGACTTCCCCACATCAGACACCTCGACGGGATCGTCTACCAAGGGCTCTGCTGGTGAGGCCACCCCTGCTCTTCGTCAGCCCGCGCTTCCTGTTTCCGGCCGATGAAGGCGGCAAGATACGGACGTCCAACATCCTGCGGCAGATGAAAACGGGCCCATTCGAGATCATCCTGGCGTCGCCGGCTCCTCCCGACCTGAACCGATACCAGGATGAACTTCACGATGTATGCGACCGGTTCCTGTCCTGGTCTGCCGTGCCAGCGTCCACCTTGCGACGCGTTCGTGCCCTGCTCGACCGCCGTCCGGTCTCGGTTGCGACCGACGACACGGAGGGAGGCCGTGCAGTCGTGGCCCGGGCCCTGGCCGACATGCCCGACTTGGTAGTGATCGACTTTCCGCATGCGGCCGTGCTGGCGCCTCATCCATTCCTTATGCCCTCCGTCATGTTCACGCACAATGTCGAGGCCGAGATCTACGAGCGTCACGCTCGCGTTGCCGCAGGACTCATGCGCCTGCTCTGGCGCAATCAGGCCCGCAAGATGCAGCGCTTCGAAGGAGAAACTCTGCGCCGCTTCAGCCGCGTGATTGCCGTGTCTAAGCGGGACGCCTCCGCACTGGAACAGCGCTTCGGCCTTGCCGCGGTCGATGCGATCGACACCGGCGTGGATCTGGCCTTCTTCACTCCTGAACCTGCCGCGTCGCCTCCGCAGCCCGATGCCGGGCTCGTCGTGTTCACCGGCGTGATGGACAGCCCGGCAAACGTCGCCGGCATCCGTTATCTTTCCGACAAGATCTGGCCGCTGGTGCTACGGAAGCGTCCTGCCGCACGCGCCCTGATCGTCGGACGCAACCCATCGGCTGCGCTGAAGGCGGCGGCACCAGCCTCGTTTACGTTCACCGGGACCGTCGACGACATCCGGCCACATGTCGCCAAAGGCCACGTCGTGGTGATCCCGTTGAACGTCGGGAGCGGCACGCGCATCAAGGCATTCGAGGCCATGGCGATGGGGCGTCCCATCGTGTCCACCAGCGTCGGGATCGAGGGGTTGGAGGTTGAGCATGACGAACATCTGTTGCTGGCCGACAGTGCTCCGGATTTCGCATCGGCCATCTTGAAGCTGCTGGCCGACCCCGACCTGAGCGATAGGCTGGCCAAGAACGCGCGCCGTCTGGTCGAAGCCCGGTTTTCCTGGGCTCAGGTAGCACGGCAGTTCGAGCAAGTTTGTTCAACGGCAATCGAGCAGGCTACAGGATCAAGACGGCCAGACGGCACGAGGGAGTCATAGTTTTTGTCGGAGGTGGAACAGCTGCCGGCGGTGCCGGGCAGGGGCGAGATACGGCCCCTGACCTCGTTGCGCGGATTGGCTGCCCTTGCCGTAGTGATGCAGCACTTCTCCACGACGGTTCAGGAACATACGGTCACGACGATCCCGTCAATTCCGCCGCACGGCTACATGGCCGTGGACCTGTTCTTCGTCCTGAGCGGCTTTATCATGGCATACAACTATCAGGATGATTTCCGGCGTCATGGGCTGTCTGCATTCCCCGGATTTCTGGGGAAACGTGTCGCTCGCATCGTCCCGCTCAACCTGTTCATGCTTGCGGTGATCGTGGCGCTGGGGCAGGCCAGCTTGGCAATACAGGGACGGAACATCATCTACACGTCGAGGTCATTCTGGATTGACCTGACGAGCAACGTCCTCATGCTCCAGGGCCTCGGCATCGGAATGAACATGAACGGCCCCTCGTGGTCGATCAGCGTGGAGTTTGCAGCCTACCTGCTTTTTCCGATCCTCCTCATTGCGGTCGGATTTAGCCGGTTCCGCGTCGCGCTCGCAAACACCTTTGTGTGCATCGTCGCGCTCTCGCTTCTCGCCGTGACACAACCTCGTCTTGGTCTAGGCGCTGAGACGGTGGTCGCAAACGTTGTTCGGTGCTTTACAGAGTTCAGCATCGGTCTGTTCACGTTCCGGTTGTTCGGTGTTGCATCCATACGAGCCGCCATGGGTCATGAGGCAATCAGGGTCACGGCGATGTGTCTGAGCGTCGCTTCGCTGGGCCTTCGCCTCGACCTTGTCGCTGCCTTGTCGTTTCCACTTCTGATCCTAAGCTTGGCGGCAACTCATGAGCGTGCCTCTAGAGCCATGTCGCATCCAATCCTGCGTTGGTTAGGGGTCATCTCGTTCTCGTTGTACTTGATCCATCAGCCGTTCCGAGAAATCGAGCTGGAGATCCTGCAGAAACTGCATCCTGCGCCTCTCGATCCAGCTTGGGCAATGCTGCTGATCGTAAAGGGTTCTGTCAGTGTCATACCCTTTGCGTGGGCATCCTATACTTATGTCGAGCATCCTGGACGGCGTCTGATCTCCGGTTTGATCCGACGTGGAAATCGATCCGATGCAGCCGCATCGAAGGGATGAAACCATCTCGGTTCTGAATGCGGGGTCGTCATGCACGGCATCATCCGTCTCGTCTTCGCATTTCCCGCGCGGGTGCTTCGAGGTATTCCGTTCATCGCGATCCATCCCTGGCCACATGTTTCGGCTCATGCCGATGCGATTGGTTCGATAGGCCGGCGCATCGCCTTCGGTGACAGCCCTTCCATACCGGCACAGGCGTAGCCAGGACGGGATGCGCGGGTTGCGCGGAACTTGGCAGCAGGGTCTTATCGCCCTGCGGGACATTCGGCAGTTCCAGCAGGCGTGGCCGCGGTGCAGCCCGGCGTACCGGCCGCTCCCTCCGACCACTGGCCCAATCCACGCCCGACAGGATGACCCCCATGCGCTCCTTCTTCCTCGTGCTCCTGCTCGTGCCGCTCGCCGGTTGCATCGTGGAGGCGCCCCCGCCGCCACCGCCTCCGCCGCCGCGCGTGGT
>CALMVN010000235.1 GCA_937873225.1 uncultured Acetobacteraceae bacterium
ACCTATCAAGGGCGATGGGACAAACGCCGCAATTGTTGCAGCTCAGAATGTTAACACTGGGCAGGCCTACGGGGTGCTCGACCTCTCCTCGACTACCCTCGTAAACATCGCACAGATCCGCGGTACCAGCGCAGCAGATGACATCACCGGGTCGAAGGCTGCGGACGTCATTAATGCTCGGGACGGCAATGACACCATCCGGGAGAGCGGCGGCGCGGATGTGATCGACGGAGGCACTGGCACCAACCTCTTCGTCGCCAAGAACGCGCTCGGCGGCTACACGGGTGGTTACACGAATCCCGATGGAACAAAAAGTTTCAATAGCGGTACGTCGTGGAAGCTGGTCGACAACACTGGAACCACGATCACCCTGACCAACATCCAGAGTGTGCAGTTCACAGATCAGACCCTGTCGTCATCCGCCACAAATAGTCAGCCTTCAGCTGTATCCTCGGCGAGTGCACGAATGCGCTTTATCACCTCTGATACTACCTCAGCACCGGCTGTCACTCCGGCGGCTGCTTCGAGTAATTATAAGTCCGAGAGCATCCGAGCAGCGGCCTCGGCAACAAATGTTGCTCAGGACTATGCTCGGGCTGTGACGCCGGACCACACTCAGGCTCCCGTCGTGGGGGCAGGCGCCATTCTGAGCCATATGGTATCCGATCACATGATTATCGGCTCATACGGCCATGGTTCACCGAGTGAAGGTAATCATCAGCTGCTGCTTCATACGTCATAAGCAAACCGTCAAGCCAAAAAGGGGCGTCCTTCGCGACGTCCCCGTCTTTTGAACCCTTTTGACCAGCCCCTATCGAGTGGTCCAGGCAGAATGTTAGGGCCTGTTAGTTCTCGGTCCAGTCGTACGCAGCTGCGAGGCAGAGGATGCCCATAAAGGAGCGCGCGGTCTTCTCGTAGCGTGTGGCGACTGCACGGTCAGTCTGCTTCGCAGCCAGACCCTTCAGCCTGGCCCACAGCCGCTCGACCTGGTTGCGGTTCGTGTAGATCCAGGACGGACAGGACACCATCTCATCGTTCCGGCGGGTCGCGATCACCGGACGTGCGCCCAGGCTCCGGACATGCTCCCGGAAGGCGTGGCTGCTGTAGCCCCGGTCAGCGATTACCCACTTCGACACGCCCGGCAGCTTGTCCAGCAACGGAATGGCATGAGGCAGCTCGTCGTCCTGGCCCGGCGCCAGCACGAAGGCCACAGCCCGGCCGGTGGCATCGGTGATCACGCATGATCAGGCAGCGAAGCTGACTGATGCCTCGCCGGGAGGTTCCAAAGCCGCCCCGAGACCGGCCCAGCGCCTCACGCTCGTCGCGTTGTTCTGCCGTATCCTCTTTCGAGGCGCACCTGCGGCCTTTGGGGGGGCGCGGATGTTGGTCCCGTCCAGGAAGGTCATGCCCAGCTCGACGCGGTCCTTCTGCATCAGGGCCAGAAGCTGCTCCCATACACCCAGTCTGGACCAGCGGATGAACGTCTGGGCGGCCTTCCACCAAGGTCCCAGCACGTCCGGCACCGCCCGCCACTTCGCCCCGTTCTGATGACGCCACAGGATCGCGCTCATCGTCTGGCGCAGGTTCCGCGGCGGCGCCTTCGCCGGCGGCCGGCACGCCTCGACCAGCGGTCCCAGCACCGCCCACTGCCCATCCGTCAGCATCCAGGCTGTCCTCCAAAGGCAGCAGAACGCGAGCAGCGCCGGATGGATTCAGGTGCTAACAGGCCCTAGGCTGCGCGCCGCTCGCCGGCCCCGGCCCGAGCCCTTGAACCCCGGGGTTGC
>CALMVN010000236.1 GCA_937873225.1 uncultured Acetobacteraceae bacterium
ACGGGCCATGGCTGCCGTTCGATGCCGGGAGCATCCTGGTGGTGCCGCCGCGCCAGGCGCATCGGGTGGGCGAGGCGGGGCCGGTCGCGGGGTCGGTCCGCGCCGAGGACCGGTGTTCGCTCCTGGGCGACGGGCTGGTCACGTTCACGGCCGGAAACGGCAGCCGCGACGTCCTGCTGCTGTGCGGGGCGATCTCCGCCTCTTACGCGACGGCGCTCGAACTGTTCGACCTGTTGCGGGAGCCGCTGGTCAAGGACGTGTCGGCCGATCCCGCCGCCGGCCACGCCTTCGCGCTCATGCGGGGCGAGGTTTCGCGGCCGGGTCTCGGGACGCAGGCCATGACGGAGCTGCTGATGAAGCAGTGCCTCGTGGCGCTGCTGCGGGCGCGGCTGGAACACGGCGACGGTTCCGGGTTGTCGGCGGCGCTGCACCATCCGCGGCTCGTGCGCGCGGTGCTGGCCGTGCTGGAGGATCCGGCTGGGCGGCACAGCGTGGCGAGCCTGGCAACGGTGGCCGGGATGAGCCGGGCCTCGTTCGCCGACCACTTCTCGCGGGCGTTCCCGTACGGGCCGATGGACTTCGTGCAGAAGGTGCGCCTCCGGATCGCCGCGCGCCTGCTGGCGACGACGGTGCTGCCGGTCAAGGTGATCGCGCAGAGCGTCGGCTATGGCGGTCCCGCGGCGCTGGCGCGGGCGTTCCGGGCGTCCTACGGCATCGATCCGGTCGGCTATCGCCGCGCCGGCATCGACGACCCGCGCGAGCCGCGGGGCCCGGGCCAGGGCTAGGCCGCCGGGCGTCCAGATCAGACGGCCGATCGTCCAGATCCGCCGCGGCGAGGCAAAGCAGGCCCGGCTCGCGCGTTCGCAGGGCCACGCCGTGGGGTGTTCCGCGGCACCCTGGTCCAGCCCCGATCGGAGTCGACATGTCGGCCACCACCCAGCCCGTCTCGCCGCTGCGCTTCACCCCCTCGATGGAAACCCCCGACGCGAACGAGGCGGAAACCAACCAGGGGCTGATCGACGCGCTGGACAGGATCAGCCGGACCACGTTCGAGCATTCCGGCCACGCCATCCGCTCGGTGCACGCCAAGGCGCACGGGGTGGTGCACGGGACGCTGCAGGTGCTGGACCGCCTGCCGCCCGAGTATGCGCAGGGGCTGTTCGCCAAGCCCGCCAGCTACCGTGCGGCGCTGCGCTTCTCCACCGTTCCCGGCGACATCCTGGACGACAGCGTGTCCACCCCGCGCGGGCTGGCGCTGAAGGTGGTCGGGGTCGAGGGCGTCCGCCTGCCCGGCAGCGAGAACGACGCCACCCAGGACTTCATCATGGTCAACGCGCCGGCGTTCAGTGCGCCGACGGCGGCCAAGTTCCTCGGCAACCTCAAGATGCTGGCCGCCACCACCGACAAGGCGGAAGGGCTGAAGAAGGCGGTGTCGGCGGTCAACCGGGCGACGGAGTCCGTGATCGAGGCGTTCGGCGGCAAGAGCCCGACGCTCACCACCATGGGCGGCCAGAAGCAGACGCACATCCTGGGCGAGACCTTCTACTCGCAGGTGCCAATCCTGTACGGCGAGTACGTCGCCAAGTTCAGCGCAACCCCCGTGTTCGACCTGTCCCTGCTCGCCGGGGCGCCGATCGACACCAGCGATCCGAACGCGCTGCGCACGGCGGTATCGCAGCACTTTGCCAGCCACGGCGGCGAATGGGACTTCCGCGTCCAGCTCTGCACCGACCTCGACGCCATGCCGATCGAGGATGCCAGCGTGGTCTGGCCGGAGGACAGGAGCCCCTACGTGCCGGTGGCGCGGCTGACCGTCACGCCGCAGGACTCGTGGAGCGCCGAGGGCGTGGCGGCGATCGACGAGGGGGCGTCGTTCAGCCCGTGGCACGGGCTTGCGGCGCACCGGCCGCTGGGCTCGGTGATGCGGGCGCGGAACACGACCTATGCCAGCTCGGCCCGGTTCCGCTCCGAGCACAATGGCTGCCCGATCCACGAGCCGAAGGCGGGAGGGTGAGCGGCAGGAAAAGGCAAGGCCAGGGCTCTGCCCTGGACCCGCTCAAGGCGAAGCCTTGAGAATCCAGATCAGGCCAGGGTCAGGCCGTAGCGCACGAAGCCGCCGCTGCCTTCGCCGAGGCGGGAAACGGCCGGATGGGCGGCCAGGTGGCGGGCGGTCTCGGCGTTGCCGTCGAAGCCGAGCAGGACCGGGGTCGCGAACGGGCGGAAGCGCCAGACCGGCGCCGCCACGGGCGCCACCTGCCGGTGCTGCAGGACGTAGCGCACGATCACGTCGCGGTTCAGGTCCGGGGCCTGCAGCACCAGGTGCCCAGCGCCGGTGCCGGGAAAGCCGCCGCCGCCGTCGGCGCGGTAGTTGTTGGTCACCACCAGGAAGCTGTCCGCGGGCGTCACCGCCCTGCCCTCGTGGAACAGCGAAACGATCCGGCGCGCGTCCGGGCGCACCAGCCGGCCCTTGCTGTCGTAGCGACGCGGCTGCGACAGGTCGATCTCGTAGGACAGGCCGGCAATGGTGTCGAACAGGTAGCTGGCGGCGCGCGGCGCCACCAGCGGCTGCGCGATGCCGGGCATCGGCTCGATCCGGTTGAAGATCGCGCAGGAGCGTTCCAGCCATTCGCGCAACTCGTCGCCGTCCACCTTCACCACGCACACCGTGTTGGCGAACATGTAGAGGTTTGCGACCGCCTTCATGTCCAGCGGGCCGGCGGGAATGTCGACGAACGAGTCGGGGCCGGCGCCGCCGGCCTTGAACGGCGAGGCCGCAGACAGCAGCGGCAGGTGCGCGTGCGAGGTGGCGGTGAGCAGCGGGCGCGCGTACCAGAGCTGCGCGTCGTTCACCAGCGTCAGCGCGGCGTCGTTGCCGAGCAGCGAGAAGTAGGTGTTGATCGGCACCGCGGTGCTGCCGACCGGCTGCTCCATCCAGCGCAGCGTCGCCTGGTGCTCGGGTGCCGCGGCGGCGAGCACCGACGCGTCGGCGGCCACCAGCGGCACCGCATCCCGCCCGTCGCGACGGAAGATCGGCCGCACCTCGACCTGGAACGAGGCGACCTGCCAGGACCCGTCGTGGTCGCGCCGCAGCAGGAGGTCGACCAGGCCGAGATGGCTGCCCCAGTAGCCGGGCATCACCGCCGGGACGCCGCCGAGCGTGCCGCGCACGGCGTCCACGCCGGCCAGGCCCTCGTAGTCCGGGCCGGGGAACACGCGGTGCGCGTGGCCGCACAGGATCACGTCGATCCCGGGCACCGCGGCGAGATGCAGCGACGCGTTCTCCTCGCCGCCGCCACGCGGCTGCGCCGAGATCCCGGAATGGCACAGCGCCACCACCAGGTCGCAGCGCGCGCGCAAGGAAGGCACGTGTCGGCGCGCGGCGTCGACGATGTCGATCGTGTCGACCTGGCCGTCGAGGCGCGCCTTGTCCCAGACCGTGATCTGCGGCGTCACCAGGCCGATCACGCCGACGCGCAGGGCGTGGAACGCACCGGCCTGGTCGGTCACCGTGCGCTCCAGCACGACGGTGGGCGGCATCAGGCTGCCGCCGTCAGCGGTCTCGATGTTGGCGCACACGAACGGGAAGCGCGCCCCGCGCAGCGCGCGGTGCAGGAAGTCGAGCCCGTAGTTGAACTCGTGGTTGCCCACGGTGGCGGCGTCGTAGCCAAGGAGGTTCATCGCCCGGACCATCGGGTGGCCGTCCCGGTCGGTCAGCTTGCCGGACAGCGCCATGTAGTCGCCGAGCGGATTGCCCTGGATGATGTCGCCGTTGTCGAACAGCAGCGTGTTCGCGGCCTCCGCGCGCGCCTGCGCGATCAGCGTCGCCACCCGGGCGAGCCCCACCGTGTCGTCCTGTCGGCCCTGGTAGTAGTCGTAGCCGTAGACGAACATGTGCAGGTCGGAGGTTTCGAGCAGCCGCAGCGCCACGACGGACGGTGCCGCCGTCATGAAAGGTTCCGCCGCTTCGGTCCGCCGGCAGCGACCGGGGCGCCGGGGCATCCGACCGCCCGGAGCGTCGCGTTCATCGGCATCGACAGCCTCGTGCCCCTCTCCGGGATGACCCCGCGTCGCAAGATCCGGCCGGTCCCGACGGTCAGATCGCGGCCTCGGCGAAGATCCGCGTCACGTCGCCGTTCCACGCGCCAGCATAGCGCGAAAGCCAGTGCTCGGCCTGGGTCGGCGCGCCGGCCACGATCGGCAGCAGCGGATGGAGGTGGCGCCGCTCGTCGCGGTTCTGGCCGTCCTGCAGGGCACGCGCGGCGAGGCCGTCCTCGGCGATCGACACGAGGCGCGCGGCAAGCGGGCGCACCGTACCTGCCGCCTTGCCGTCCGGCCAGGAAGCGTCGAGGCCGCGCGCCGGCACCTGCGCGCGCAGCGCGGCGTAGGCCTCCCAGGGCTGCTCGCGCACCAGCGCGTCGGCGGCCGCCAGGGCCGCAGGGTCGTAGAGCAGCCCGGTCCAGAACGCCGATTGCGCCAGCATCATCGGGATCGAGCCGGCATCCGAGCCGCGCATCTCCAGGAAGCGCTTGATCCGCACGTCGGTGAACACGGTGGTGAGGTGGTCGTCGAAGTCGCCCAGCGTCGGGCGCAGGTGCTCGAGCCCCGGCTGGCGGTTCTGCATCCAGGCACGGAACGAGGCGCCCGCCACGTCGATCATCGCGCCGTCGCGGTTGACGAAGTACATCGGCACGTCGAGCGCCCATTCGACGTAGCGGCCGAAGCCGAAGCCGGGCTCAAAGAACAGGGGCGGCATGCCGCTGCGGGCGTTGTCGGTGTCGGTCCAGACCCGGGCGCGGGTGGACAGCAGCCCGTTCGGCCGGCCCTCCTCGAACGGCGAGTTGGCGAACAGCGCGGTCGCCACCGGCTGCAGCGCCAGCGACACGCGCAGCTTGGTCGCCATGTCGGCCTCCGAGCCGTAGTCCAGGTTCACCTGCACGGTGCAGGTGCGCAGCATCATGTCCAGGCCGTACTGCCCGACCAGCGGCATGTAGCGGCGCATGATGGCGTAGCGGCTTTTCGGCATGAACGGCATGTCGGCGCGGGTCGCGACCGGGTGGAAGCCCAGCGGCGCGAAGCCGAGCCCGAGCGCGTCCGCGTGCGGTCGCAGGTGGGCGGCATGCGCCAGCAGCTCGGCCTCGGTGTCGTGCAGGGTTCCGAGCGGCGCGCCGGACAGCTCGAACTGGCCGGCCGGCTCCAGCGACAGCGAGCCGCCCTTGTTCGGCCCCTGCCCCTTCAGGCCGATCAGGTGGCCGGCGTCGGTGATCGGCTCCCAGGAGGCCGGGTCGGCGGCATAGGCGGCGAGCAGGTCGGCGATGCCGCGCGGCTGGTAGGCCGGTGCCGACCACGCCGCACCGCCCGCGGCACCCGGCCAGCGGAAGCCGAACTTCTCGTGCTCGGTGCCGATCCGCCAGTCCGCGCGCGGCTTGGCGCCGGCGGCCAGATGCGCCGCGAGCTGGTCCGCCGACTCGATCGGGGTGTCGTCTTGGTCGCCGGGGTTCGACATCGGGCGCGCACGCATTCCTGGGAGGACGGCGCCGCCTGGGCGGGGCGCCGGGTGTTCGGCAGTGTCTATGGCGCTGCCGCCGGTCCGGGGCAACCTCGGGGGTTCAGCCCGCGAGGGCGGCCAGCCCGGCGAGGGCGGCGGTTTCGGCGCGCAGGATCAGCGGGCCCAGGCTCGCGGCGACCACGAACCGGCGGCTGCGCAGCAGCGCCCGCTCGTCGGGCGAGAAGCCGCCTTCCGGCCCGACCAGCAGGCCCGGCTGGAGCCCGGAGGGCGTGCGGGCGCGCCAGGCGGCGAGGCTGCCGGCTCCTTCCGGGGCCGCCCGCTCCAGCGCCACCAGCAGCGGCCGGCCGGGATCCCACGTGCCGAGCAGCTCCGGCAGCCGGACCGGCCCGGCGATCTCCGGCACGCTCAGCCGCTCGCACTGCTCCGCCGCCTCGGTGGCGATCGCGGTCCAGCGCCCGGCGTTGATGCGGGCGGACACCGTGCGCTCGGTGAGGACCGGATGCAGCGCCGCCGCGCCGAGCTCGGTCGCCATGCGCACCACGAGGTCGGTGGCATCGCGCTTGAGGGGCGCGAACAGCAGGGTCGGCCCCGGCTCGGGCAACGGCGGACGCAGCTGCCGGTCGAGGCGGAACCGGCCGCGCCCCTTGCGCAGCGCCTCGATGGTGGCGCTCCACTCGCCGTCGCGGGCGTTGAACAGGCGCACCTCGTCGCCAGGCTGACGGCGCAGCACGGCGCCGAGATAGTGCGCCTGGCCTTCCGTCATCGGCAGCATCGCGTCCGGCGACAAGGCCTGGGCGTGAAGTCTGGGCAGGTCCTGCACCGTGTTCGCTCCGTTGACCGAGGGGCGGACCGGCCATAGCAGGAGTTCATGCCTCACACCGACATCGTCGCCACCGGCTGGATCCGGCACCTGCCGGAACGGATGCGCTCCTATGCGCTGCTGGCGCGACTGGACCGGCCGATCGGCACCTGGCTGCTGTTCCTGCCGGGCGCCTGGGGCATCCTGCTGCCGGGGGGCGTGCCGGGATGGCAGCGGCTGCGGCTGCTGGCGCTGTTCGGGCTCGGCAGCGTGGTGATGCGGTCGGCGGGCTGCGTGGTCAACGACATGTGGGACCGCGACCTGGACCGGCAGGTGGCGCGCACGCGCGGCCGGCCGCTGGCGTCTGGGGCGCTCAGGATGCGGCAGGCGGGATGGTTCCTGCTCGGGCTGCTGCTGCTCGGGCTCGGGGTGCTGTTGTCGCTGAACCGGCTGTGCTGGGCGCTGGGCGCCGGGTCGCTCCTGCTGGTGGGGCTGTATCCGCTGGCCAAGCGGGTGACGTGGTGGCCGCAGCTGGTGATGGGCTTCACCTTCGGCTTCGGCGCGCCCATGGGCTATGCGGCGGCGACCGGGCGGATCGACGGGATCCTGTTGTCGCTCTACGCAGGCGCGATCCTGTGGGACCTCGGCTTTGACACCGTGTACGGGTTCCAGGACATGGAGGACGACGCCCTGGTGGGGGTGAAGTCGACCTCCCGGCTGGTGGCGGCGCGTCCGCGCCGGTTCGTCGCCGGGTGCTACGCGTCGATGCTGGCGGCACTCGCGCTGGCCGGACACCTGGCGGGTGTCGGGCCGTGGTTCTGGCCGGCGCTGCTGGGGCCGGCGTTGCTGCTCGGGCTGCAGGTGCGGGCGCTGGAGATCGACAGCCCGGCGACCTGCCTGCGCCTGTTCCGCGCCAACCGCGAGGTGGGGCTGGCGGTGGCGCTTGCCCTGCTGGCGGGGCTGTGGCGGTGAGCGGCGTCTGTCCGAGGCAACCGTTGCGTCGGCACCGGACTTAGCGATCCCATGGAAGACACGGCCCTGTCGTTCGTCGAGACCGCGCTGTCGGCGCTGGAGCGCGCGCTGCACGAGCGCGGCTCGGAGCTGCGCAACGTGCAGCTGGCGACGCTGTCGCCGGACGGAGGCCCCGGGCTTCGCACCGTGGTGCTGCGCGGCTTCGAGCGGGCGCCGGCCCGTCTGGAGATGCACACCGACGCGCGGGCGGCCAAGGCGCGCGACGTGGCCGGCGACGGGAGGGTCAGCGTGCTGGCGTGGTCGGCGGACGAGCAGCTGCAATTGCGCTTCGACGGCACCGCCCGGCTGCACCGGGACGACGAGGTGGCACGCGGGCGCTGGGACGCGCTGTCGCCCAACGGGCGGAACGCGTACGGGCTGCGCAGCGATCCGGGCCGACGAATCGAGGATCCGGAGGACCGGACGCACCTGCCCGGGGACGAGCAGTTCCGCTGCTTCGCGGTGATCCTCCTGTCGCCGGACAGCGTCGACGTGCTGCGGCTCGGGCCGGAGGGCGCGCAGACGCGGGCCATCGGCCGTTTCGTCGGATCCGACCTGTCCGCGGAGTGGGTCGGGCCGTGACGGCTTGGCCGGTCGCAGGACCGGTGGAGCGGCGATCGCCACGGGGTGGGTCGCCGGAATGGCTATGATGATGGTGGAAGCTGCCAATCGGCTACCTTGCCCATCGGTCCGATCGGCATGAGGGGTCCGAAGCTGTAGGCGCGCGGACGTTCCGGTACCGACAGATGTCGGGCGGCAAAGGCGTCGAGCGAGAGCCGCAACGCGTCGGCGTCGGCAACTTCGTCCCGCGGCACGATGAACGCCTTCAGCCGCATGCCCTCCGAGGGATGCATCATCCGCACCGCGGCGTCGGCGACGTCGGCGTGCTCGCGCAGTACCTTGCGGACCCGCTCCGGGAACACGTTGGTGCCGCCGACCTGCACCGCTCCGTCCTGCCGGCCGCGCACACGGTAGCGGCGGCGGTCCAGCCATTCCAGCCGGTCCGGTACGGCGGCGGCGATGGGCAGGCCGCCGCAAGCGGGCAGGCGCAGCACCCCGTTGCCGTCGCCGCGCTGCCAGTGCGGCAGCAGCGTGTAGGGGGCATCGGGGTCGTCCCGCCAGCCGAGGCCGGCGGTCTCGGAGGAGCCGTGGATCTGCAGCAGGCGCTCCAGCCCCGCCAGGCGCAGGGCGGTCGCGGTGTCCGCCGGGCACGGGGCGGTGGAGGTCACGCCGGTCACGCCGGGGGGCCAGCTGGGCGCGGCGCGCGCCGCCGCGGTCCAGAAGGCGGGATGGCCGACCACGACGTCGCCGCGCCGCGCCAGGCCGGGAACGGCGCCGGGCGCGTGCTGTCGCAGGTCGAGCACCGGCAGGCCGCCGAGGCGCCGGGGCAGCAGCACGGTGAACAGGAAGCCGTAGATGTGGTGGCAGGGCACCGCCGCCAGCACGCGGCCTTCGCCGACCGGCGGCGCGCCCAGCAGTGCAGCCAGCGCGTCCGCTTCCCGCTCCAGCTCCGCCAGCGGGTGCGGGCAGGATCTCGGCACGCCGGTGCTGCCGGAGGTGCGGAAGGTCAGCGTGGCGGAGAAGCGGCGCAGCGCCTCAGCCGCCAGCGTGCACCAGTCGTCGAGGCCGGACCGCACCAGCAGGTAGTCCTCCAGCCCGGTCTCGTGCAGGTGCAGCGCCTCGCACACCGCAGCGCCGAGCTGCAGCCGCTCCAGGCTGTCGAAGCCGAGCCCGGCCTCGTCGAGCCGGGTGCCGGGCGGCCACGGCCCGGGCGGCAGGACGCCGCCCGGGCGCAGGCACTTCGCCTCGGCGCCAATCAGGTCCACCAGGAAGCGGTGCAGGGCGTCGCCGCCGTGCCACCAGCCTGCAGGAACGGGATCCAAGGCTGCGGGTCCGACGCGGCTACAGGCGCTTGACGAACACCCAGAAGGTGTCGCCGACCAGGGCCTTCTTCATGTGGACCTTCACCTTCGTCGGCTTCATGTTGTAGTCGAAGGTGTACTCGAACATCGCGTTCAGGTCGCCGCTCTTCACGCCCTTGTCGAACGCGCCCTTGAACACGGGAGTGTTGGTGCAGGGTGCGACCTCGGTGAAGAAGCTCTTGCCGATCACCGCCTTCGGGTCGCGGCCGGTGATGGCGCCCTCGGCGGCGTTGTAGGCCAGGATCCTGCCCGAGGCGTCGAGCTGCACCGCCCCGAAGGCGAGCTTGTCGATCTCGCCTGGCTTCATGGTCGACAGCGCGTTCGCGACGTCGTCCTTGCCGAACCCAACCAGGGCCATGCTGCCGTCCATGCTCTTTCTTCCCATCCAGTTACACCGCTCGGGCCACGTGACATACGGTGCCTCGTGCGCGGTTCGCGGGGATTTTGGACCGGGTTGGTTGCCGGCCGGTTAACGTCAGGGCCGGCGGTCCTCGTCCCATCCTTCCCGCCAGTCCTCCTGCTGCATCGCGGCGGCCAGGGCGGTGATCTCCGGCGACAGCGGGCGGTCGCGATGGAGGAACGGCACGCGCGCCCGCACCCAGGCGCACAGGCGACGGCTGGACGGCGCGAAGCCGGCGGCAGGACCGCCCTGCATCTCGCAGGCCTGCGCCAGCGCCATGGCGTGGATCGCCAGCACGTGCCAGGCGAGATCGAGCAGCTCGGCCGCCTTGCGGGCGGCGATCGTGCCCATCGTCACCACGTCCTGGTTGTTGTTGTTGGTCGGGATCGACTGGATCGAGGCGGGGTGCGCCTTCGCCCGCAGCTCTGCCACCAGGGCGGAGGCGGTCACCTGCGCGCCCATGAAGCCGCTGTTGCGGCCGACCGGGCCGGACTGCAGGAACGGGGGCAGGCCGCCGTTCAGCAGCGGGTCGCACAGGCGCGCCAGGCTGCGCTCGGCGTGCAGCGCCAGCTTGGCGACCGCGAGCTGGAGGGTGTCGGCGGCGAACGCGGCGTGCTGGCCGTAGAAGTTGCCGCCATGCAGCACCGCCTCGTCGTCCGCGAACACCAGGGGGTTGTCGGTGGCGCTGTTCAGCTCCGTCGCCACCACCCGGTCGTGGAAGTCGATCAGGTCCCAGATCGCCCCGAACACCTGCGGCAGGCAGCGCGCGGTGTACGGCGCCTGCGGCAGCGCGCGGCCGACCAGTACTCCGTCCTGCGCCTCGCCCTCCGCTGGGCGCCGCGGCGGCGGCTGTACCCCGGCGCCCCGGGG
This sequence comes from uncultured Acetobacteraceae bacterium, assembly GCA_937873225.1. Lineage (GTDB taxonomy): Bacteria > Pseudomonadota > Alphaproteobacteria > Acetobacterales > Acetobacteraceae > Lichenicola. Next base: position 10,509 of record CALMVN010000236.1, read on the forward strand.
GGTGCCGCCGCGGGCGAGGCCGGCCAGCCGGCGGTGCACCGCCTGCTGGCCCGGATGCGGCCGGGCGACGCCGAGCCGCGGGTCGAAGGCCTCGGCGGGCGCGCCGAGGATCTCGGCGTAGAGCAGGCCCAGGCGCAGCCCGAGCGCCGCGGCGCGTCGCGTGCCGACGCCGTTCAGGCAGGAGATGCCGGTCATGGCGGAGGTGCCGTTCACCAGCGCCAGCCCGTCCTTGAGGCCGAGCGACACCGGGCGCAGGCCCGCCGCCGCCAGCGCCGCGGCGCCCGGCATGCGCTGCCCGGACACCACCGCCTCGCCCTCGCCGACCAGCACCAGGGCGACGTGGGCCAGGGGGGTCAGGTCGCCGCTGGCGCCGACGGTGCCCACCTCCGGCACCACGGGCACCACGTCGCGGTCCAGGCAGGCCAGCAGCAGGTCGAAGGTGTCGCGCTCGATGGCGGAGAAGCCGCGTGCCAGGCTGCTGGCGCGCGCCGCCATCACCGCGCGGGTCTGCGGGCCGCCGAGCGGCCGGCCGACGCCGGTGGCGAGGTGGTAGAGCAGGTTGCGCTGCAGCTCGGCGGCGTGCTCGGGCAGCACGTAGTGGCAGGCCAGCGGCCCGTAGCCGGTGGTCACGCCGTAGATGCGCCGGCGCTCGGCGACCATGCGCGCCAGGCAGTCGTTGGCCTCCGCCATGCGGGCCCGCGCGGCCGGGCCCACGCAGACCGGCCGGTGCCGGTGCGCGACGTTCCAGACCGCGTCGAGGTCAAGGGTCTCGGAGCCGAGGTCGATGGGCGTGCCGCGATCGGGCTTGGTGTCGTCGAGCATGGTCAGCCTTCCGTCGAAAGGTGCGGGCCAACGGCCGGAGGCCGCGGCGCGGGGTGACGGCGGACAGTCTGCAGCGGTCTGGTTAAGATTCCGGGTGGAACGCGCCGGCTGCCGTGGGGCGGCCCGGCTGCACGGCTCCACCGGACCTTGCGTGGAGGAGGCGACCGGAACGCTGCGGATGGCGTCGGACGTTACCGGCTTTTGGGGGTCGTGCCGAAGGCATCCAGGGCGATCCGACATCCTGGCCGGGCCGTCGACCTGTCCCGATGGCCCGGCTCCCAATGCCGATCAGGAACGAGGCACGGCCGTCCGGCGCAGGCGGAGCGCGTTACCGAGCACGAACAGGCTGGACAGCGCCATCGCGGCGGCGGCCAGCATCGGTGACAGCGCCAGCCCGGTGAAGGGATACAGCGCGCCGGCGGCGACCGGGATCAGCAGCACGTTGTAGCCGAAGGCCCAGAACAGGTTCTGGCGGATGTTGCGCATGATCGAGCGCGACAGGTGCAGGGCGGCGATCAGGGCGCCCGGGTCTCCGTGCACCAGCACCACGTCGGCGGTCTCGATGGCGACGTCGGTGCCGGTGCCCATGGCGATGCCGATGTCGGCGGCGGCCAGCGCCGGGGCGTCGTTCACGCCGTCGCCGACGAACGCCGTGATCGCGCCGGGGCGGCGCAGCGCCTGCAGGGCGGCCGGCTTGTCGACGGGGAGCAGGCCTGCGCGCACGGTGCGTATGCCGAGGCGTGCGGCGACCGCGTCGGCGGTGCGCGGGTCGTCGCCGGTCAGCATGACGACGTCGAGGCCGCGCGCGTGCAGCGCCGCGACCGTGGCGGCGGCGGCAGGCCGCAGGGCGTCGGCCACCGGCAGCAGGGCGGACACCCGGCCGTCCACCGCCACCAGCACCGGCGAGCCGCCTTCCCCGGCCAGCCGGCGGATCGCCGGCTCGAAGCCGGACGGGTCGAGGCCGAGCGACTGCATCAGCCGCGGCGCGCCGACGGCGACCGCGTGCGAACCGACGGCGCCGACCACGCCCAGGCCCGGCCGCGACTCGAACCGCTCCACCGCCGGCAGGGTGAGGCCGCGCGCCGCGGCCGCACCGGCGATCGCGCGCGCCAGCGGGTGCTCGGAGCGGGCTTCAAGGGCGGCGGCGAGGCCGAGCAGGGTGGGCTCGTCGAGCAGGGCGTCGTCCGACAGCACCGACGCGCCCAGGGTCGGGCGGCCGAGGGTCAGGGTGCCGGTCTTGTCCAGCGCCACGATCGTCGCCTCCGCCAGGCGCTGCAGCGCCGACGGGCGCCGGAACAGGACGCCGACGCCCGCGGCGCGTGCGGTGCCGACGGTGATCGAGACCGGGGTCGCCAGCCCCATCGCGCAGGGACAGGCGACGATCAGCACCGACACCGCGAAGCCGAGCGCCGTCCCGGGCCCGGCGCCGGCCAGCAGCCAAGCGGTGAAGGTGACGGCGGCGCAGGCGATGATCGCCGGCACGAACCATTGCGTCACCCGGTCGAGCAGCGCCTGGATCGGCAGGCGGCCGGCCTGCGCCTCCTCCACGGTGCGCACGATCCCGGCCAGGACCGTGGCCTGGCCGACCGCGGTGGCGCGGACCGTCAGGCTGCCCTCGCCGTTGACGGTGCCGCCGACCACCGGATCGCCGGGGGTGCGGGACACCGGCATCGGCTCGCCGGTGAGCATGGACTGGTCGACGTGGGACGCGCCCGCCGTCACCGTCCCGTCGGCGGGCAGGCGCTCGCCGGGACGGATCAGGATCAGGTCGCCGGGCAGGAGGGAGGCGGCCGGGAGCTCCTGCTCGATGCCGTCGCGGGTAACGCGCGCGGTGCGCGGCTGCAGGCGGAGCAGGGCGCGCACCGCGTCCCCGGCGCGGTTGCGCGCGCGGGCCTCCAGGCTGCGGCCGAGCAGGATCAGGGACACGATGACGGCGGTGGCCTCGAAGTAGGACGGGCCGGCCGGGGCCGCGGGGGAAAGCAGGCGGCGCAGCACGGCGGCGGTGGAGAAGGCCCAGGCGGCGCCGGTGCCGATCAGCACAAGCGCGTCCATGTCGGGTGCCAGCTGCCTCAGGGTGCGCAGGCCCCCGCGCACGAAGTGCCGGCCCGGGCCGAACAGCACGGCGGTGGCGAGCACGAACGAAAGCAGGGCGGTCGGAAGCCCGTCCGGCAGGCCGAGCAGGCGACCGGCCATGGCGGACAGCACCAGCGGCACGGTGAGCAGGACGGACACGAGGAGGTCGCGCCGCAGCGTGACCGTCGCCCGGTCCGGCACGACGGGATCGGCCGGGTTCGAGGCGTGCGGGCCTGTTCCGTCGAGACCCGGCACTTCCGGGTCCGGGAGGTCGGCAGCCTCCGCGACCGGCCGTGACGTGAAGCCGATGGCGCGGATCGCGCCGTCGATCGCGGTTCCGGTGGTCACGCCGCCGGCGCCGCGCAGCCGGGCGGCGAGGCGGATGGTGAGCCGGCCGGTGGCGAGGTTGACGCAGGCGTCGCGGACGCCGGGCACCGCGGCGACCGCCGTCTCGACGCGCCGCACGCAGGATGCGCAGTGCATGCCCTCGACCGTGAGCCGCAGGGTCTCGTCGCGCACGGTGAAGCCGGTGGACGCCAGCGCGTCGGCGACGGCGGCGGCGAGGCCAGGCGGTGGAGTTGCGGCGACCCCCGCCTCCGCGTGGCCGGACAGGAGGTCGACGCTGGCGGACGAGATCCCGGGCACCGCAAGGATGGCCCGCTCGACCCGGCGCACGCAGGACGCGCAGTGCATGCCCTCGACCGGGAAGCGCAGCGCGCCGTGTGTCGCCTCGGCTGGCAGGGCCTGGTCCATCGGAACCTCCGGATCTGTCGGACGCCGCGGCGGTCCGACAGGCTGCATCCGATCGTGTCGCCGGAAACGGCGGGTCGGTCAGCCGGTGCAGATGTGGGAACGAGACGGCAGGCGGTCCAGGCCGGGACACCGACCGGCCTGCGCGGTCAGGCGGTCAGGCGGTCAGGCGGTCAGGCGGTCAGGCGGTCAGGGCAGAGGTCATGCTGCTCGAGGTGGAGGCGACGCTCGATTGCGCACCGTAGGCCTGCAGCATCTGCATGATCTGGCTGAGCATCCCCGCCTCGTCGGGGGTGCCCGAGCCGGCCGATGCGGTGCCGGAAGCGGTGGTTCCGTTCGAGGAGGACGTGCTGGAGGCAACGCCGCTGCCCGATGCGGCGCTGCCCGATGCGGCGCTGCCAGACGTGGCGGCCGTGCCGCTGCCGGACAGCTCGGATTGAAGGTTGGTGAGCAGCGACTGCACGCCCGACACCAGGGCCGAGGCGACGGTGCCCACCGCGTTGGTGCCGCCGACCTGGGCGCCGCCACCGGACCTGCCGCCCGGGTTGCCTGTCGAGTTGCTGTTCGACGGCCAGCCGGTGGATGGCGGCGGCGGCGGTGCGGTCGCCTGCGAGGGATCGGCTCCGGCCAGCATGTCCGTCAGGTCCGAGGACGGCGCGCTCGATCCCGCCGCGGCGGTTCTCGTCTGCGCCTGGCTCCGGGCCTGGCTTTGGGCCTGCATCTGCTGCCAGCGGTCGTGGTGGCCGCCCGACACAGCCGAAGTGGACATGATTTCCTCCGCGATCTACTTGACGGTGGACAATAACTCACCAGGCTATGGAAGTCCAGACAAATCCGTTCTGGTCCGGTAGGCAATATATACCTATCGAATACTGCCGGTCGGCACATTCTGCCGCGTCTGGTGCCGCGATGGCCGGCACCAGCCGGTCAGCGCGGGCGCTGCCGGTCGCAGATCAGGGCGGCCATGGCGCCGGCCAGCATCAGGGTGGTCATCGCCACCGGGTTGCCGGGAGCGGTCCAGCCGACCAGCACGGTGCCGAGCGCGCCGATGAAGAACACGGTGGTGCCGTAGAGGGCGGACGCGGCCCCCGCGGCGCCGCCATGGCCCAGCACCGATCCGAGCGCCGCGCCGGGCAGCACGAGGCCGAGCGAGGCCATGCAGACCATCATGCCGAGCGCCATCCCGAGCGCGCCGCCGAGGCTGCCGACCGCCATGACCAGCATGGCCGTGGTGGCGGCGACCAGCAGGAGGCTGCCGCAGGTCATGGCGCGGTCGAGCCCGATCCGGGCCACCAGGCGGGCGTTGCCCTGGGTGCCGGCGATGTAGCCCAGCGCGTTCAGGATGAACACCGCGCCGAAGGTGGTGGGGTCGAGCCGGTAGTGGCCGAGGAACACCGCCGGTGCTCCGGCCAGGAAGCTGAACAGGCTGAAGGTGCCGAAGCCGCCCTCCAGCGCGTGGGTGCGGAAGGAGCGGCCGCGCCAGGCGATGATGTAGCCGACCAGCGTGTTGCCGACGCGCAGTCGCCCGTGCTGGTGCGGGCGCAGGGTTTCCGGCAGGTAGCGCAGGATCAGCGCCGAGCACAGCAGGCCGTAGAGGGCGGCGATCCAGAAGATGGCGCGCCAGTTCCAGTGCTGGGCGATCACGGCGCCCAGCGTCGGCGCCAGCACCGGCACCACCCCCATGACCATCACCATGCGGCCGACCATGCGGGCCGCCTCGGCGCCGTCCTTGACCACGTCGGCGATCACCGCGCGCGGGATCACCAGGCTGGCGGCGGCCCCCACCGCGGCCCAGAGCCGCCACCAGGACAGGTGCGTCATGGTGTCGGCCAGCGCGCAGCCGACCGAGGCCAGGGTGTAGACGATCGTCCCGATCAGCAGCGGCAGGCGGCGGCCGTAGCTGTCGGCGAGCGGGCCGTGGGTGATCTGGCCGAGCGACAGGCCGAGGAACCAGGCGGCGAGGGTGAGCTGCACCTCGCCCGGCTGCGCGCCGAGGCTCGCCTTCATCGCCGGAAAGGCGGGAAGATACATGTCGGTCGAGATCGGGCCGACCGCCGTCAGCAGGGCCAGAAGCATCGTGATCAGGATCGGAGAGCGCGTTGCCTCGCCCGTGCGCTGCCCAGACACGGCGTCATCCCTTCCGCTTGGCCGGGCTTTCCCGACCAGGACGGATCATGGCCGGTTCGCGCGGACATGGCGACAGGGAGCGGACGGGTTCCGGGTGTCGGGCTCGCGGCGCACCCCGGGATGTCCGGGTTGAGGTTCTTGATGGGCTCAGGTTCGGCGTCCAGGGTCCGGAATGCCGCCGGGCTGCAACAGGCCGCTGGCTCCGCGCGCCGTCGCAGCGCCAGATGGAGAGCCCTCGCCGCCGTCCGATCCGACCGGATCAGGGTCCGGCAAGCCTGCCAGCACCGTCACGGTTCCTGCCCGGGTCCAGGCTGCCGCACATGAGGATCATCGCCGCGAACCGCGTCCGGCGGTGGAAGCCGAGGCCTGGTGCCTGGACGCTCCGGCAGGCGCATCGTGATGTCGGCGATGCCCGGCACGTCCAGCACCGCCTCCCGGTGGAGCATGGAGCAGCGGCCGGTGCGTGACGGGAAACAGGATGGTGACGACCCGGCCCTTCGCCGCGTCGTTCGCCCGCGCCGAGCCTGTCGAGCGTCCCGCTGCAGGCCGCGCGGCTGCCTGATGCAGCCGGCAGGCAGTACCGCTTGAGCCAAGCCTTCAGCTGCTCCACCCTCGCACCGACGCACCGCCCGCCTTGCGACGGCGTCTCGATCCACACCATCCGGTTCTGCGGCTCCGACAGGCCAGGGGCGTTGCGCGCCATCCCGCTCGTGCCCGCATCGTCACGCGGCCAGATGTCGGTCTTGGGAACGCCCGGATCCTCCAGCACCGCCACGACACCCTTCAGCCGGCGGGCGGACAGCGTTCGCCGGGACGGTCTTCCTGACCATCCACGCATGCGGAAGCCAGCATCGGACCCCGCTCCGCACGCCAGGCCGAAACCAGCGCGTCCAGCCGCTTGCGGGCCAACGGGCGAGAGTGGTGCTGCCGGTGTCGACGCCGATGATCCACGGACGCGGTCCGCACGCGCCGGGAATGAACGGCGGCGGGTCGTCTGCCGCCGGGGAGGGCATGGGCGTGAACGGGGAACGCCAGGAGCGCAAGCAGAAGAGCGCGCCGGGACGCGCCGGGCATCATGAACCTGGCCCACGCTCCCGCGCGAGCCGACGCGGCTCCCATCCGACCTCCGGCGCCCCGGCCGATCCTCGGGCCACATCAGGATCCGGCGCATCCGGTCCAGCGGCCGGTAATCCCCTCGACCGCAAACAACATGCCGAAGCCGTGCAGCGCACGGTTCCCGGCTTGAAGGGTCAAGGAGCGCCAGGGGGAGAAGCCGGATCGCGTGCCGCTAACGACGCGCGCGGCGTCGGGATCGGCGTAGTACCCGGGGTGCTCGTTGATCGGATCGGGAACGCAACGGATCTTCCTGATCGTGCGAGGCTTCACAACCGCCTCGCCTTCCAGCCTCCCGCACATGAATCGTCGAGCGACATCGCCGGCGCTGTGGGCTTCCCGGGCGGCGCATCGGCAGTCGTGGCAGTGCCGTCCTTGCGACTTGCAAAGAACGGCGCCGCTTGCCGATCCCTTGAATGATGCCTGACGTTTGACGGTGGGCGTCGCCGACCTTGACGATCTCGAAGACCTGTCCCGAGGCGGGTCATGATTTTCCGCAAACGCGGCGGACGCCCGTTCGCGTGTGTTCCCAAGGCTGGCCTGCGCGGATCGTTGTCATGGTCGCCGTGCCGGGAGTGCCGACGCAGCATGCCGGGTGAGGGATTTGAACCCCCGACCTTCGGTTTACAAAACCGCTGCACTACCGCTGTGCTAACCCGGCAAAGGCGTGCTTTCGCGTGCGGCTGGCCGACGCAAGGCGGACCGGATACGAGGTTGCCATCCGTCGGCGCGCGACTACGTCCGGTGTTCTTGGCTTGCTTCGGGTGCATCGTCAACCCGACGCGCCGGGGTCCAGGTCCTGGTCGGATGCGCAAACAACACGAGCAGCGGCACCGGCAGGGACAGACCCGGCAAGAACAGGAACAGCCCTGTCGGGTCCGGCGGTGGCCGCAGGAGCCCGTCGCCGCAGGTCAGGTCGTCCGGTCTTGAGGCACAATGGCACCGGATCAACAGCATCCGGATCGTTGCGGCCGGTCGACCGGGACCGTTGAACGCGAACACGCTTGCAACGACTTGCAAACTCGCGTCCTGCCGCGCATCAGGTCATGGAGGCCCAACGCTTCCCGGCATCACCGCCCGACCCGATCGAAGGATATCGAGCATGGCTCGCACGACGACACCGACCCGCTCTTCTTCCAGGCGTGCAGCCGAGCCGGCACCCAAGAAGCGCCTCGGCCGGCCGCCCGGGTCGAAGAACCGCATCCCTGCCAAGGCCGCCGGTGCGGCGCGATCCACGCGCAACGCAGCGGCCCCGGCCGCACCGCGGCTGAACAAGGCGGAGCTCGAGGCGCAGGTCGCCAAGCTGGAGCGCACGGTGGCGCGCCTGCGCAAGCAGAACGCCGGGCTGAAGCAGGCAGCGGAGGAGGCAGCCGCGGCGCCGGAACCGGAACCGACCCGCAAGCCCAGGCGGACCGCCGCCGCACCCAAGACGGCGCGCACGCGCCGGACCGCGTCGACCGAAGCCGGGTCGGCGCCGGCGGAGACCGACGAGACCGACGAGGCCTGATCCGGCCTTGAGCATCGGGGCGCGGCTGCAGGGACGGCTCGACCGCCTCGAACTCGAGCCGGAACAGGCCGCGCGCGTCGCCGGCGTGCCGGCGGCCCTGCTGCACCGCATCCTGCTGGACCAGGCGCCCCTGCCGCGCGGCCAGCGCCTGGTGAAGCTGGCCGACGCGCTGGAAACCTCGGTGTCCTACCTGATCGGCCTGGATCCGGACGCGGCGGTTCCGCCCGAGTTCCTGCAGGAGGATCAGGGGGCGCTCGGGCTGCTCGCCGTCGACGAGGAGGCGATCCTGCGCGCGTACAGGCGGCTCGACGTGTCGTCGCGTGCCGCCCTCCTCCGGGTGGCGCTGAAGATGGCGCCGGAACCGGAAGAGATGGAGAAGAAGCCGCTGCAGCGCGCGCCGCGGAGCTAGGGCGTCATCCACGGCGACGCCGCTTCCGCCGGGCCGGGGCCGGGCCGGGGCCAGGTCGGGATCGGGTCGGAGGCGGGACGCCGGCCGGACCGGACCGGCCGTTCATGCAGCAGCGTCCCCCGGCGGCGCAGGGCGTCGCGCACGGTCTCCCCAAGGTGCCAAACGGCCAGCCACGCCACGACGGCAGGCACGCTGGCAGGCGCGGGCGCGATGCGGCTAGGGTGGCGCGATGCGCTCCCTTTCCGCTCTCTGCGTTCTCGTTCTTCTCGGGACCGGCGGCTGCGCGCCCGGGCCGGACCGCCCGCGCGGCGCCCTCGACCTGTCGGACGATCCCGGCCTGTCGCCGAGCCCGGCACGGCCGGACGGCCCGCCGAACGCGTCGCGTCGCGGGGGGACTGGTGGCGGCCCGAGTGGCGGCGTGGATACCGGCTTCGGTGGCGGCAACGGTGCCGGTGCGCCCGGCTCCTGAACGATGCGGATGACATGGCAGCGGACCCTTGGCCGGGCGATCCCCGGCCTGCTGCCCGTGCTCCTGCCTGACCTGCTGATGGCGCTGCTGCCGGCCGGATGCGCACGCAGCAGCGCGCCCGTCACCATCGCGCAGGCGTTGGGGGAGGTGCAGCGAGAGCTGGGCGCCGCGGGCGCGGTCAGCGCGGTCGGTGCCGATCCGGCGCGGTTCGCCGCGGCGGCGCGTGCGGCGCAATGCGCGGCGCAACAGGCGGATCCGGAAGTGCCCCTGCTGGCGCACGACCTTTCGCTCGACCTGACCGGCTCGTTCTCCGCCACCGGCGGCTTCACCGTCGGCTCCGCGGTGGTGGGGCTGGGCGCGACGGCGTCGGCCACGCGCGGGCAGACCCAGGAAATCGTGCTGCCGCTCAGCTTCGTGGCGCTGTCGGAGGTGCCGGCCCTGGTGGCGTCACAGCGCCTGGCACCGCTCGCCGCCCTGCCGCAACGCGACCGGCTGACGGAAACGCGGCCGATTTTGGCCGAACGCGACGCGCTCCGGGCGCGGATCCGCACGCTGATCCGCAGCTGGACGCCGGCGTCGTGCGGCTCCGTGCCGGCGCCTGCGGTGTTTCAGCCGAACGCGCGTCCGCGCTGAAGCGGGCATCAGCCCGGAACCGGCGCCGGTCCCGAACGGTTGAGGTGCCGAACCGGAACGGGACGAACGTCGTGCGACAGGCTTCCATGCTTCTGCTGTCCGGCCTGCTGGTCGGCACCACCGTGCAGGCGGCGCGGGCCGCGGACGCCATGTCCGCCGTCGACAGGCGCTTCGTCGCCACCGTGAGCCAGGGCGGCATGTTCGAGGTGCAGGCTGGCACGGCCGCCGCGGACCAGGGCAGCACGCAGGTGATCAAGGACCAGGGCAACACGGAGGCGCACGACCACAAGCTGGTCGGCGACAAGCTGACCGCGATCGCGTCCGACGCCGGCATGACCCTGCCGGACAGCCTGAACGCGTCGTTCCAGAAGCAGCTGGACGACCTCAAGGCGCTGTCCGGGACCCGCTTCGATTCCACCTATCTCCAGGACATGGAGGCGGTGCACGCCAAGGACGGCGCGGCGTTCGCGGCCGAGGCCAGGAACGGCACCAACCCGAAGCTGCGCGCGTTCGCGGCGGAAACGCACAGGATCGTCGAAAGCCACATCGGCGAGCTACGCGCCACGGCGGCCGCGCGCTAGAGCATTTTCCGCTCACCTGGGTTCACTTCAAATGCTCTAGTCCATTGTTTTGACGAGCATCTTCACCCGATCAGGTGATCCACCTGATCGGGATCTGCTCTAGCGGACGGGCCGGCGCCGGTCCGCCCGGAGCGAAGGCGGCCGACGGCACGCAGCCCACGGGGCGGCGGTTCCTGCGCCGTGCAGCATCATCCGTTCGCACCGGCTCGCGGATGGTGCCCGCGCGTTGTCGAGCCGGGCGTCCCCTGCCCGGCCAGTCCGGTCGGCGTCCTAGTCGTCCTGGTAGCCGTACACCTCGGGCAGGATGAAGATCGCCGCGAGCAGGCCGATCAGCGGAAACAGTGCCGTGAACAGGGTCGCGTTGCCTTGCCCGATCGCATTGAACAGGACGGGAAACAGGAAGATCGCCAGAAAGGAGGGCAGCTTGACGAAGATGTAGGCGAAGCCCGACGCGATGCCGCGATACTCGGGCCTGGCGACCATGGACGGTATGGTCACCACGTTCTCCGCGTCCCAGTAGTGCCCCCACAACATCGCCGCCGCGGCGAACGGCAGGATGGTGGTGTGTCCGGTCTTGATGGCGTACCCGGCCACCAGCAGCGACACCAGCACGATGGCGAAGCCGGCGATGCTGAGGCCGCGCTGGCCGATGCGCGGCGTGATCAGCGGGCCGATCCAGCCGGAGATCGCGGCGATGACGTAGAGAAGCAGCGTGACCAGGTCGGTGCCGAGCACGCCGGACACGCCGACCAGCACGAACAGCACGGGGATGTAGAAGGCGAAGGTGGAGAACTCGCTGCCCTGCGCGAAGCAGGCGATCCAGCCGAACAGGGTGGCGCGCCAGCGGATCGGATCGCGGCGGATGTGGACCAGGAAGTCGCGCGCACGTGGCTGCGGGATCGCCACGTCGTGGTCGGGCAGGAAGTCGAGCGGGTCGTGGTACATGCTGGCCGACACCTGCTTGGCCTCGCGGAAGCGGCCGCGCCGGATCAGCCAGATCGCGGTCTCGGGCAGGTTGTAGCGCAGCGCGAAGATGATCGCCGCCGGCACCGCGCCGAAACCCAGCGTCAGGCGCCACACCAGCCAGTGCGGCAGCGCCATCCACAGCAGCAGCGCGATCACCGCGAGCGCGAACACCTCGCCCACCGCGAACATGAACTGCCAGCGGTTGCCCATCACCTCGCGCTCGCCGCGCGGCAGGAACTCCATGATGTAGGTGTAGCCGTTGGAGATGTCGCTGCCGAGCGGGATGCCCAGGATCAGCCGGATCACCACCAGCCAGACCATGTTCGGCACGAAGGCCTGCGCCAGGGCGAACACCACGAACATCACCATGGTGGTGAGGAAGATCGCGCGCCGCCCGATCCGGTCCGACAGCCAGCCGCCGAGCAGCGCGCCGACGATCGCCCCGCCCTGGGTGCCGGCGCCGGCCAGGCCCAGCAGCGCCGGCGACGGATGGAACTGCTCGCGCAGGAAGATCAGGATGAAGGCGATGGAGTACAGGTCCCAGGCCTCCACCAGGATGGAGGCGATCATCAGCCAGCCGACGCGCTGGCCGCTGGGGCTGTGATGGGTCACGAGGTGGTTGACCGCGCGGTCCATCAGCAGCTGCTGCTGCGGATCCAGTGCCTTGACGCCCGACATCGACCTTCTCCCCCGATCCCGGTCTGGACGGTCGCCGTGCCGGGTTGCCGGTCATGGTAGGACCGGAAGCGGCAGCCGTGCCAGCGCCCGGCTCGGGACCAGGCCGGCTTCGGCAGGGGCCGCGTCGGCATCAGGCCGCCGCGCGTCGGTGTCCGCACGCACCGGGCCAGCGTCGTGCGGAGAACCCGTGCGCCACGCCCGCCCCGTCGCGCTGGAAGGATGCTGTCAGGGCGTGGAGCAGATCGGGCGCGATCCTGCTGCCGGTGGCCCGGAACGGCCGGTCCGCCAGCGACGAAGGAATGCCGGGCGACGTGGACGCGTTCGATGGGCCGCAGGCAGAGCGGGCGCCGCAGCGTCCCCCGTGGGACGGCGGCTGCGGCCCCGGGCCGCGGAAGCGGCTTCCGGCGGACGAGCACCTCCCTCGACTGTCAACAGCCGGCCCGGTCGTCGCCCCCTGCGGGAACGGCCCACCGGCATCACCCCGGCACGGCCTGCATCTCCGCCGGCGCGTTCCGGTGCAGCAGGGTGGCGAGCTGGTCGAAGTCCGGGCCGCGCGGGTCGGTGGCGCGCCAGACCAGGCCGACGGTGCGGCCTGGGCGGGACGCGTCCGGCGCGCGCAGAAGCGGGCGCAGGCGCACCAGGCCGCTGAGCGCGGAGGTTTCGCGTGTGGCGAGCGAGGGCATCAGCGCGTAGCCCTCCCCGGCCGCGACCATGTGCCGCAGCATCTCCAGGCTGGTGGCGGTGCGCGGCGCGCGTCGTCCGGACCGCGCGCCGTCCGGCACGCGGCACAGCGACATCGCCTGGTCGCGCAGGCAATGGCCTTCCTCCAGCAGGAGCAGGTCGTCGGTGCCGAGCGCGGACAGCGCCACCTCGTCGTTGTTCGCGAGCGTGTGGCCCGCCGGCAGCAGCACGCGGAACGGCTCGAAGAACAGCGGCCGCGCCACGAGCCCGTCCCCCTCCACGGGCAGGGCGACCAGCGCCGCGTCCAGGGTGAAGCGGGCCAGCGCGTCCAGCAGCGCCACCGTCTGGTTCTCCTGCAGCCGCAGCACCAGCTGGGGAAACTGCGCGCGCAGGTCGCGCAGCACCAGCGGCACGTAATAGGGACCCAGCGTCGGGATCACGCCGAGGTCGATCGGCCCGTTCAGGGCGCCGGCCTCCTTGTGCGCCATCTCCAGGAGCGCGCGCGCTTCGCGCACCACCACCGCGACCTGCCGGAGCAGGATCCGGCCGGACGCGGTGGGGCTGACGCCGCCGCGGCCGCGCTCGAACAGCCTGGTGCCGAGGATCGCCTCCAGCTTGCGTATCTGCTCGCTCAGGCCCGGCTGGCTGACGCCGCACTGCTCGGCGGCACGACCGAAATGAGCCTGTTCGGCGACCGCCATGGCGTAGTCGAGGTCGCGCAGCGACAGGCCGGTCAGGTGCTGTTGCGCCATGAGGGGATGCTCCTCTTGTGGCCCTTTCATAATACAAGCTTATCATCCCGGTAAAGATGATCGGTCTTGCCGATGGCCTGGGTCGCTTGGGCTTTCGGCCCGCCCCACGCGTGAAGCCGCGGTTCTCCAGCCGTCAATCGCGCTCCGTCGATCGCCGTCGGCGGAACCGGGCCGAACCGGAGACGGGAACACGCCCTGCCGGGATCGGCAGTCCTCGTTCCCGCCGCCCGAACCCGAGCGGTGACGGGCCGTGCGGAGACGCCGGCCGCCCGCCTCGTGCTCGGCGGCTGCGTGGTATGGCGAGGGATGTCCGATGCGCCTCCCCTCGTGCCTGAACTCGCCGTTGCCGACCTGGACCGCTCGCTGGCCGCGTATGTCGGGATGCTCGGCTTCAGGTGTCACGCAAGCCGTCCGGAGGAGCGTCTCGCCTACCTGATCCGCGCGGACGTCCACCTGATGCTGGAAGAAGCTGCCGGACCGGGTCGGCGCTTCCACACGGCCGTCCTGGAGCATCCGTTCGGCCGGGGCGTCAACCTGCAGATCGAGGTTGCCGGCGTTGATGCCCTGCATGCCGACGTGCAGCGCTCGAGCCTGAGCCTCGTCATTCCCCTGGAAGAGCGCTGGTATCGGCAAGGTCGGACGGAGGCGGGACACCGGCAGTGCGTCGTGGCTGATCCCGACGGCTACCTGCTTCGCTTCTTCAGCCCGCTCGGGCGACGGCCGGCCGAGGGATCAACGACGTGAAGCGTCCTGTCGGGCGGTCGGACCGGCGTCAGGACCTTCGGTAGCCGGTCGCGTGGACGCGAATGGCCGTCCGCACGGTTCCGGGCGTCACGGCCTCGACAGCGCCCGGCTCCACGCGGCGACGCCACCGCCGACGGATCGGCGCCGACGGCACCGGCCGGCAGCCCGTCCCGGATGTTCGCCGAGAGGACGCGCCGGCGCGCCCCCACTCCCGAAGCGGGACGATCCGCACTACCTATGCGCTCATGAGCTTCATCGACGCCAGGAACCGACGGACCGGCAATGCCGGCACCGCCGCCGCCACCGTGCGGCGGGGTACCGCCGGCGTGCTGCTGGTCAACCTCGGCACCCCGGACGCGGCCGACAACCGCTCGGTCAGGCGCTACCTGGGCGAGTTCCTGTCCGACCGGCGCGTGATCGAGGCGAGCCCGCTGGTCTGGCAGCCGATCCTGCGCGGCATCGTGCTCAACACCCGGCCGCGCAAGAGTGCGGCCAACTACAAGCGCATCTGGAACGACGCGCGGAACGAGAGCCCGCTCCGCACCTACACCCGCTCCCAGGCCGAGCAGCTCGACGCCCGGCTCGCGGCGGAGCGGATCCCGGTCGAATGGGGCATGCGCTACGGCACGCCGGGCACGGCGGGCGCGATCGACCGGCTGATCGCACGCGGCTGCGACCGCATCCTGCTTCTGCCGCTGTATCCGCAGTATTCCGCCACCACCACCGCGACCGCCAACGACCAGGCGTTCCGCGCCCTGATGCGCCTGCGCCGGCAGCCGGCGCTGCGCACGGTGCCGTCCTTCCCGGACGACCCGGCCTACATCGACGCGCTGGCGACCGGCGTGCGGCGCCGCCTGGGCGAGCTGGACTGGACGCCGGAGGTGCTGATCGCCTCGTTCCACGGCCTGCCGGTGGAGTACGTGCAGCGCGGCGACCCGTACGTGACCGAGTGCGCGCGCACCATGACCGCGCTGCGCGAGGCGCTCGGCATGACGCCGCGCGAGCTGCCGCTGACGTTCCAGAGCCGGTTCGGGCCGACCCGCTGGCTCGGCCCCTACACCGAGCCGAAGGTGAGGAAGCTGGCGGCGGCGGGGATCAGGCGGATCGCGGTGCTGACCCCGGGCTTCCTCGCCGACTGCATCGAGACCCTGGACGAGATCGGCAACGAGCTGCGCGAAGCGTTCGAGCATGCCGGCGGCGAGAAGTTCGCCACCGTGCCCTGCCTCAACGACAGCCCGGAGGCGATCGACATGCTGGAACGGCTGGTGCGCCGGGAGCTGGCCGGCTGGCGCTGAGACCGTCCGACACTTGGCCGGGGTGCAACCGGCCGGCGCCGGCGTGGCGACCTGGGCCTTCGGCCAGTCTTGGTCGGAGTGAGAGGATTCGAACCTCCGGCCCCTGCGTCCCGAACACAGTGCTCTACCAGGCTGAGCTACACTCCGGCTCCGGCGCGTCTTACAGGCCGGGATCGGGGGTGGCAAGGGTTCCCCTACAGCATCGCCGGGTCGCCGGCGTGGACCGTGCGCGCGGTGCGGCCGAGCTCGGCCAGGCGGGCCAGGGCCTGCGGCACGTCGGGCAGGTGCTCGAACAGGGCGCGGGCGGAAGGGTCGGCGAAGCCGTCCGCGATCGCGCGGTCGATCGTCCCGGTCAGGGCGCGCGCCCAGCCTCCCACGTCGACGATCAGGATCGGCTTGTCGTGCAGGCGCAGCTGTCGCCAGGTGAGGATCTCGAAGAACTCGTCAAAGGTGCCAAGCCCGCCCGGCAGCACCAGGAACGCGTCGGCATCCTCGAACATGCTCTGCTTGCGGTCGTGCATGGAGTCCGTGACCAGGAGGTTCTCCACCCCGTCATGCATCACCTCCCGGCTCTGCAGGAACCGGGGGATCACGCCGGACACCGTGCCGCCGGCGGCGAGGGCCGCGTCCGCCACCACTCCCATCAGACCCACCTTGCCGCCACCGTAGATCAGGCGGAAGCCGGCCTCGGCCAGGCCGCGCCCGGTGGCCGCGGCCGCCTCGGCATAGGCCGGGTTGCTGCCGAAGCGCGAGCCGCAGAACACGGCGACGGACGAAAGAGCGGTCGGCATCGCGTGTGCTCCGGAAGGGTCGGGGACGGAGCCGAGCCTATCCGACGGCGGGTGGGGAGGCGAGGCCGCCCGGCGGACGCGCCCGCAGCCAGACGCAGATCGCCAGCGCCGTCAGGCTGGCCGCGGCGGCGCACAGGAACAGGCTCCGGTAGCCGTGGGTCCTGGCGACCAGCCCGAGCAGCGGGCCGCTGAGCCCGAGCGAGATGTCGAGGAACACGCTGTAGGCGCCGATCGCGGAGCCGCGGCTGTTCGGCGCCACGCGCGCCACCGCCAGCACGCCCAGCGCCGGGAACACCAGCGCGAAGCCGGCGCCGGTCAGGGCGCTGCCGAGCACGGCGACGAACGGCGTCGGCGCCTGCCACAGCAGGAGCAGCCCGCCCGTTTCCGCCGCGAACGAGGCGATCGAGACCGCGAGGCCGCCGCGCCGGTTGATCTGCGCGGCGAGCAGCAGCCGCATCAGCATGAAGGCGATGCCGAACGCCGAGAGTGCCGCACCCGGACCGGTGATCCCGGCGCCGTGCCAGCCCTGCGCCTCGTAGAACAGGGTCACGAAGGCGGCCAGCACGCCGAAGCCCACCGAGCCCAGCGCCAGCGCGGTGCCGTACGGCGCAACGCTGCGCAGGATGCGGGCGAAGCCGACCCGCACGCCGCCGCCCTGCGGCGCCACCGCCGGCTTGCCGCGAGCCAGCAGGAGGCCGGCCAGCGCCAGCAGCAGGGTCAGCAGGCCGAGCGGCACGGTGCCGCGCGTGCCGGCGATCGCCAGGCCGAGCGGCGCGCCGAAGGCGATGCCGCCATAGGAGGCGACGCCGTTCAGCGAGATGATCTGCGCGGTGCGGGACACGCCGACCCGGCCGATCGCCCAGGTGATGCAGCCGGTGCCGGTGCAGCTTTCGCCGCAGCCCAGCAGGCCGCGCGACACCAGGAGCAGCAGCAGGCTGAACAGCGGCCGGTGCCGGGCGAGGCCGGACAGCAGGAGAAGCAGCCCGGCACCCGCGCAGGCGGACAGCCCGAGCAGCACCGCGGGCTTCGGGCCGACGGTGTCGGTCATGCGTCCGGCGAACGGGCGGCTGGCGAAGGTGGCCAGGTACTGCAGGCTGACCGCCAGCCCCGCCACCACCGCGTCGAAGCCGAGCACGTGGTGGACGAACACCGGGATCACCGCCAGCGGCAGGCCGATGGTGATGTAGCAGAGCAGGGTGAGGTACACCGTGGAGGCGATCCGCCAGGTCGGGGTGACGCGGATCGCCCGGAGCAGTGGCGGGGCGGGCATGCGGCGATGGCTCCTGTTGCCCGGACCGGGTGCTATCGTGTCCGGACGGCGCGGCGGCGAAACGTCGCAAGGCGATGTTACAACGAGGGGAGGCGGCGGCCCAGATGCGCGACGACCATGAGCCCGGGCAGGAGCACGGGCGGCCGGTGCCGGACGATGGCGGCTACGCCACCCTGTCCAGCCGGATCGCCTACGAGAACCGCTGGCTGCGGCTGCGCGAGCACGTCATCCGACGCCCGGACGGCTCCGACGGCCTCTACGGGGTGATCGAGCGCGACGACTTCGTGGTGGTCGCGGCGGTGGACGACACGCAGGCTGGCCGCAGCCTGACCCTGGTCGAGCAGTTCCGCTATCCGATCGGGCAGCGGCTGTGGGAGCTGCCGATGGGCATGTGGGAGGAGCGGCCGGACGCGACGCCGGCGCAGATCGCCGCCGGCGAGCTGGCCGAGGAGACCGGGCTGGTCGCGTCGGCGATGCGCCACGCCGGCACGCTGTTCCAGGGAGCCGGGTACTCCAACCAGAAGGGGCACGTGTTCCTGGCCACCGGCCTCGGCCGCACCGCAATCGCCCGCGAGGCGAGCGAGCAGGACATGGTGGCGCAGGCGTTCCCGCTGCCCGAGGTCGAGGCGATGATCGCCGACGGGCGCATCGCCTGCATGGTGACGATCGCCGCCTTCGGGCTGCTGCGGATCAAGGGGATGATATGAGCACCGATCGGATCCCCACCCTCGACCTGCGCCGGCTGGACACCGATCCGGACGCGTTCGCGGCCGAGCTGGGCGCGTCCTACCGCCGGTTCGGCTTCTGCTGCTTCGACCACCACGGCATCCCTTCGGCGCTGATCGAGGCGGCCTATGCCGACTTCGCCCGGTTCTTCGCCCTGCCGACCCAGACCAAGGCCCGATGCACCGAGCGCACCCCGGGCGGCGGCGGCCGCGGCTATGTCGGGTTCCGGATCGAGACCGCCCGCACCAGCACGATCCCGGACCTCAAGGAGTTCTTCCACGTCGGCCGCGACGACCCGCCGCCGGACGACCCGGTGCTGCGCCCCAACGTGTGGCCCGCGGAGGTGGACGGCTTCCGGACCCATGCGACCGCGCTGTTCCGGGCGATGGAGGCGGCGGGCGGCCGGGTGCTGACGGCGATCGCCCGCGACCTCCGCCTGCCGTCGGACTTCTTCGCCACCGTGGTGGACCACGGCGACTCCATCCTGCGCGCCCTGCACTACCCGCCGATCGATCCCGGACACCTGCCGGCGGTGCGGGCGGAGGCGCACGAGGACATCAGCCTGATCACCCTGCTGGTCGGCGCCACCGCGTCCGGCCTGGAGATCCTGACCCGCGAAGGCCACTGGCTGCCGGTGGAGGCGGAGCCGGGCACCCTGGTGGTCAACGTCGGCGACATGATGCAGCGGCTGACCAACCGGGTGTACCCGTCCACCACCCACCGGGTGGTCAACCCCCTCGGCACGGCGGCCGGGCAGAGCCGCTACTCGATGCCGTTCTTCCTGGCGCCGAACATGGAGTACCGGATCGCCACCCTGCCCGGCTGCATCGGGCCGGAAGGCGACCTGTTCCCGGAGCCGATCACCGCGGGCGACTACCTGCTGCAGCGGCTGCGCGAGATCCGGCTCCGCCCGGCCTGACGGGACGGGAGTCGCTTGACCGGGCGGACGGCTTCTGCACCGACTCCGGACATGACCGACAGCAACATCCTTCTCCTCCCCTGGACCACGCCGTTCGGGTCGCCGCCGTTCGACCTGATCCGGCCGGACCAGTTCGAGGCCTCCTTCGCAGAGGCGATGGCCGAGCACCTGGCGGAGATCGCGACGATAGCCGCCGACCCGGCCGAGCCCGACTTCGCCAACACGATCGAGGCGATGGAGCGCAGCGGCCGGGCGCTGGCGCGGGTGGGCGCGGTGTTCTCCAACCTGTCCGTCAGCCTGGGCGGTCCCGAGCTGGAAGCGCTCGACCGCACCCTGTCGCCGCTGCTGGCGCAGCACGGCATGCGGGTGTCGCTCGACCCAGACCTGTTCCGGCGCGTGGACGCGCTGCAGGCGCGGCGCGACGCGCTCGGCCTCCAGCCGGACCAGCTGCGCCTGCTCGACCGGGTGCATCGCGGCTTCGTGCGCAGCGGCGCGGCGTTGGGGCCGGAGCAGCGGCAGCGCATGAGCGCCATCTCCGAGCGGCTGGCGGTGCTGCACACGCAGTTCGGCCAGAACGTGCTGCACGACGAAAAGGAGTGGCACCTCGCGATCACCGAGGCGGATCTGGACGGGCTGCCGGCGTTCGTGCGCGCGGGCGCCGCGCAGGCGGCGACAGATCGGAGCCTGCCCGGCTACGCGATCACCCTGTCGCGCTCGCTGATCGAGCCGTTCCTGTGCTTCTCCGACCGGCGCGACCTGCGCGAGGCGGCGTACGGAGCCTGGATCGCGCGCGGCACCCATCCCGGGCCGCACGACAACCGGCCGCTGATCCCCGAGATCCTGTCGCTGCGTCGGGAAAAGGCGCAGCTGCTCGGCTACGCCGACTTCGCCGCCTTCCGGCTGGACGACACCATGGCCGGCACCCCGGAAGCGGCGGACGCGCTGCTGCAGCAGGTCTGGACGCCCGCGCGTGCGAAGGCGCTGGCGGAGCGCGACCGGCTGCTGGCGGTGGCGCGCGCCGAGGGCCTGGACGGGCCGCTCGCCCCCTGGGACTGGCGCTACTACGCCGAAAAGGTGCGACGCGCCGACTACGCGCTGGACGAGGCAGAAACCAAGCCGTTCTTCGTGCTGGAGAACATCCAGCAGGCCGCGTTCGACACCGCGAGCCGCCTGTTCGGGCTGAGCTTCATCCCGCGCCTCGACGTGCCGGCCTATCATCCCGACGTGCGCGCCTACGAGGTGCGCGACGCGGACGGGCATGTCGGGCTGTTCCTGGCCGACCACTTCGCGCGCGGCGACAAGCGCTCCGGCGCCTGGATGAGCAGCTACCGCGACCAGGAGAACCTCGATGCGCCCGTCGCGCCCATCATCGTCAACAACAACAACTTCGCCCGCTCCGAGCCCACCCTGCTGTCCTTCGACGACGCGCGCACGCTGTTCCACGAGTTCGGCCACGGGCTGCACGGGCTGCTGAGCCGGGTGCGCTACCCCACCCAGTCCGGCACCTCGGTGAAGCGCGACTTCGTGGAGTTCCCGTCCCAGGTCTACGAGCACTGGATGGCGCTGCCCGAGACGCTGCGCGCCTATTGCCGGCACCACGAGACCGACGCCCCGATCCCCGACGCGCTGATCGACCGGCTGCTGGCGGCGCGCACCTTCAACCAGGGCTTCGCGACGGTGGAGTTCACCTCGTCCGCGCTGATCGACATGGCGCTGCACCGCCATCCCGATCCGGCCGGCCTCGACATCGAGGCGTTCGAGCGGGAGTTCCTCCAGGGCATCGGCATGCCGTCGGAGATCGGCCTCCGGCACCGTCCGCCGCACTTCCAGCACCTGTTCGCCGGCGGCGGCTACGCGGCCGGATACTATTCCTACATGTGGTCGGAGGTGCTGGACGCGGACGGGTTCGACGCGTTCAAGGAGGCGGGCGACCCGTTCGACCCGGCGACCGCGGCACGGCTGCGCAGCGTGCTCGCCGCCGGCGACACCGCCGACCCGATGCAGCTCTACGTCGCCTTCCGCGGCCGGCCCCCATCGATGGAGGCACTCCTGGCGGGACGCGACCTGGTGGCGGCGTGAACGCCGTTCACACGGCTTGAGGACGAGGACGGAACGCGATGACGACGAAGCTCGCAGGCCGGCGCATCCTGGTCACCGGCGCCGGCAAGGGGATCGGACGGGACACGGTGCGCCGGCTGGTGGCCGACGGCGCCGAGGTGGTGGCGCTGAGCCGGGCGGCGGCGGACCTCGACACCCTGCGGGCGGAAACCGGCTGCGCCACCATCGCGATCGACCTCGCCGATCTGGAAGCCGCGGCCGAGGCGGTGGCAGGTGCGCTGCCGCTGGACGGGCTGGTGAACAACGCCGGCATCACCATCCTGGAGTCGGTGCTGGACACGACCATGGCCAGCTTCGAGGCGATCCTGGCGGTCAACACGCTGGCGCCGCTTCGGCTGGCGCAGGTGGTGGCGGGCGACCTGGTCCGGCGCGGCAAGGGCGGCGCCATCGTCAACCTGTCCTCGGTCGCATCCTCCATGGCGTTCGCCAACCACGCGGCCTATTGCGCCTCCAAGGCGGGGCTCGACGCGCTGACGCGGGTGCTGGCGCTGGAGCTCGGCCCGCACGGCATACGCACCAACAGCGTCAACCCGACGGTGACGCTGACGCCGATGGGCGAGTTCGCCTGGTCGGACCCGGCCAAGTCGGCGCCGATGCTGGGACGGATCCCGCTCGGGCGGTTCATCCAGCCGGCCGAGGTCGCCAGCGTGATCAGCTTCCTGCTAAGCGACGACGCGTCGATGGTGAACGGGGTGTCGATCGACGTGGACGGGGGCTTGCGGGTCAGCTGACCGGCTGCGACGGCCGCACCCGTCCGTATCCGCGCAGGAACTCGGCCCGGCGGCATCACCAGCCGGGACGAGGGCGGTAGCGCCGTTGCAGCGGCAGCTCCACGTGGCGATAGCTCAGGTCGGCCAGGACCAGCGTGATCGCCAGGGCCAGTCCGACCGCTTCCAGCTGCACCCGCACGGTGCCATCGCCAGGACGGCCGAACCTGTCCAGCAGCGCCGACAGGGTGAGCGCCACCGGGATGTGGCACAGGTAGAGCGAGTACGACCGCAGGCCGATCCAGCCCATCAGACGGGGCACGCCGCAGTCGCTCACCAGCTCGCGATCGGCTGCGGCCATCGTCACCAGGATCGTGCACAGCAGCACCAGTCCGAGCTGCCCGATCAGCATCGAGCCTGCCCGCTGCGGCACGGTGACGAGGGTGACGAGCAGCGACGCGGTGAGGAGAAAGCGCGGCCATGGCCGCAGCGGCGGCACGCGGCCGGAGGCGACAGCGAGCCGTCCGGACCGATACGTCGCGTAGATCCCGATGCCGGCCACGATGGAGGAGAAGCGGAGCATCCAGGAGATCTCGTTGGTGTACAGGCCGAGCCCGAACAGCAAGGCCAGCACCGCCATGCGGGCTCGGGCCGAGCGGAAGCCGATCAGCAGGAACGGGAACACGGCATAGAACTGCCATTCCACCGAAAGGGTCCAGTAGTAGCCGAGCACGCCGGGGCTTCGGAACTCGCGCAGCTCGTACACCGGCACGACCGCCGTGACCCATTCCCGGGCGACGTGCCCGACCGGCGGCCAGCCGCCCCGCCCCTGGCTGATCCAGGACACGGCCAGGCAGTAGGTGATCCACAGGGTCGAGGCGGGCCAGAGACGCCAGAACCGTCTGACAAAGAAGGTCCGGACGATGGCGCGCGTCCGGGGGTGGCGCTCGCAGCGTGGCCGGGGCAGCGACCAGAGCGGCTCGAGCGAGCCGGCGATGACGAAGCCGGAGATGGCGAAGAACAGGTCGACGCCGCCGCTGAAGTCGAGGGCGTCGAACACGGCGCGGAACCGTCCCGGATCCGGCCCCAGGATCCTGGCCAGGTGGAGCACCATGACCAGGAGAACCGCGTAGGCACGCAGCCAATCCAGCTCGGGATTGCGGACCGGGTGGGCGATGGTCGGCGGTGGGGCGTCCACGGGCCCGTCGCTACGCATGAGGCAGCAATGGCTGAAGGCGACGCGTCGATCAACCGGGCGCGGAAACCGTCAAGGGGGCGTGGAACCCCCGTCCCGACGCGCGTCCGGCTCAGCTGGTCGGGCGGTGTCGATCAGACGCGCCTCGAGCGGAGCGGTCCCGAAGCTGCCTATGTCGGCCGGTCGCGGACGGATCGACGTCTCAGCGTCATGCGCGCTGGATGATCCGGGATCGGCGCACCAGGAGGGTGGCGAGCCCGGCGGCGAGCGCATCCTCGGTGAGGGCGCGGGTCCAGTCGAGGCCGGTCCGGGTGTCGGCGCCGCGGGCGGCACGACCCAGCAGGGTGCCGAGGACGGCGCCCGCCATGCCGGATGCGGCACCACCCAGCAGCGACACGTCCTGTTCGGCCAGCGCCGCACCGCCGAGCGCTCCGATCGCGAGGCGGGCCAGGAAGGACGGCACGATCCGGCGGTCGGGCGCGAACGGCATCTTGTCGCCGGCCATCTCGCCGAACGCGGCCAGGGTGGCGAGCGCGCGCGGCCGAGGGCCGCCCGGGATCCAGCCGAAACGCGTCCGTCCGAGCGAGGCGGCCCAGCTCAACGCGGCGGTGGCGGTCATGCTGCGCAGTCCGGTCACGAAGCCGATGCCGAACGAGGGTCCGTGGTTGTTCATGGTGCTGTCTTTCCGAGGGCGGATCCGATGTGAGGTTTATCGCCGGACCGCTCGTGACGGTAGACGAAGTCGGGCAACTCGGTTGCACGCGCTGGACCCGATGACGGGATCGGGGTGGGCATGCGGTGATCCAAGCAATGGCATCAGCCGACTGTGCCGGCCAACGCGCCTTCGAGACGGCTTGACGCGCCGCTGCTCGGCCCGCACGGCTTACGCACCGACAGCGTCAGTCCGACCGTGACCTTGACGCCGATGAGCGAGTTCGCCCGGTCGGACCTAGCGAAGTCGACGCCGATGCTCGGGCAAATCCCGCTCGGGCGCTTCATCCAACCAGCGGACGTCGCCAGCGTAATCAGCTTCCTGCTGAGCGACGACGCTGCGATGGTGAACGGGGCGTCGATCGACGTGGACGGGGAACGGTGGGTTAGCCAATAAGCACCGCAGCTCTTTAAGAACAAGGAACATACAGCAAATCAAAAAGGAACCGTTCGATGGGTTAGGTGCTCCTTCGACACCACTTTGCCACTACACGACGTCAAGAAGCACTACCAACTATGTGTAAGCCGACGGTCGTTGATTTGCCTCCTCTACCTCACGCAGAAGCGAGCGACCGAACTCCAATTGGACGTCTCGAGACTGAGCTCTCATGCCAGGAGCCTGTTGATCAACCAGGTTAACCACCACGCGCAAGGCAACTGTCGCAATGACATCGGGAAGAATAACTGTTTCCGCAAGTTCGGGTGCTGTATGAAGCATCCACCTCATATAAATACGAACAGCCGGATGAAGATCATCTTTCAGCAGTGTTTCGGCGTCTTTGACTACTAAATAGAGCATGCACCTTGTGTTGTCGTAGCTAAACTCAAGCTGACCATCTGGATCACGATCTGCATGCTTGAAGAAATTGCGTGCGGCAAACATCTTATCGGTGATGTTTCGGCGGCTCATTGATGGTACTAAACAAGCTAGATTTTTAAGAACGGAGCTAAGCCCGCGTTGCCTGCATAAACTTTCGTAAATGTCACCAGCATTGCAAGCGAGGGAGTAGACCGAGATGTCATCGTCGCCGTTGAAGAACATTCGAATCGCAGTAGCGAGCTGTCGATGAGCAGCTTCGAGCTTACTTACCGTGTATATACCGTTCAAAGCGACAACCCTGTTAGTAGCGTGCAAGCGCCATCGAGTATATCGCAATTACCTTGCCTCCAACCTGTTACACGTTGTGCAACACAATGGGCAGATCAACCTCACTGAATTTCGTTTCGGATCCGGTAGAAGTGACAACAATATTCGAGTGCAAAATTAGCGGCTTTTCTCAATTCATTTGTTTTTTCGAGAAGTTTGATTTGCATAGCTTTTCAGTTAAGGGCGATACTACCCATTTAAGCGACTAAGTTACTGCATCGACGCATAAGGTTTCGATAAACCATCTGGTCGTCATACATGCGCTGGAACACGGCGTATTTCGCGTCGTGATAAGCCCGCACCGCCGCCTCGCCCGGCTCGACCACCGCTCCCGCCCGGCTCATCGCCGCCATCGCGTCGCGTATGCTGGGATGCGCACCCCCCGCGACCGCACCGAGCACCGCCGCTCCCAGCAGCACCGCCTCCGGCTCCTGCGGCAGCACCCCGGCGCAGCCGGTGGCGTCGGCGTGCTCGCGCAGGAACACCGGGTTCTTGGTGCCGCCGCCCGACGCCAGCACGGTGTCGATCGCCGCCCCCTGCCCGTTCACCGTCTCGATGATGTGGCGGGTGCCGTAGGCGATCGCCTGCACGGTGGCGAGGTAGAGCACGGCGAGGTCGTCCGCGTCGGCGCCGAGGCGCAGGCCGGAGATCATGCCGCGCAGGCTGGCGTCGGCGCGCGGCGAGCGGTTGCCGTGGAAGTCCGGCATCACGTGCAGCTCGCGCGTCAGCGCCGCCGGGAACGGCACCCGCTCCGACAGCCGGTCCAGGCGCAGGTTCAGCACCTGGTAGATGGTCTGCCCCGCTTCCGACGCCGCCTGCGCCAGCGCCGGATAGGCGGCGTGGGTGGTGATGATGTGGTCGATCAGGCTGCCGACCGCCGACTGGCCGCCCTCGTTCAACCACAGCCCGGGCACCATCGCGGCGTAGTATGGCCCCCACACCCCCGGCACGAAGCGCGGTTCGGCCGACACCGTCATGTGGCAGCTCGACGTCCCGCCCACCAGCGCCAGGCGCCGGAACAGCGCCTCCTGGTCCGGCGCCTCGCCCCGCACCGCAGCGCCGATAGTGCCGATGCCGCCGGCATGGGCGTCGATCGCCGACGCGCCCACCGGGATGCCGGCCGACAGCCCGAGCGCCTCGGCCGCCTCGCGCGACAGGATGCCGATCGCCTCGCCCATCGGGCGTATGTCGGTGCCGATGCGTCGGAACCCCTCGTCGGCCAGCTCGCCCAGGCCGATCGCGCGGAAATACGCCTCGTCCCAGCGCGCCTCGTGGCCCAGATAGGTCCACTTGCACACGGTGGAGCACAAGGAGCGCGTGGTGCTGCCGGTGGCGCGCCAGGTCAGGTAGTCCGGCAGGTCGAAGAAGTGCGCCGCCTTCGCCCACGCCTCCGGCCGGTGCTCGCGCAGCCAGAGCAGCTTGGGCGTTTCCATCTCCAGCGAGATGCGGCCGCCGACATAGCGCAGCACCTCGTGCTGCCCGGCATTGATCCGGTCCGCCTCCCCGCCCGCGCGATGGTCCATCCAGACCACCACGTCCTGCTCCGGCGCCCCGTCCGGGTCGACCGAGACCGGGCCGCCCTGCGCGTCCACCACCGCCAGCGAGCAGGTCGCGTCGAAGCCGATCCCCACCACCCGGACCTCGGTTCCGGCGCAGGCCTCGCGCACGGAGGCGCAGACCGCCGCCCAGATGTCGGCCGTGGACTGCTGCACGTAGCCCGGATGCGGCCGCCAGGCGCGGATCGGCCGGCTGGCCTGGGCCAGCATGGCGCCATGGAGCGAGAACAGGCCGGCGCGCGCGCTGCCCGTCCCCACGTCCACGCCGATCACCGCGTCCACGGGCATCGTCCCGGCCATCTCAGGCGACGGCCGAGGCCGACTTGAGCAGCACCTTGATCGAGTCGAGCGAGTTGGCGACCTTGATCGCCTCGTCCCAGTCCTCGAACGCGTAGTCGTGGGTGACGATGCCCTTCGACGTCACCAGCCCGCGGTCGAGCAGGTCGATGGCGATCGGATAGCAGTACGGCCCCAGATGCGCGCCGCGCACGTCCAGCTCCTTGCGGTCGCCGATCACCGACCAGTCGACGCTGGTCTCCTTGCCGAACACGGAGAACTCGACGAAGCGGCCGAGCTTGCGGATCAGCTGCAGCCCCTGCGTCACCCCGGCCGGCACGCCGGTGGCCTCGATATAGACGTCGCAGCCATAGCCGTCCGTGAGGCCCTTCACGATCGCGTCCGCGTCCTCGTTGGCGGGGTCGATCACCACGTCGGCGCCGAACTTCAGCGCCAGCTCGCGGCGCTCGGGCACCATGTCGATCACCACCAGCTTCCTCGGCGTGCGCAGGTGCGCCACCTGCACCATCATCAGCCCGATCGGCCCGGCGCCGGCGATCACCACCACGTCGTCCAGCCGCATGTCGCTGCGCTGGATCACGTGGATCGCGCAGGACAGCGGCTCGATGATCGCCGCGTCCTCCAGGGGCATCGATTGCGGGATCCTGTGCACGCGCGCCGTCTTCGGCAGCAGCATGTACTCCGACATGCCGCCGTCGGCGACCTTGCGCTGGAAGCCGAAGATGTTGTGCACCTCGCACATCCAGTAGCTGCCCTCGCGGCAGTAGCGGCAGCGGTCGCAGGGCACGATCTGCTCGGCGATCACGGTGTCGCCGGCGGACACGCCGAAATGCTCGGCCGCCTCCGGGCCCAGCTCGTCCACCACGCCGAAGAACTCGTGGCCCGGGATCACCGGCGCCTTCACCCACGGGTTCTCGCCCCAGAACATCCTGGCCCCGGACCAGCACTTGCAGTCGCTGGCGCAGATGCCGCAGGCGGAGATGCGGATCACCATCTCGCTGTGGCCCGGGGTCGGGCGGTCGACCTGCTCGACCCGGTAGTCTTCCGGGCCGTGGCAGACGACGGCGGTCATCCTGTTGTTCTGGCCGTCCATGGCGCGGTCGCTTTCGATCTCGATGTTCCGGTACGGCGGGTGCCGCACGTTTCCTTGGCGGTGTCAGCCCGTCTTGCGCCGCTCGCGGCCGATATAGATGGCGAGCAGGATGATCGCGCCCTTGACCACGGTCTGCACGTACGGGTTCACGCCGACCATGTTGAGGCCGTTGTTCAGCACGCCGAGCAGCAGCGCGCCGAGCAGGGTGCCGATCAGGGAGCCGCGGCCGCCGGCGATCGAGGTGCCGCCCAGCACCACCGCGGCGATGGCGTCGAGCTCGAAGCCCTGGCCGGAGTTCGGCTGCCCGCTCATCAGCCGTCCGGTCAGCACCACCGCGGCGATCGCCGCGGTGAAGCCGCTCAGCGCGTAGATGATGAGCTTGGAGCGGGCGACGCGCACGCCGGACAGCCGGGTCGCGGTCTCGTTGCCGCCGATCGCGTACACGTAGCGGCCGAACGGCGTGCGTTCCAGCAGCACCCAGCCCAGCACGTAGACCACGATCATGATGACGATCGGCGCGTCTATCCCGAGGAAGCGGCCCTCCCCGAACCAGTTGATCCATTGCGGCAGGCCGCTGATCGGATAGCCGCCGGTGTAGATCAGCCCGAGCCCGCGCGCGATGCCCATGGTGGCGAGCGTCACGATGATCGGAGGCATGCCGGCGAAGGCCACGAAGGCGCCGTTGGCGAGGCCGAAGGCGAGACCGACCAGGAGGCAGACGATCAGCGCCAGCACGCCGTTCATGCCGCCTGCCATCAGGCCGGCTGCGAGCGTCCCGGCCAGCGCCATGACCGCGCCCACGGACAGGTCGATGCCGCCGGTCAGGATCACGTAGGTCATGCCGACCGCGATCAGGGCGTTGATCGAGACCTGCCTGAGGATGTTGCTGATGTTGCTGTAGGACAGGAAGCTGTTGGACGCGAACACCATCACGATCGACACCACGATCAGCCCGACCAGCGGGTAGAAGGCGGTGAACCGGGTGGCGCGTCGCAGCGACAGGGTGAACGGGCTCGGGCCGCCGGGAGCGGCCACGGTCTTAGACGAGCTCATCGATATCTCCTGCGGTGGCGTGCCGCATGACGTCGTTCGGGTTGATCTCGTGGGCGTCCAGGGTGCGGACGATGCGGCCTTCCCGGAACACCGCGACACGGTCGCTCATGCCGACGCTCTCGGGCAGCTCCGACGAGCCCATGATGATGGCGTAGCCGCGCTCGGTGAGCTGTCGCATCAGGGTGTAGATCTCGGCCTTGGCGCCGC
>CALMVN010000237.1 GCA_937873225.1 uncultured Acetobacteraceae bacterium
AACGAGTGCACCCGCATCCGGGGCGAGGCGTGCGGGTCCGACAGCCGGGCGATCGTCATGCCGAACGCGACCACGGCGAGCACCGCCGACAGCCCGAGGTGCTGCGCCACCGTCCAGATCAGGATCGTGTTGACGAACTGCAGCAGGTTGCCGCCCAGGGTGCCGGTGACGAAGCGGTCGCCCCAGCGGAGCACGAACGCGCAGGCGATCCCGAACAGCGCCCCGCCCGGCGCCGCGGCCGCGATGTGCAGCGCGACAGGCAAGGCGAGGCCGCCACCCGACTGGATCGACAGCGCCGCATCGAACAGCAGCAGGGCGGTCGCGTCGTTGAACAGGCTCTCGCCGGTGAGCACCGCCTGGCTGTTGCGCGGGATCGACACCGTGCCGAGCACCGCGGTCGCCGCCGCCGCGTCCGGCGGCGCCACGATCGCGCCCAGCGCCACCGCGGCCGCGACCGGCAGGCCCGCGAACCGCCACCCGATGACGGCGACCACCCCCGTCGTGGCCAGCACCGCCACCACCGCCAGCGCCACCAGCGGCGCCCAGAACCGGCGGGCGGCGTTGATCGGGAAGTCGTAGGCGGCATCGAGCAGCGCCGGCGCGATGAACAGGGCAAGCGCCGTCGCCGGCTGGATCGCCACGGCGGGCGACCCCGGAACCAGCGCGATCAGCAGGCCGGTCGCCGCCAGCATGGCCGGGTACGGCAGCGACAGCCGGCGCGCCACCTGCAGCAGCATCACGGCCACGAACAGCAGGAGCAGAAGTGCTTCCAGGAACGTCATCGCGCCATACCAGCCCCGGACGGCGGCGTCCGGCAAGACCGGGGCCTGCTCACCCGTTCTTGCACGATGATGCGTGGTGTTGCACGTTGCTGCCGACAAGGGGCGGAGACCATGGCTGATCCGACAGCCTCCATGCCGGACGAGCGGCGGCGGCGCATCCTGGAGCATCTGGACCGCGACGGCCGTGTGCTGGCAGCCGCCCTCGCCCAACGGTTCGGCATCTCGGAGGACACCGCCCGGCGCGACCTGCGCGAGCTGACCGCGGCCGGGCTGTGCCGGCGGGTGTATGGCGGCGCCCTGCCCTTGTCCGCCGCCGGCGACGCGATCGCCGAGCGCGAGCGGGAACAGCCGGAGCGCAAGGCGGCGCTGGGACGGGCCGGCGCCGCCCTGGTGGCGCGCGCGATGCGGCCGCACGAGGTGCTGTTCCTCGACGCCGGGTCGACCAACCTGGCCGTCGCCCGCGCCCTGCCGCCCGGCCTCGGCATCACCGTGGCGACCAACGCGCCGGGCGTGGCGGCGGTGCTGGTCGGGCTGCCCGGGATCGAGCTGGTCGTCCTGGGCGGACGCATCGACCCGCGGACCGGCGCGGCATCCGGCCTGCGGGCGATGCGCGACTTGGCGGCGATGCGGATCGACCTGGCCCTGCTCGGCGCCTGTGCGCTGGATGCCGAAGCGGGGCTGGGGGCGTTCGACCTGGAGGATGCGGAGTTCAAGCGACAGGTGGCGGAGGCCGCGGTCACGGTCGCCGTTGTCGCGACCAGCGCGAAGCTCGCGACCGCGGCGCCGTTCGCCGTGATGCAGGCGGGCCGGCTCGCTCACCTCGTGGTGGAAGCCGACGCCCCGTCGTCGCTGCTCGACCCGTTCGCGGCGCTCGGCATCGCCATCCAACGGGCCTCCGCGCCATGACCGGCGCCGATCCCCGTTCGCCTGGCCCGGCCGAGCAGCGTGCGACGCGACTCGCCTTTCTCCTGACCGGCTTCGGCAGCGCGGCCTGGGCGGCGCTGGTGCCGTTCGCCAAGGCGCGCACCGCCATCGACGACGGCACGCTCGGCCTGCTCCTGCTGTGCCTGGGCATCGGCTCCATCGTCACCATGCCGGTCGCCGGCGCGCTTGCCGGACGGTTCGGTTGCCGGAGCGTGATCGCAGGCGCGGGGCTGGTGGTCGCGGCGGCGCTGCCGCTGCTGGCGACCCTCGGCTCGCTTCCCGGGCTGGCGCTGGCGCTGATGGCGTTCGGCGCCGCGATCGGCGCGGTGGACGTGGCCATGAACATCCAGGCCATCATCGTCGAGCGGGCGAGCGGACGGGCGATGATGTCGGGCTTCCACGGCCTGTACAGCCTGGGCGGCATCGGCGGCGCCGGCGGCATGGCGGCGCTGCTGAGCGCCGGCGCCTCGCCGCTCGCCGCCACCCTGTGCGCGTCGCTCGGCATCCTCCTGGCCCTGGCGGCGTCGGCGCGCCACCTGCTGCCTTACGGCGCCCGCAGCGAGGGCCTGGCCTTCGCGATGCCGCGCGGGATCGTGCTCGTGTTCGGCCTGCTGTGCTTCGTGCTGTTCCTGGCCGAGGGCGCGGTGCTGGACTGGAGCGGCGTGTTCCTGTCCCAGGTCCGCCACGTCGCCGCCTCCCGCGCCGGCCTCGGCTACGCCGCCTTCGCCGCCGCCATGACGCTGTGCCGCCTCGCCGGCGACCGCATCGTGGACCGGCTCGGCCGCCGGCGGGTGATGCTGGGCGGCAGCCTGTGCGCGGCGCTGGGCTTCGTGGTCGCGACCGTCGTGCCGTCCTGGCCGGCAGCGCTCGTCGGCTACGCCCTGGTGGGGATCGGCTGCGCCAACATCGTCCCGGTGCTGTTCACCGCGGTCGGGCAGCAGAAGGCGATGCCGGAGACCGTCGCGGTGCCGGCGATGACCACCCTGGGCTATGCCGGCATCCTCGCCGGCCCGGCCGGGATCGGCGCGGTGGCCCACCTCGCGAGCCTGCCCGTCGCGTTCCTGGTGCTGGCCGCGATGCTGGCGGCGGTGTCGCTGGCCAGCCGGCTGCTGTGATCCGCTCGTTCCTGAGGAGCTGAACCCGATCAGGCTGGTAGCCGATTCTTCCCGATCATGCCCGCTTTGGAACGATTCGCGGCTGGCGTCCTGGCCTGGGCCTTGAGGGGACACGCGCCTGCCATCCACCGATGAGCAAGGATCGAGGTTGACGTCGATCAGGAGCAGACCCGTCACGACGGCTTCATTGCCTGGATGGCGGACACGATGACGGGCGGTGTGGCGACCGGCGCATTCGCCACCATGACGTCCACCAGGGCGCGGCATTCGGCTTGTCCCGTCGCCAGCAACTCGCGGAACGGCCGGATGCGTGACATGGACCAGAGCATCGCCGCCACCACCCATGTCGGAGTGCCGTCGATGCGCTTCTTCGTTTTCGGGTAGACGCGGTATCCAAGCCCCTTGATGAGCATGAAGCTCGCGTGGATGCCGCGCGCCAGGACCAGGGCTTCCCTCCACGAGGCGCCGCCTCCGCGCCGCTCGCCGGCGACCGACACGCTTTCGAACGCCACGCACAGCGGAACGTGGCAGCGCAGCCAGGAAGGCATGTCGCGTTCGAGGGCAGCGGGCAGTCCGGCGGCGTTGAACACGTCCACCCAGCATTGCCGGCTCATGATGGTCTTCTGGCCGGCAGCACCGATGGTCGCCTGCAGCCGGCCGTTGCCGTCCAGCGTGGCCTGCACGAAGGGCATGCCGAAGGAGCAACGCTCGACACCGATCGTTTCCTGCAGGCGCTCCGGATCGAAGGTGTTGAACATGAACTGGATGCACTTGGCCGCGCTGCGCTGCAGGGCCGGTAGCAGCGCGTCTGCTTGATGGGCCAGGAGCGTGACGATCACCAGGTCGTAAGGGATCTGCTCGTCGAGCATGCTGCCGATCCGGACGCTTGCCCGTCCTTCCTTGACGTCGACGATCGCGCCGTCGCGTTCCAGCTGCTGCAGCCGCGTGGAGCCAGGTCGCGCGATGACCGTGACGTCATGACCGCCAATGCGGGCCAGCCGGGAGGCAAAAGCACTCCCGATCCTTCCGGCACCGAGAACTGCGATCTGAAGCGGGGAAGGAGACGCGGGCATGACGGTTCCTGACATGATGCGGACAAGCGGCGGACCTTCAACCCGCGTCTACCCTGCGCGCGCGTGTCAAGCGGAGTGGGCGGGTTCCATCCCGTGACAGGTTGGGTGTCCGCTTCGGAACTCCTCTCGTCGCGGCTTCATGTCCGAGACCAGGCGCACCGAGGCCATCGCGGGTACGGGTCTCCTGCGTCCGCAGTGCATCGGGCGCCGCGCCTGATCGGGCTGGCGCTACAGCGCGTGCCTCGCCGCCAGCGCCCGCACCAGCGCGCGCACGCCGATGTCGCGCCGCCACACCGCGTCCGGCCACTCGATCGCCGCCACCCCGGCATAGGCGGCGTCACGCGCCTCGGCCAGCGCCGAGGCCACCGCGACCACCGTGAGCACGCGCCCGCCGGCACCCACCAGGGTGCCGGCCGCATCCCGCGCCGTGGCGGCCTGGAACACGTGCACGCCGTGCATCGCCTCCGCCCGCTCGATGCCGTCGATCGGCGCCCCGGTGGCGGGCGTGCCGGGATAGCCGCGCCCGGCCAGCACCACCGCCACCGCCGCCTCGTCGCTGAAACGGAGCCGCGCCTCGCCCAGCCGCCCGGCCGCCAGCGCCGCCAGCACCGGCAGCAGGTCCGAGCGCAGCCGCGGCAGCAGCGCCTGCGCTTCCGGATCGCCCAGCCGCACGTTGTACTCGATCAGCGCCGGCCCGGTCGGGGTCAGCATCAGGCCTGCGAAGATCACCCCCCGGAACGGCGTGCCGCGCCGGTTCATCTCGCGCAGCATCGGCCGCACCAGCAGGTCGAGCGCCTGCTCCTGGGTGTCCCGGTCGAAGAACGCCGGCGGCGACACCGCACCCATGCCGCCGGTGTTGGCGCCGGTGTCGTCCTCGCCGATCCGCTTGTGGTCCTGTGCTGCGCCGATCAGCAGCGCCGTCTCGCCGTCGCAGAACGCGAACAGCGACACCTCGTCGCCCTCCAGGCACTCCTCGATCACCACCGCCGTCCCGGCACGGCCGAGGCTGCCCTCCTGCATCATCGCCGTGATCGCGGCCTCCGCCTCCGCCACCGTCTGCGCCACCACCACGCCCTTGCCCGACGCGAGCCCGTCCGCCTTGACCACGATCGGCGCCCCGCGCCGTCGCACGAAGTCGTGCGCCAGGCCTGCGTCCTCGAACCGCTCCCAGCGCGCGGTCGGGATGCCGGCGGCGTCGCACACCGCCTTGGCGAAGCTCTTGCTGCCTTCGAGCCGTGCCGCCGCGGCGCTCGGCCCGGCGCAGGCGACGCCGGCGGCGGCACAGGCATCGGCCAGCCCCGCCACCAGCGGCGCTTCCGGCCCGGGTACCACCAGGTCGATCCGCTCGGCCCGGGCGAACGCCACCAGGGCCGCCACGTCGTCGGCGGCGATCGCCACGTTCTCGCCCAGCAGGGCGGTACCGGGGTTGCCCGGGGCGGTGAACAGCGCGTCCAGCAGCGGCGAGCGCTTCAGCGTCGCCGCCAGCGCGTGTTCCCGTCCACCCGATCCCACCAGCAGCACGCGCATCACACCGGCCCCCTCGCGACGCGCCCGCTCCTATCATACCCTTGCGCGATGAACGAACCGGCGTCCGCCTCCCCCCCTGGTTCCAACGTGCCCGAGTACAGCGTGTCGGAGATCTCCGGCGCGGTGAAGCGGGTGCTGGAAGGCAGCTTCAGCCGCGTGCGCGTGCGCGGCGAGATCACCGAGTTCAAGCGCTACCCGTCCGGCCACCTGTACTTCTCGCTCAAGGACGAGGGTGGCAAGATTTCCGGCGTGGTGTGGCGGGGCGGCGTGGCCCGGCTCGGGCTGCAGCCGGAGAACGGGCTGGAGGTGATCGCCACCGGCCGCATCTCCTCCTACGGCGAGCGCTCGTCCTACCAGCTCGTCGTCGAGCGGATGGAATACGCCGGCGAAGGCGCGCTGCTGGCACGGATCGAGCGGCTCCGGCTCAAGCTTGCGGCGGAAGGGCTGTTCGACCCGGATGCCAAGCGTCCGCTGCCGTTCCTGCCGCGGCTGATCGGGCTCGTGACCTCCTCGCAGGGCGCGGTGCTGCACGACATACGCACCACGGTCGCCCGCCGCTTTCCCCGTTCCCTGCTGTTGTGGCCGGTTCCGGTGCAGGGCGAGGGCGCCGCCGCCCGCATCGCCGCGGCGATCAGCGGCTTCGACCGCCGCACCGGCCCCGGCACCGGCATCCCGCGCCCCGACCTGCTGATCGTGGCGCGCGGCGGCGGCAGCCTTGAGGACCTCCTGGCCTTCAGCGACGAGGCGGTGCTGCGCGCGGTCGCCGCCTGCCGCATCCCCGTGATCTCCGCCGTCGGGCACGAGACCGACACCACCCTGATCGACTTCGTGTCCGACCGCCGCGCCCCCACCCCGACCGCCGCCGCCGAGATCGCGGTGCCGGCCAGGGTCGAGCTCGTGGCCGACCTGGCCCACCGCGCCGCCCGGCTGGAGGCCGGGCTCGGGCGGCTGTCGCAGGGCCTCCGCCTGCGGTACGACCGCGCCGCCGGGCTGCTGCCCGACCTGCCCTCGCTGCTGGGCCACATGCGACAGCGCCTGGACGACCGGCTGCACCGCTTCGCGCTCGCAGGTCCCGGACAGCTGGCCGCCCGGCGCGCCGCGCTGCGCGCGCTCGACCATCGCCTGCGCCAGGCCCTGCCGGCGCTGCTCGCCCTGCGACGCACGGCCCTGGTCACGACCGAGCGGCACATGCCCGACCCGCACCGCCTGGTGGAGCAGCGACGCGGCCGGACCGTCCTGGCGGCGGGCGAGCTGCGCCGGGCGCTGCCGGCGCTGCTGGCGGCCCGGCGTGCCGCCCTGGCGACGGCGGAACGGCAGGTGCCCGACCCGCGCCGGCTGATCGAGCAGCGCCGGAGCCGGGTCGCGCTGTCCGACACCGCGCTGCACCGCGCCCTGCCGGCCCTCGTGGCCCGGCGTCGCACCGCCCTGGTGGCGGCGGAACGGCACATGCCGCAGCCGCAGCGCGCGATCGAGGGGCGGCGCGGCCGGCTTGCCGTGTCGGCCGGCGGCCTGCAGGCGGGGCTGCGTCAGGCGCTGCGCGACGCCGCCGCGAGCCTGCGGGAGCAGGCCGCGACGCTGGCCGGGCTGGGCGCGCGGCTGGACTCGGCGTCGCCGGAGGCGGTGCTGAAGCGCGGCTACGTGCTGGTGCGCGACGCCGCCGGCCATCCGGTGACGGAAGGCGCCGGCCTGCGCCCGGGCGCCCGGCTCGGCCTCCTGTTCGCGGACGGCGAGCGCCAGGTCCGGGTCGAACGGGACGGCACCACCCAGGGCGCGCTCGACGTCTAGAACCCTGCGCAGCCAGGCGTCAGCGACAGGTCCTGCCGTCATGAACCACGAAGCCGAACGGGCCGTGGGTGACGTGCGGCACCGGCAGGCCCGGATCGTCCGTACCGGGCGTGGCCTGGTCGGCCGGGATGGACAGGCCCTGCGGCTCGACGGGGGTGCCGACCACGAACGGGATCTCCTGCCCGACGCCGCCTCCGGTGACGCGCATCGCCGCGAACACGTCGCACGCATGACTGAAGCCGTCGCCGTCCAGCCGGTCGATCCGAGGCTTCCGGTGCCCGGCGCCTTCCGCCCGGAGCCGCTCGCCGACCGGTCTCGCGACCATCGCCGACCCGTGCAGCTTCGTGCCGTGGCCTTTGTTGTCGGCGTTGCGCAGGGCCGGCGCGGGTCGGGACGGTCCGGTCACGGCGGAAGGCTTCCGGCATGGCCGGCAGGCAACGCCCGACGAGGCCGGAACGTTCAGGACCAGGTGGAAGCGGGGAAGCAGATGCGGTGGGACGGGTATCGGATCGGCGGTCTCCTTTCGCTGGGGGCGACGCTGGCGCTGGCCGGATGTGCCGACACGCCGCCCCCGCCGCCAGCCGCGGCGCCGGTCGCCGCTGTCCCGGCGCCGCCGCCACGATCCGGCGGCATCGTTCTTTCCCCACAGCCCGAGGGTGCGCCGGCACTCGCCAACGACCCGTCCGCCCCGGCCGACACCCCGCTCTGCGGGATCCAGGCACGCGAGGCCAACGCGGTCAGCCAGTCGCTGCTGGCGCAGCAATATGCCGAGGCCGGCATCTGCAGCAGCTTCGCCTGCTACGATCCGGCCACCGCCACCTATATCGGTGCCGACGGGTATCGCCATGTCTGCCGCTGACCCTGCCATCGGAGCGGACCGGATTGATCCCGCCCGCTCGACCGCCCACATCCCGCGTGGAGCCCATCCATGATCGCCTTCAACGACGCCAGCCGGTTCCTCGACAAGACCGCCCAGGGGAAGCCGATCGACGCGGCCGACCGGGCGCGGCGCCTGGCGCGCATCCGCCGCCTCGCCTGGCTGCTTGACGCCGCGGTGAAGGTGCCGGGGACCCGGTTCCGCTTCGGCCTCAACAGCGTGATCGGCCTGGCGCCCGCCGCCGGCGACGCGGCGATGACGGCGGTGTCGCTCTACATCGTCTACGAGGCGTACCAGATCGGCCTGCCGCCGGCGCAGCTGGCGAAGATGCTGGGCAACGTCGCGATCGAGGCGGTGGCCGGCTCGGTGCCGGTGCTGGGCGACCTGTTCGACGCCACCTTCAAGGCCAACATGCGCAACATCGCCCTGATCGACGCCTATGCCGCCGCCGCCAAGGGAGCCCGCGCATGAGCCGCCTGCCGAAGATCGCCGTGCTGCTGGCGCTGGCCTCGCCGCTGCCGGCCATGGCCCAGACCAGCGCCGGCACCGCCGCCCGCAACGGCGACGTGACCGGACGCGGCGTCGAGACCGGCCAGACCTCCACCGGCCACGCCGTCACGGCACCCCGCAACCCGGGCGGGATCACCGCCGGCACCAATCCCGGCAACCAGGGGCGAATGAACAGCACGGTCGGCCAGATCAGCAGCAAGCTGCTGGACCAGGAGAAGAGCCGACCGAACCTGCCGGGCCAGGCGCCGTCGCCGTCGCAGACCCGACCCGGCGGAACCGCCTCGACCCCGCACTGACCGGACGCTCGCCGTGGGCTGGCTGAGGAAGCTGCTCGGCACCGCCGCCTTCGACTTCGGCGGCGTGATCGTGTTCTACGCGCTGATGAAGACCCTTGGGCTGCGGGCCGCCATCATCGGCACCCTCCTGTTCGTGCCCATCGATGCCCTGCGCCGACACACGCTGCGCATCGGCTTCCCGCGCATCTACGTCCTGTCCACCGCCCTGGTGCTGGTGTTCGGCACCATCGACGTGTTCTCGAAGCAGCCGTTCATGCTGAAATACGAGGGCGCGGTGACGGAAACGATCGTCGGCATCGCGTTCGCGATCGGCTCGCGCGGTCGCTCCATCATCGAGGAGCTGGTGGCGCAGCAGCAGCCCGACCTCCGCGTCCCGCACCACCGCCGCTTCTTCCAGCTGATCACCCGGTCCTGGGCGGTGTACTACCTGTGCATGGCCTGCGCGTTCCTGTGGGTGAGCCTGCACTTCACCCTGGCCCAGGCGATCGGCATCCGGCAGGTGGCAGGCCTGCTCGGCGCCTTCGCGATGGCGCTGTTCAGCTTCAGCGGCCGGTTCGCATCGCGGCTGTTCCAGGCGCTGCGTCTGCTGCCGGCGGACGGAGCGGCGGAGGCCGACCCGGTCGCGCTGCCCGCCTCGCCGAAGCCCTGAGGCCGGCTCAGGCGACGCTGTCGCGCCGGTCCCGGAGCTTCACGTAGGCCAGGGCGGCATGCTCGGCGCAGTACGGCTTGCCCGGCGTCGGCTCGCCGCCGCAGAAGTGGAACTCCCTGGTTCCAGGCTCGCCGAGCGGCCAGCAGCAGGTCAACCCGCCCCGGCGGGGTGTCGCGGACACCGCACGCAACGGAGCCGGTGCCGCGTCCTCGGCCTGGACGGGTCGCGTCGGGACCTGGTGAGGCGCCGCCGCCGCCGGCCGCAGGACCTGGACGTTGCCCGCCGCCACCGGCGTCGGAACCGCGGTCGGCTGTTCTGGCACCGCGACCACCGGGACCGGCTGCATCGCCGCCGGAACCGGTGCTGGGACCGGCATCGGGCGCTGCGACGCAGGCCCTGGCGCCGCCAGCATGGGACCCGCCTTGTCGTCCAGCGCGGTGTGCTGCGATTGCAGGCCGGTGCTGGCCAGTTCCAGCGCCTTGCGTATCGGCGACGGGCGCGGCGGCAGGGTCAGCCGATGCGCCTTGCCGACCACCGCGTTCTTGGTGATCTGCATGCGCCGTCCGATCTCGGCGGTGGACAGGCCGTCCTGCCAGAGGCTGCGCAGACGGCTGATCGACTCTTCGGTCCAATCCATCGCATGCCCCTCCCGGTCTTCCCGACAGGAGGAAGGCTAATCCAAATGATGGGGTCGTCCAACCGATCGACCACACAATGTTGTGGACAAGTCGGTGGAGCGATGCCGGGAAAAGTCTTGAATTACGTGCGCAGCAGCCGGATCCTGCGCCCGTCCACGCCCAGCGAGATCCGTCCCGCCTTGAGCGACAGCGCGTCGGCGCCGAACACCTCGCGCCGCCACCCGGACAGGGCGGGGATGGACGGCTCCGCCTCGGTAGCCAGCCGGTCGATGTCCTCCGATGAGGCGAGCAGCTTCGGCGCCACGTCGTGCTGCTCGCTCTTGGCCGCCAGCAGCACCTTCAGCAGCGACACCAGCGCCGGCGACGGGCGCGGACCGTCCTTGCGTGGCGCCGGCGGCAGCGCCTCCTCCGGCAGGGCCTGGGCGGCGGCGATCGCCTCGATCAGCCCGGCACCGCCGCGCCCCTCGGCAAAGCCCCGGCTCACCCCGCGCACGGTCGCGAGCGCCTCCGCATCGGCCGGCGCCGTGGCGGCGATCTCCAGCAGGCTTTCGTCCTTGAGCAGGCGCTGCCGCGGCACGTTGACCCGCTGCGCTTCCCGCTCGCGCCAGGCGGCGACGGCGCGCAGCACGCCGAGCATGCGCCGGTTGCCGGTGCGCGGCCGCAGCCGCTCCCACAGCGTGTCGGGGTCCGGCCGGAACGTGGCCGGGTCGGACAGGAACGCCATCTCCTCGCCCACCCAGGAGGCCCGCCCGTCGCGCTCCAGCCGCTCGCGCAGCTTCGCGTACACCTCACGCAGGTAGGTCACGTCGGCGGCCGCGTAGGTGACCTGCGCTGCCGACAGCGGCCGCCTGGACCAGTCGCTGAACCGGTGCGCCTTGTCGATCTGTCCGCCGGTCAGCGACGAGACCAGCCCGTCATAGCCGACCTGGTCGCCGAACCCCGCCACCATCGCCGCCACCTGGGTGTCGAACAGCGGCGCCGGCAGCCGGCCGAACCGGTGCAGGAAGATCTCCAGGTCCTGCCGCGCCGCGTGGAACACCTTGGTGACCGCCTGGTCGTCCAGCAGCGGGGCCAGGCGCTGCAGGTCCAGCCCCTCGGCTTCCGCATCGACGATCGCCACCTCGTTCTCGCCCGCGAGCTGCACCACGCACAGCTCGGGCCAGTAGGTGCGCTCGCGCACGAACTCGGTATCGATGGTGACGAAGGGTTCCCGACGCAGCCGCTCGACCACCGCGGCCAGGGCATCACTCGTGGTAATCAGCGTGGGCTCCGGGAACCGGGGCCGGACGGGACGTGTCATGGCTGTCCCTTACACGCCTCGAACCGGGCGGGAAAGCGCGGCGCCGCTTGCTTGACACGTGGTGGACCCAACGGCTTCCTGCGCCGGCAAACACTACGGTAGTGGTTGCCGCTCCGGGACTCCGCTCATGCACGCCTACCGCACCCACACCTGCGCCGCCCTCCGCGCCGCCGACGCCGGCCAGACGGTGCGCCTGTCCGGCTGGGTGCAGGCCAAGCGCGACCATGGCGGGCTGCTGTTCCTCGACCTGCGCGACCACCACGGCATCACCCAGATCGTGATCCCGGCCGGCTCCGCGCTGCTGGAGGCAGCCGAGAAGGTCCGGGTCGAAAGCGTGCTGACGGTCACCGGCACGGTGGTGCTGCGCGAGCCCGCCACGGTGAACCCCCGCCTGCCCACCGGCGAGGTCGAGATCCGCGCCACCGCGATGGAGGTGCAGTCGGCCGCCGCCGTGCTGCCGCTGCAGGTGGCCGGCCACGAGACCTACGGCGACGAGCTGCGCCTGCGCTACCGCTACCTCGACCTCCGGCGCGAGCGCGTGCACCGGAACATGATGCTGCGCGCCGGCGTGATCGCCTCCTTGCGCCGCCGCATGATCGACCAGGGCTTCACCGAGTTCCAGACCCCGATCCTGACCGCGTCCAGCCCGGAAGGCGCGCGCGACTTCCTGGTGCCGGCGCGCCTGCATCCGGGCAGGTTCTACGCGCTCCCCCAGGCGCCGCAGCAGTTCAAGCAGCTGCTGATGGTGGCGGGCTTCGACCGCTACTTCCAGATCGCCCCCTGTTTCCGCGACGAGGCCGCCCGCGCCGACCGCAGCCCGGGCGAGTTCTACCAGCTCGACTTCGAGATGAGCTTCGTTACCCAGGAGGACGTGTTCGCCACCATCGAGCCCGTGATCGCCGGCGTGTTCCAGGAATTCGGCGGCGGCCGCGCGGTGGACGAAGCCCCC
Organism: uncultured Acetobacteraceae bacterium; assembly: GCA_937873225.1. Taxonomy (GTDB): domain Bacteria; phylum Pseudomonadota; class Alphaproteobacteria; order Acetobacterales; family Acetobacteraceae; genus Lichenicola. Next base: position 12,426 of record CALMVN010000237.1, read on the forward strand.
TTCGTGCGCATCCCCTACGACACGGCACTCGCCGAGTACGGCACCGACAAGCCGGACCTGCGCAACCCGCTGCGGATCACCGACGTGACCGACGCCTTCGCCGGCTCCGGCTTCGCCCTGTTCGCGAAGGTCGCCGCCTCGGGCGGCCAGGTGCGGGCGATCCCCGCCCCCGGCGCCGGCGACCGGCCGCGCTCGTTCTTCGACCGCCTCAACACCTGGGCGCGCGACGAGAAGCAGGGCGGCCTCGGCTACATCACCTTTGATGCCGAGGGCGCGAAGGGCCCGATCGCCCGCAACCTGGAACCCGATCGCTGCGACGCCATCCGCGCCGCCTGCGGGCTCAACCCCGGCGACGCCGTGTTCTTCGTCGCCGGTCCCCGCGACGGGCTGAAGGGCAGCGAGACGGTGAAGTTCTCCGGCCTGGTCCGCACCCGCATCGCCACCGAGCTCGGCCTGATCGAGCAGGACTCGTTCCGCTTCTGCTGGGTGGTCGACTTCCCGATGTACGAGCTGAACGAGGAGACCGGACAGGTCGACTTCAGCCACAACCCGTTCTCGATGCCGCAGGGCGGCCTCCTTGCGCTGGATACCCAGGACCCGCTCACCATCAAGGCCTACCAGTACGACATCGTCTGCAACGGCATCGAGCTGAGCTCGGGCGCGATCCG
>CALMVN010000238.1:0-1320 GCA_937873225.1 uncultured Acetobacteraceae bacterium
CTCCTGTCGCTGGGCTTCGAGGCCAGCGTGCGCGACACCCCCGGGTTGCCGATCGTGGTCGCCCACGATCCCGGCCCCCGTGATGCCGGGACGGCCGCCGGCCCGCACGTCCTGTTCTACGGCCACTACGACGTGCAGCCGGTCGACCCGGTGGCGTTGTGGACCAGCCCCCCGTTCGAGCCGGTGCTGGCGGAGAACGCCGGCGGGCGCTGCATCACCGCACGCGGCGCGTCGGACGACAAGGGACAGGTCATGACCTTCCTGGAAGCGCTGCGCGCCATACGCGCCGCCGACGGCCGCTACCCGCTGCGCATCTCCATCCTGCTGGAAGGCGAGGAGGAAAGCGGCGGCCCGAGCCTGCGCCCGTTCCTGGAGGCGCACGCCGCCGAGCTCAAGGCCGACATCGCCCTGATCTGCGACACCGACATGCTGGACGGCGGCGTCCCGGCCATCACCACCATGCTGCGCGGCCTGGTCGGCGAGGAGATCACGATCACCTGCGCCGACCGCGACCTGCATTCCGGGCTGTACGGCAACGCCGCGCGCAACCCGCTGCACCTGCTGGTCGAGATCCTGGCCACGCTCCGCGACGCGAACGGCCGCGTCACCCTGCCCGGCTTCTATGACGGGGTGGCCGACCTGCCCGACGCGGTGCGGGAGGACTGGCGCCGCCTCGTCGGCTCCGATGCCGCCCTGCTCGGCCCGGTCGGCCTGTCGATCCCGGCCGGCGAGCAGGGCTACAGCGCCCTGGAGCAGAGCTGGGCCCGCCCCACCTGCGAGATCAACGGCATCACCGGCGGCTATGGCGGCGACGGCTTCAAGACCGTGCTGCCCGGCCAGGCCTCCGCCAAGGTGTCGTTCCGCACCGTGGGCGGCCAGGACCCGGAGGCGATCCGCGACGCCTTCCGCGCCCACGTGCGGGCGCGCATCCCGGCCGACTGCAGCGTGTCCTTCCGCTCGCACGGCGCGTCCCGCGCCAGCACGGTGCCGATCGACGGCCCCCACCTCAAGGCGGCGCTGGCGGCGCTGGGCGAGGAATGGGGCAAGGCCGCCGCGGTGGTCGGCAGCGGCGGCTCGATCCCGGTGGTGCGCGACCTGCAGGAAGCGCTCGGCATGGACAGCCTGCTGATCGGCTTCGCCAAGGCCGACAACCGCATCCACTCGCCGAACGAGAAGTACGACCTCGACAGCTTCCACCGCGGCACCCGCTCCTGGGTGCGGGTGCTGTACCGGCTGGCGGAGGTCTGAGCGTCGACGCTGGTCCGGACGACCGATGTGAAACCTGTGGCACTACCCTTGGCATCATTGTCTGGACGCACG
>CALMVN010000238.1:1420-13399 GCA_937873225.1 uncultured Acetobacteraceae bacterium
GACGACCGATGTGAAACCTGTGGCACTACCCTTGGCATCATTGTCTGGACGCACGGTTAGCTGCCGGCTCCTGATCGGCTACGGGTACGGCACTCACGAGTGAGCACGATCTACGGCCAATCGTCAGGAAGCACAGGCCGCTCGGGCCGAATGGTTGGTGTGGCGACAGGAACACCGGTCACGTCGGCCCTGGCTTGCTTGAACGCCTCGCAGAACGTCGATGCGATTGCGCCTGCCACCTGCCAAGCCTCAAGCAGTTCCCGGTGGAGTGTCTCCAGATCGGCAACCATTGCGTCACGTCCCTGATCAGTCTGGATGGTGTAGTTGTGACGCTCGTAAAATCCGTGGTTCAGCCGGTTGCGGGACTTCAGCGCCGACGAGAACTTTGCGATTAGTGCATCGTCGAACCCGAAATGATTTCTCAGCTTGGCGAGAAGCTGACCCAGCGTGCTGCGGTCGATCTCGCGTTGGAGCTTGAGGGCGCTCTTACCATCAGGCTTAGCGTGCCAGCCGTGCGCAAAGCCGTGAGCGATGAGCAGCAACGTGCCGAGTTCCGTCTCGAACAGCTGCGCCGCCTCCGCCGTGGCTCCGAACTTCGCATAAAGGTCGTCCCTGGTCGCCACCGCCACCCTCCTCCCCTCGAGTCGACGTAGCGTCACGAGTCTCCGGACCAGGTACCTGGGCACCATGACGCTGGAACGACTGGCGTTATGCGGCCTGTGCGTCCGCGACCGCCTGGGCAACGGCCTCCGGGCTGCGCGCGATCACCATCAGGAGCACGCGCGCGGCCGGATCGGGCCGGCGCAGCCCCTGCTCCCAGTCGCGCACGGCTGCGACTGCCAACCCGAACCGCTGCGCGAAAGCGGGCCGGGTCAGGCCCAGGCGCTCCCGGATGGCGCGCACGTCCACGTCACCCGGCGGAAGGTGCACGCGCGCTGCGTCCTTCTCGCTCCGCACGATGGCGACGGCCTCCTGCATCGAGGCGATCAACTCGCTTCCGAAATCGGTGTCCTTGGTTCCGGTCATGATCCTGCTTCCTGCTTCATCCCCGCCGCCAAGGCGGCCACGACCTTGCGCTGTGCCGGACTGAGGTTGCCCTGCTCGTTCTTGCCGTAGATCAGGAGGGCAAGGATGGGCCAATCCTCGGTCAACACGTAGTAGATCACGCGGAACCCGCCGCTCTTGCCCCGCCCCCTCGGCGCGAAGCGCAGCTTTCGCACGCCGCCGAGACCGGGCATCACGTCACCAGCCATCTGATCGCGGGCAAGCGTTTCTACGAGGTCGGCCCGATCTTCCACCGACAGCAGCGCATCCGCACGACGGCTGAAGATCGACGTTTCCAGGACCGCATGCGGCAAGGCGCTGGTTACAGCATTGCTGTATGTCTATCAACAGCAATACTGTAGATCAACCTGAAAGTCCGTCTGCCCGACCCGAACCCAAGCGACCGCCTTCGCCGCTCCTGCCCTGGCTCCAGCGGCGACTCGTTCCCTGGCATGACCGCTGCAGCACTTGTTGTCGCCGGGCCGCAGCCAGGACCCGCTCCCGATCGCGCGACCGCGCGTCCGGATGAAGACGGCCATCATCCCGCCGCCGCCAGCAGCGCGTCCACGTCGTCCGCCTCGGTATCGAGGCCGGTGACCAGCCGGATCGGCAGGCGCCCCGGGTCCACCTCCAGCCCCTGCGGCAGGTACCAGCGGTAGAACAGGAACCCTTGCACCTCCAGCCGCGCGATGACCGGCTCCGGCAGCACCGCGAACACCTCGTTCGACTGCACCGGATGCAGCAGGCTGGCCCCTTCCAGCCGCAGCAGTCCGTCCGCCAGCCGCGTCGCCATCGCGTTGGCCTGCCTGGCGTTGTCCAGCCACAGCCCGTCCTGGAGGTACGCCACCAGCTGCGCGCTCAGGTAGCGCGCCTTGGACCACAGGTGCCCGGCCCGCTTGCGACGGCGCGCGAACTCCTCCGACAGCCCCGGCCGGAAGGGAAGACCGGGGCGGTAGGCCGAGAAGGAGCGGGTGCGGCAACGGTAGCTGCAGGGGCTTGGAGATGATCAACCTGTTGATCAGGTTGTCAGCCTAGCCGGCCAGGATTGCTCCACGGGAGCGGGTGGGGCGTTCCAGTTCTTGGCGATCAGCTCACGCATCCAGCAGGTAAGGGCGACCAGCTCAGGGATCAGGCGCTCCATGGTGCGCATGTCGCCGTCAAAACGGGGACGGTTCGGCTGCGGCGGCAGAAAGCGTTCTCGTGGCATGGGGGGGATGCGTTGGTCGCCAGCTTCTACTGCCAAGCCAAGCATTGTGGATCCGATCGCATGGTGTGATGTATGACCACCAAACATTGGCTCAAGCATGTCGTATCTTTGCACGACAAGTTTCCCTCGCCACATCCAGCCGACGGCTTCTTTCTGATCGAACGTAAATACCTTGAACCGTTTATCGAGGTGGACCTCTACGCCGGCGTCCCGAAAGATGTCAGTCATTCGGGTGAGACTTAAACGTGGACCATCAAGGTCACGATTCACATCAAAATTGTCGCACAGTTGGAGATACCGTTCGACGTAGTTAGATTCGGTGAGGATGGATACGAGCCGATCCTGACTTGCTTTGTCGAACACCTGTGCAGTTGCGCTCATTGGTAGACCTTCCCCGTGACGTCGCGGATCTTGATGGAGAGTTGCCGAGCCGTGGCTAGCACCGCGTCAGGTATAGGCTTGGTTTGGGTTGGAACTTCGAGCCAGAGTTGCCCCTGGATAGCCGTGTCCGTCAGACCATCAGGACGCGACGGAACGTTCGCAAAAAATCTGACCGGGCCTATATTTACGATGGGCTTCCTGCAGCATGCTCCGGGCTGATGCGATTTGTATGTCGGCGAGCTGGGTGAACTTGCGGGAGACCGGTCCGGCTCCAAGCCGCGCGTCGAGCGGTCCATAGGAGTCGAGAATCCAGTAGCCTTTGCCCGCATTCTTCACGACGTAGATCTGATTGAACTGGTATTGTGCGGCTTGCGTTCGATCGAATGCCTGTCCCACACGAACATCTGCTAGCCAGTTCCGGACGGTGCGGCCTGTCGCTGCCGGAGCAGCCTGGTCTGCCTCCACGCGGCCCACGACCCGGAACAGGCGCCCGAACGGCAGGCCGCCGACACGTTCGGCCCGAAGCACAACCGGCGGCAGCGCCTTGGCCGCCGCGCGCGACACGGCGGCCACACGGGTCGCCACCGTCCGCAAGCCCGCCGAGGGCACCTCGGGCATCCGCCCGGCCTCGTTGCCCAGCACGACGGCAAGGAGATCGAGGTCGCGCCGGAGCTGGCCCGCACTGGTTTCCGACACCCATCCCAGGCGTGCCGCGGTCTGCGTGCCGCCTAGGATCGACGCGTCGATCCCATACGACGCCAGGTGCAGCAGCAGCGCCGCCTTGTCGATCGGCCAAAGGATGGCCTGGTTGATCAGGCCGAGCGGCGTGTTCCGGTCGGCGCCGACGGCCCGGTAGGCGCCCGGACCCAGACCCTGGCTCGGGACCGGACCCAGCTCGCGCTCGATGATCGTCGCGACCGTGTCGACCTGACGCGGCGACGGCCGGTAGCCGGGCACGGCGTAGACCAGGCACGGGTTGCCGGCCGGGTCGGTCGCCTGGAGCGGGACCGACGGGTTCGGCGTGAGCGTGAAGCCCGGCGGCAGCCACCAGTCCGGCGGCTGCTCCAGCATGAACAGCCCGACATAGGCATCATCACCGGTCGTGGCCATGATGTTCCCTGCATGGGTTCAAGCCGTCCTGCATGGGTTCAAGCCGTAAGGATGAACCTCGATGACCCTGTCATGGGCGTCACGTCAACTTTGTTGCTCGGCCGCAGCCAAGCCATTTCGGACGCGCGACCGCGGGCTCGAGTGAGGGCAGCCCTCACCCCGCCGCCGCCAGCAGCGCGTCCACATCCGCCGCCTCGGTGTCGAGGCCGGTGACCAGCCGGATCGGAAGGCGCCCCGGGTCCACCTCCAGCCCCTGCGGCAGGTACCAGCGGTAGAACAGGAACCCTTGCACCTCCAGCCGCGCGATGACCGGCTCCGGCAGCACCGCGAACACCTCGTTCGACTGCACCGGATGCAGCAGGCTGGCCCCTTCCAGCCGCAGCAGTCCGTCCGCCAGCCGCGTCGCCATCGCGTTGGCCTGCCTGGCGTTGTCCAGCCACAGCCCGTCCTGGAGGTACGCCACCAGCTGCGCGCTCAGGTAGCGCGCCTTGGACCACAGGTGCCCGGCCCGCTTGCGACGGCGCGCGAACTCCTCCGACAGCCCCGGCCGGAAGAACACCACCGCTTCCGCCGCCATCGCCCCGTTCTTGGTCGCCCCCAGCGACAGCACGTCGACGCCGGCGCGCCAGGTGACGTCGGCCGGGGTGCAGCCGAGCGTCACCAGGGCGTTGGCGAAGCGCGCCCCGTCCATGTGCAGGGACAGGCCCAGCTCGCGCGCGGTGTCGCCGATCTCCCGCACCTGCTCCAGCGAGTAGGTCGTGCCCCATTCCGTCGCCTGGGTGATGCTGATCGCGGTCGGCCGGCTCTTGTGCACGCCGATCGCCCGGCTGGCCTGGAGGTTGGCCCGAAGCACCGCCGGCGACAGCTTGCCGTCCAGGCTCGGCAGGGTCAGCAGCTTGGCGCCGCCGGTGAAGAACTCGGGCGCGCCGCACTCGTCGTTCTCGATATGCGCGGACTGGTCGCAGTACACCCCGCCATAGGGCGGCACCAGCGCCGACAGCGCCAGGGCGTTGGCCGCGGTGCCGGTCGCCACCGCGAACACCTCCGCCTCGGGCGCCTCGAAGGCGTCGCGCACCACCTCCTGCAGCCGCGCGGTCCAGGGGTCGCCGCCGTACGAGGGCACCGTGCCCTGGTTGGCCGCGACGAGGGCGTCGAGGATGGCTGGGCTGATCGGACCGACGTTGTCGCTGCCGAAGTTCTTCCGTATGGGCTTCATGCGCCGCATCCTGCCCCGATCGCGGCGCCGGTTCCAGCCGGGCTGGAGAGCCAGGAGGGCGCCATGACCCCGGATCCGATCGAGACGCGCCCCATCGAGACCCGCCTGCCCGTCGAGACGCGCCTGCCCATCGAGACCCGCCTGATCGACGGCCGCGCCCATGCCGCCCGCCTCACCGGCGAGATCCGCGACGAGGTGGCCCGGCTGTCCGAGCGGCACGGCGTGATCCCCGGTCTGGCGGTGGTGCAGGTCGGCAGCAACCCGGCCAGCGAGGTCTACGTCCGCAACAAGATCGCCCACACCGGCGACGTCGGCATGCGCTCCTTCGCCCACGTGCTGCCCGGCTCGACCCGGCAGTCCGAGCTGCTGGCGCTGGTCGCCGCCCTGAACGCGGACCCTGCGGTGCACGGCATCCTGGTGCAGCTGCCGCTGCCGACCGGGATCGACGCCAGCGCCGTCACCGCCGCGATCGACCCCGCCAAGGACGTGGACGGGCTGGGCCCGATGAACGGCGGCCGCGTCACCCGGGGCCCGCACGGCTTGGTCCCCTGCACCCCGCGCGGCTGCCTGCTGCGGCTTCGTGCCGAGCTCGGCACGCTGAAGGGGCTGCACGCGGTGGTGGTGGGCAAGTCCAACCTGGTCGGCCGGCCGATGGCGCAGCTGCTGCTGCAGGAGGAGTGCACCGTCACCGTGTGCCACGCCGCCACCCCGGACGTCGGCGCGCTGGCGTGCCTGGCCGACATCCTGGTGGTCGCCACCGGCCACAAGGGCCTGGTGCGGCGCGACTGGATCAAGCCGGGGGCCACCGTGATCGACGTCGGCATCACCCGCATCACCACCCCGGAAGGCCGCTCGCGCCTGGTCGGCGACGTGGTGCACGAGGAGGCGCTCGGCCGCGCCGGCCGCCTCACCCCGGTGCCGGGCGGGGTCGGCCCGATGACCATCGCCTGCCTGCTGCGCAACACCCTGACCGCCGCCGAGCGCAGCCTGGACGGCTGACCGGAGCGATGGCGACGAAACCGGCCGCGGCAGATCCCCGTTCCGCACCCATCGGCTCCGGACGAAACGACCAAGAGGATGACGACCATGCCTGACACCACCATGCTGGCCCAGGCCTCCGGCAAGAACGGCTTCATCGCCGCCCTCGACCAGAGCGGCGGCTCCACCCCCGGCGCGCTGCGCCAGTACGGCATCCCGGAGGACGCCTACGAGGGCGACGCCGAGATGTTCAAGCTGATGCACGAGATGCGCGTGCGCATCATGAGCGCCCCGGCGTTCTCCGGCGACAAGGTCATCGGCGCCATCCTGTTCGAGGCGACCATGGACGGCGAAGCGCACGGCAAGCCGGTGCCGACCTTCCTGTGGCAGGACCGCGGCGTGGTGCCCTACCTGAAGGTGGACAAGGGGCTGGAAAAGGAGGCGGACGGCGTCAGCCTGATGAAGCCGATCCCGGGCCTCGACGCGCTGCTGGCGCGCGCCAAGGGGCTCGGCGTGTTCGGCACCAAGATGCGTTCGGTGGTCAACCTGCCCGACCGGAAGGGCATCGCCGCGATCGTCGCGCAGCAGTTCGCCATCGGCCGGCAGATCAGCGAGGCCGGGCTGATGCCGATCCTGGAGCCGGAGGTGTCGATCAAGAGCCCGGACAAGGGAGGCGCGGAAGCGATCCTGCTCGCCGAGCTGACCAAGGCGCTGGACGCCCTTCCGTCCGGCGAGCAGGTGATGCTCAAGCTGACCATCCCCGACGTGCCGGACCTGTATGCGCCGCTGATGGCGCACAAGGGCGTGGTGCGGGTGGTGGCGCTGTCCGGCGGCTATCCGCAGGCGGAGGCGTGCGAGCGCCTGAGCGCCAACCACGGCATGATCGCCAGCTTCTCCCGCGCCCTGGTCGAGGACCTCACCCGCGACATGAGCGACGAAGCGTTCGACGCCCGCCTGGGCCAGTCGATCGACGCGATCTACCGCGCCTCGACCGAGAAGCACTGATCCGGCCCGACCGGTCGCGACGGCGACCCGCCGTCCCGGCCGGTCGCCTGCCCGGACCGGCATCCCGGGCGCCTACCCGATCAGCATGGCCGCCACCGTCGCCAGCAGCAGGACGGCCATCGTCACGTTGAAGACACGCAGCCGGACGGGATGGCGCAGCAGCGGCGCGCCGGTGGCGCCGATCAAGCCCCAGCCGCCGACGCACGGCACGCTGACGAGGGCGAACACCAGCCCGATCAGCGGGCCGAACACCAGGGCGTTGCTGCCGGGCGGCAGAAAGGTGGCGGTGGCCGCGACCGCCATGAACCAGCCCTTCGGATTGACCCACTGGAACGCGCAGGCGCTCCAGAAGCCCAGCGGCGGGGCCGCCCGCGCGTCGCCGCGCACCGGGGCGGTGGCGATCTTCCAGGCGAGCCGGGCCATCCAGACCGCGCCTACCCCCTGCACCACCCGCTGCGCCGTCCGGCTCTGCGTCAACGGCAGGCCGAGGCCGCAGGCGACCAGCGCCACCATCACGCCGAAGCCGATCGCGACGCCGGCCAGCTGCGGCAGCGCCCGTCGCAGGCCGTGGGCGGCGGCCGCGGTCAGCATCATGATGTTGTTCGGTCCCGGCGTGGCCGAGGCGCTGAAGGCGAACACCAGCAGCGGCAGGAGCGGGAACGGGGGACTGGCGATGGGTCCTGGCACGGTTCGGATCCTGTTCGGAGCCGCCAGGCCGGGAAGGGGAAGCCCCGGCCGGATCGGCGGGGCTTCGGGAAGCGGTGTCGGGTTCGAGGAACCCTAGCGCGCGTGCTCCCCGGCCCCGCCCGGGGCAATGATCCAGACGATGCGGGCGAGGACGGCAGGCATTGGATCGGAGCCTAGGGCAGAGGCCCGGCCCGGAACAAGATGATTTGAGTGCGGGAACGGCGCCCGACCGCGCATGGATCGCATCCGTACTGCCGACCGAGAAGGAGATCGTCCATGGCCGACCAGGCTGCCGTGTCCCGCAACCCCGCGACCGGCGAGGAGATCGAGCGCTTCCCCTTCCAGACGCCCGCGGAGGTGGAGCGGCTGCTGGCCCAGGCGCAGGACGCGTTCCGGGCCTGGCGCGCCGTGCCGCTGTCGGAACGGGCCGCGGTGTACGACCGCCTCGCCGCCGTGCTGCGCCGTCGGATGGACGAGCTGGCGCCAACCATCACCCGTGAGATGGGCAAGACGCTCCGCGAAGCCCGCGCCGAGGTCGAGAAATGCGCCGCCACCGCCGCCTGGTATGCCGAGCACGGCCCGGCGATGCTGGCCGACGAGCCGGTCGCGGTGGAGGGCGGCGACCGGGTGTACGTGTCGTTCCTGCCGATCGGCACGATCCTCGGCATCATGCCGTGGAACCTGCCGCTGTGGCAGACGATCCGCGCCGCGGTGCCGATCATGCTGTCGGGCAACGGCTTCATGCTGAAGCACGCGCCCAACGTGACGCGCTGCGCCCTGCTGATGCGCGACCTGTGGCAGGAGGCCGGGCTGCCGCCGGGCGTGTTCTCCGTGCTCAACGTGGGCACAGACGGCATCGAGGCGGTGATCGCCGATCCGCGCATCGCCGGGGTGACGCTGACCGGCAGCGTGCGTGCCGGCGCCGCGGTGGCGGCCCTGGCCGGAGCGAACCTGAAGAAGTCGGTGCTGGAGCTGGGCGGCATCGACCCGTTCGTCGTGCTGGCCGATGCGGACGTCGAGGCGGCGGTGCGATTCGCGATCACCGGCCGGTATGCCAACGCCGGCCAGGTGTGCCTCGCCGCCAAGCGGCTGATCCTGGAAGCGCCGATCGCGGAGGCCTTCACCGCGCGCTTCCTGGAGGCCGCGCGGGAGATCGAGGCGGGCGATCCCACCGACGAGGCGACCACCATCGGGCCGATCGCGCGCGACGACCTGCGCGACGGCGTGCACGACCAGGTGACGCGCTCGATCGCGCAGGGCGCCGCGCTGCTTCTGGGCGGCCACAAGGTCGAGGGGCCCGGCTGGTTCTACGAGCCCACCGTGCTGGGCGGGGTGCAGCCCGGCATGGCCGCGTTCGACGAGGAGGTGTTCGGCCCGGTCGCGGCCCTGGTGGTGGCGCGGGACGAGGAACACGCGGTGGCACTCGCCAACCGGAGCGAGTACGGCCTGAGCAGCAACCTGTGGACCCGCGACGAGGAAAAGGCCGGACGGATCGCCCGTCGGCTGGAAGCGGGCGGGGTGTTCGTCAACGGCTTCACCGCGACGAACCCGCGCACGCCGGTGGGCGGGGTGAAGAAGAGCGGCTACGGGCGTGAGCTGTCGCGCTTCGGGGTCCACGAGTTCGTCAACGCGCAGACGGTCTGGACCAGGCAGGCGTGAACATGGTTCACGTGAACCATGTTCAAGAATCGGCCGGCAGGGCGGCAAACCATCCGGCATAGGGGGTGGTCCGCGCCATGCGGCGGCCGTAGTCCGGGGCGCCGTCGGTCCACCAGACCGGGCCGCGTTCGCCGAGCGCCTGCTTGGCGGCGTCGACGCGGGCGCGAGCCGTTTCCCGACCTGCGGCGTTCCCGGCCCGCATCGCGGCGCGCTTGGCACGTCGGGCGGCCATCAGCTCGCGGGTCAGGGCGGCGCGCCGCTCCGGATCGAGGCGGGGGTCGGTGCAGCGCCACAGCCGGCCGCGCACCACGAAGTAGCGGCCATCCGGCGTCACCGGCGGCGTCGTCACGTCCAGTAGAGCAGGCGGGCGGTCGGCAGGTGGCGCAGGAGCGCGTCGGTCATGAACCCGCGCAGGGCGGCCATCTCGTCGCGCGGCAGCACCCACTTCCCGGTGCCGAACTTGGTCAGCTTGCGCGTCCGCTCCGCCTCGTCCATCGGCAGGGAGCTGCCGGGATACCAGCCGGGCAGCACCGTCTTGGACTTGGGCGTGAAGCGGTGGGTGATCAGCTCGGCGGTCAGGTCCACCGCCGGCACTCCGTCCAGCGCGTCGGCCACGTCGGCCAGCAGCCGGTCGTACTCGCGGCGCCAGTCCGGCAGCGGCAGGATCGGCGCCACGGTGATGCCCACCGGGTAGCCCGCCTGCGCCACCGCGCGCAGGGCGGCCAGCCGGCGGTCCATGCGCGGCGCACCGCCCTCGTACCGTTCCGCCGAGCGGGCGTTGAGCGAGAAGCGGATCCGGGTGCGGCCGCGGTGCGGCAGGTCGAGCAGGGTCTCGACGTTGCCGAACTTGGTGGTGAAGCGCAGCTGCACGTCGGCGTCCCAGGCGCCGAACCGGCGGATCGCCGCGGACAGGCTGCCGGTGACCGGCTCGATCGCCAGCGGGTCGGTGTAGCAGGAGCACTCGAAGGTGGTGCCCTCGTGCCGGCGCGCGTCCGAGCGCGAGGTGATGGTGCCCTGCCCCAGCAGCGGCGGCAGCTCGGCCAGGATCTGGTCGAGGTTGGCATAGGCGCGCACGATCGGCGGGCCGGCGAGCGACCCGGCCAGGTAGCAGTACTGGCAGTGCGCCGGGCAGCCTTCGGCGAGGTCGAAGCGCCAGTCCGCGCTGGGCGGGATCGGCTGCGGCTTGCGACGGCTGGGCGGAGCGACCACCACCGCCAGGGTGGTCTTGGCGTCGCGGTAGCGGTCCGGCAGGCCGCTCAGCCGGTCGGACGGGAGGCGCACGATGCGCGAACCCGCCCGCTCCGCGCGCTCCACCATCGCAGCGCCGTGCGCGAAGCCGAGTGCTGCCGGCGTGACCAGCACGGTTTCCGGGATCCAGGGCCGGTCCTGTCGCGACGCCCGGCGGGCGGGGCCGGGCAGGATGGCCGCGGTCGCCGGCGGTGCGGGGGTGGCGAGGGTGTCGATCGCGTGTCTCCTGTGGCCGGTGCGGGGATCGAACGGCGCAACCGGCAGCGCCGTTCTGGAAGGGTTCCGCACGAGGGCGTGTGCCGGACGGAGATGGGGCCTGCGCGCCCGTTCTGGAACCGACCCCCCGATCCACCGTTCGGTCTGGCACTGCGCCCTGCAGATCAGGAAACGAGGAACGCCAGATGAAGTCCGCCACATTCTTTGCCGCCGCCATCGCCGTCACGGCCATGGCCGGCATTGCCCAGGCCCAGACGCAGACCCAGACGCAGGGCTCGACCATGGCACCGGCCCAGAACACCATGAGCGCGCCGGCTCCGGGCCAGAACACCATGAGTGCGCCGGCTCCGGCGCAGAACACCATGGGCGCCCCGGCGACGGGCCAGAACTCGATGGGCAACGCGGCCTCGGGGCAGAACTCGATGAGCGCGCCGGACCACAACCAGGCCGTCGCCACCACCTCGGCCGACACCGCCTCCCCGGCACACGGGTCCAACAGCTTCACCATGCGCCAGGCGCGTCACCGGATCATGAAGCACGGCTTCACCCAGGTGAAGGACCTGACAAAGGACGACCAGGGCGTGTGGCACGGCACCGCGATGCAGAACGGCTCGTCGGTGAAGGTGTGGGAAGACTACAAGGGCAGCGTCGGCACCGAGTAGGCCGGATCGCATCCGCTCGAAACGTTGCAAGCAAGGAAGCAGATCATGGCACAGCGTACCATTACCCGAGCCTATGACAGCTACGCCGCCGCCACCGGCGTCGTCCAGGCTCTCGAGAACGCGGGCATCCCGCACAGCGACATCAGCCTGGTCGGACGGGAGGGCGCCCAGACCGGGCCGGTCGGCGCGACCGGAACCGGGACCGACCTTCCGCGCGACGAGGAGACCGAGAAGGGTGCCGGCACCGGCGCCACCATCGGCACCGTGCTGGGCGGCGGCGCCGGGCTGCTCGCCGGCATCGGCTCGCTGGCGATCCCGGGCGTCGGCCCGGTGGTGGCGGCCGGCTGGCTGATCGCCACCCTGACCGGCGCCGGCGTGGGCGCAGCGGTCGGCGGCGGTGCCGGCGGCCTGGTCGGAGCCCTGACCGGCGCCGGGGTGCCGGACGAGGACGCCCACGTGTATGCCGAGACGGTGCGTCGCGGCGGCAACCTGGTCACCGTGCGCGCCGACGAGTCGCAGGCGCCGATTTTTTTTGTTATTTTTTAGGGGAAGACCGAGAGCTACAC
>CALMVN010000239.1 GCA_937873225.1 uncultured Acetobacteraceae bacterium
AAGGGCGACCGCCCTTTGGCGGGTCCAGGGCAGAGCCCTGGCCTGTGCAGGTCGAACCCCGCCGCCGTTGGTATCAGTCCCGGCCGGGCGGTTCCGTGTCGGCGTCGTAGAGCACCTGCAGCACCACGCACCAGGCATAGCGGCTGTCGAGCGAGCTGCCGTCCGGCGCCGACAGCATCCCGTTCGGGCCGACCGGCACGTGGGTGAGCGTCACCGCGTCGTCGACGTTGCCGCCGATCATGCTGAGCTGGTGCGCGTCCCGCGCCACCACCAGCCCGCAATGCGCCGGAAAGCCGTTGCGCGTGGGCAGGTTCTCGTAGCGGACCCCGCGTCCGGTGCTCCGTCCGGCGCAGATCAGGTCGCCGAGCTGCGGCGCGTAGCTGGCCGGATCCTGCGCGCGCAGGCCCGTCGCGGTGCCGGACGCGGCCGCGTTGATATAGGTGGAATGGTTCGGTGCGTACGGGAAACGGTCGCCGGCGCCGCTGATCCGCATTACGTAGGAGATGAAGGCGGCCGACCAGGCGTAGCGGGCGTCGTGCTGGAAGTCGAACGGTGTGCCGGCGCCGTCGTGCTTGCCGGTCCAGCTGACCTCGGTCTCGTACGGATCCTGGCCGATCCACCAGTACTCGCCGACCCGCTCCCACAGCCCGGGCAACCGCTCCGGCTTGACGGCCGTGCCGGACGCGTCGGGCCGCTGCTCGGGATCGTCGTCGTCCACCGGCTCGCCGAACAGGCGCCATTCGCGCAGGGCAATCGCCACCGCGTCCTGCCGGTTGAACGGCGCGAACGAGCGGGTGGCGAAGTCCGGCACGTGCTCGTCGGGCGCTGCGGGACCCTGCGAGGTGCGGTACTGCGCGACCGGCGTCGGTGCCGGCACCGGCTGCGGCGGATGGGCCGGCGGCGTGTCGGCGCATCCGGCGAGCAGCAGGGCGCACAAGGCAGACGGCGCAACGGAACGGGGCTGCCGCCTGCGGGGCAGGATGGGGGCTCGGTGCGTGGTCATCGTGGTCCTATGCACGCTCCGGAAACAGCGACGCGAGTCCCGCACGGGACGCGTCGCACAAGCCCCGCTCGGTGACGAGGCCACTCACCAGCCGCGCCGGCGTCACGTCGAAAGCGGGATTGGCGGCGGAGGTTCCATCGGGCGTCACCTGCACACGGACCGGCGTGCCGTCCGGGCCGCGGCCGGTGACGTGGGTGACCTCGTCCTCCCTGCGTTCCTCGATCGGCACCTCGGACAGGCCGTCCGCCACGGTCCAGTCGATGGTGGTCGACGGCAGCGCGACCCAGAACGGCACCCCGTTGTCGCGTGCCGCCAGCGCCTTGAGGTAGGTGCCGATCTTGTTGGCGACGTCGCCGTTGCGCGTCACGCGGTCGGTGCCGACGATCACCATGTCGACCTGTCCGCGCTGCATCAGGTGGCCGCCGGCATTGTCGGAGATCACCGCGTGGCCGACGCCGTGGCTGCCCAGCTCCCACGCGGTGAGTGCTGCACCCTGGTTGCGCGGCCGCGTCTCGTCCACCCAGACATGCACGTTCAAGCCGGCATCGTGCGCCATGTAGATCGGCGCCAGCGCCGTGCCCCAGTCGACGGTGGCGATCCAGCCGGCGTTGCAGTGGGTGAGCAGGCGCACCGGCGCGTCGTCGCCGCGCGCGCGCTTGGCCGTGGCGATCTCCTCGATCAGGCGGAGCCCGTGACGGCCGATCGCCTGGTTCTGCGCCACGTCCTCGTCGCAGATCAGGCCGGCCTCGTGGTAGGCGACGCGCACGCGTTCGGCGGGTGCAGTGTTGCGCAGACGCGTGAGCATGCGCTCGATCGCCCAGCGCAGGTTGATCGCGGTGGGCCGGGTCGCGACCAGCAGCGCCGCGTGGCGCTCCATCGCGTCCGTGCCGCTGTCGACGCGAAGCGCCAGCGCCAGGCCGTAGGCCGCCACCGCGCCGATCAGCGGCGCGCCGCGCACCTGCATGCCGTTGATCGCGTTCGCGACGTCGGCGCATGTGGACAGGCGCATGACGTCGAGCGACCAGGGCAGCCTGGTCTGGTCGAAGATGCGCACCGAGAATCCGTCTTCGGGATCGATCCAGACGCTGCGGAAGGCTTGGCCGTTGATCTTCATGTCGAGGAACGCTCCGGCGAGAACCGAACCGCCGCTGGGGAAGGCGCAGCGGCCGCGGTGTCCTAGCATCGCGTCGCCGCCGGCGCACCCGTTCCCGGATGCCGCCACGATCGCATCGGCGTGTGACCGGCACCGTCGGTCACGGCCTTCCGTACGCCTGGAAGGGAGCGGCCGAACCGGATCGCGAGATGCCAGCGCGCAACTGCATCCTCGCGATCCGCACGCAGGGGTGTGGCAGCGCCGACTCACCGGCGGGCGGAAGATCCCGATACCGGCGGTCTCACGGAACTTTAGTGTAACGGTTGCTTTTCGTTGACAGAACTGTGCGGTTCAAGGATGAGCGTGTTTGATCGTGTGTCATCGAGCGGCGATTCGCACTGTCGGCTTCGTGCCGATCGACCCGCTCCGGGGTGACCGCGCGGCCGGAACAGGACAAGCCCGCATGCTGCATGTCGATTGCGTGGGCCAAGCGAGGCGCTCGCCTTCCGCCCGGTCCCGCTCGCGGCGCGAGTCGACCCGCATTCTTCCCACCCAGCCATCATCTCCATCAAGCAGAGGGTTTCGATCATGACCAGCGACACCACCGACGGCAGGCGCACCCGCGCCATGGCCGTGCGGGCAGGCGGCCGGCGTACTGCCGGCTCCGGCGCGCGCAGCGGCACCGCCCGGACCATGCGCACCGGCGCCACCGCGTCCACGCGGTCGGCGGCGGCCAAGAAGCTTGGCTCCAAGTCGGCAAAGCCTGCCAGGACGGCCAAGCCGGCAGCGAAAGGCACGCGCACGGCAAAGGCGCCGACGCGGACGACCAAGGCCCGGGCGACCACGGCGCGGGCAACCCAGGCGCGGGCAACCAAGACACCGGCGACCAAGGCACCGGCGACGCGCGCTAAGACCGCCCGGACCCCCGCCCGGACCCCCGCGCGCACCGCCAAGGCCGCAGCGTCCGCCAGGGCCGCCGCGCCGAAGCGGACGACGCGCGCGAAGGCCGCGCCGGCGACCAAGCGCACTGCAGCCGCCCGCACGACGACGCGTGCCACGTCCGGCCGCACCACGACCACCCGCACCACGCGTGCCGGCACGGCCGCGACGCGGAAGACGCCTGCCCGCACCGCCCGCGCGAGCACGGCGCGAACCGGCACGGCTCGGACCACGAAGGCGGCCACAAGCGCACGCGGAACGAAGCGGACGGCGACGGGCACCACGCGCAAGACAACCGCCAAGGCCGACACCGCGCGCTCGATGCGCACCGCCAAGAGCCCGGCCACCCGTTCTGCGGCGGCGAAGTCCCTGGCATCCACGCGCAGGACCCGTGGCACGCCTTCGGACACGGCGGACAAGCCGGCTGCCCGGACGTCCACCCGGACCACACGAGCAAAGACGGCCGAAACCGCAACGCGCGCCGATACGCAGGCCCCATCCGACAAGCACGACGCCGCGGTGAAGATGCGCCGTTCTCCCAGCGCCGCGACGCGACGGAAGGCCTCGGAGGAGCTGCGCGAAGCGTCGCCGGTTGGGCATCGTCGTCGCAAGGCTGCGCCGGAGGCAGCAAGCGAGACGCCGCCGCCGGTCGACGACTCCGCACCGGTCGAGCCGCAGGCGGAAGAGCATCACGACGAGAAATAGCGCGTCCCGTCCGGAGCACGCAGGGAAGGGTCGGGTCGGATGTCGGCCCGGCCCTTCCCGTCACGACGCAACGGGCCGCGGCGACGTGCCTGCGGCGTCACCCGACTTCGGAACGATCCGCCCTCAGGCACGCACGATCAGCGCGACGGCGCTGGCGACGGACAGGCGCGGCCTGCTGCCCCGCGCACCGTAGCCGACCGGCGCCTGGGCCTGCCGTGCGGCGGTCGCGACCACCCCCATGATCCTGTTCTGCACCTTGATGGCCCGCCTGAGCAGTTCCCTGTTCTCCTCGACAAGCTGCTTCAGCCGAACCGCCAGCGCGCGCCGCACCGGATCCTGGTCCGCCAGGGCCTGTTCGGACGGAGCGGAGGCCGCATTCAGCGCGTCGAGCGCCGCCCGCTTCCTGTCGACGAAGTCGCCGACGCGGCGGTAGTCGAGCGCCGCGAGGGCCGCGTTCTCCTCGGCAAGAACCGCCACCAGCTGTGCGACCGCGTGCTCCTGGTCCCGCGTCATCGCTGCTTCTCCTGCATCTTCAACATCTGCTCATAGATCCCCTCGGCCAGCCCGAAGCCGCCGTGGCTTTCCACCTGCTTGGCCATCTCGGTGACAAGCATGGGCTTGAAGTTCGACTCGCCCGCTCCCCCTCCGAACAATCCCTGGGACTGGTCCACCGTGTCGAACATCGGCTGCAGCAGCTGTCCGATCGTCATCGCCTCGAAGTCCTGCGCCGCCTTCATCACCTTCGGATTCAACTCCGACCCCTGCGCCGTCGGGCCAGCCGTCGGCGGAACCGCATCTATCGTCATCGCACCACCAGGTCGGCCTGCAGCGCACCCGCAGCCTTGATCGTCTGCAGGATGCTGATCATGTCGCGCGGACCCACTCCCAGCGCGTTGAGCCCGCCCACCAGGTCGCGCAGGCTGGGACCTTCCGCCAGGATGCCAAGCTGCTTGCCGGCACCGGTGTCGACCTTGATCGAGGTGCGCGGCAGGATCGCGGTCCTGCCGCCGGAGAACGCGGCGGGCTGCGAGGCGACCGGCGACTCGTTGACCTGCACCGTCAGGTTGCCCTGCGCGATGGCGACCGTGCTGATCCGGACGTTGTCTCCCATCACGATGGTGCCGCTCGCCTCGTCGACCACCACCGTCGCCGGGGTGTCCGGCTGGACCAGCAGGTCCTCGATCCGGCCCAGCGTCGACATGACGTCGCTGCCGGCCAGCGCCAGGGTGACGGTCCGCGGGTCGTCGACCCGTGCGATGGCGCCGACGCTGTTGTTGATGACGGCCGCCATGCGCTCGGCCGTGGTCAGGTCCGGGTTGCGCAGCGACAGGTGCAGCACGTTGCGCGCCCCGAGGTCCACCAGCACCTCCTTCTCGACGATGGCGCCGTTGGCGATGTGCGCGCTGGTGGGAATGTTGCGCGTGATGGAGGCTCCCGCCCCCTTGGCTGAAAAGGCGCTGCTGACCAGCTGACCCTGCGCCACCGCATAGACGTCGCCGTCGGCTGCCATCAGCGGCGTGACCAGCAGCGTGCCGCCGGACAGGTCGGTGGCGTCTCCCGTGGCCGACACGGTCACGTCGATGTGGCTTCCGCCATGGGAGAAGGCAGGCAGCTCGGCGGTGACCATGACCGCGGCGATGTCCCGGGTCTGCAGCGTCGCCTCCTGGTCGCGTATGTTCACGCCGAGGCGCTCGAGCATGCTGATCAGCGATTCGCGCGTGAACACCGAGTTGTTCAGCCGGTCGCCGGTGCCGTTCAGGCCGACCACCAGCCCGTAGCCGATCAGCTGGTTGCTGCGCACGCCCTCCACGTCGGCGATGTCCTTGATCCGGACCGCCTCCGCGCCCGCGAGCCGAGGCCCGGCGAGCACGGAAAGAACGACCAGGATCAGGAAGCAGAGCGTGCGCATCGTATCCTTCAAGGGTCATCAAGCTTTATGCTCTACAGTCTGGCGCGAAAGGACGAACAATGTCTGAACGTCGACGACGGTCCGATCGATTCCGCGGCAGGCAAGGGGTTCGGCGACCATGAGCGTGTCATCGATCGGTCCGGTCGGCAGCCTGCGGCCGCCGGCACAGGCGCAACCGGCGGCCCAGGCGGGCTTTGTTGTTCCCGCCGGAGCCGGGCCCGCGTCCTTGAACGTGCACGGCGTGACACGGTCGGCTCCGGTCGAGGCGTCCGTCATGCTCGCCCTGCAGGAACGCGCGGGCACCGAGGCCGGCGACCAGGAAGCGCGCCGGCATGGACAGCGCCTGCTGGCTGCACTCGCCGAGCTGCAGCGCGCCCTGTTGTCCGGCAGCGAAGCCGATACGCTCCAGGAACTTTCCCGCCTGAGCGAGGAAGCTGGACAGGCGGCCGATCCGGCCCTGGCTCAGGTGATCCGGTCCATCAGGCTGCGTGCCCGTCTCGAGCTGGCGAGGGCGGCGAGAACCGGGGATCGGGCGTCCGTTCCGGGTTCTTGACCACTGGGTGACAGCCTCAGTTGGCGCTTGGCTCCATCCGCGCCCATGGGTATAAGCCGCCCATTCCTTCTCGGCGGCGCACGCCGCCGCTTCAGGAAAGGCGCTCATGATCACCTTGCCCTCCGATTATCGCCCGGCCGACGACGAGGAGTTCATGAACCCGCTCCAGGCGGAATATTTCCGCCTGAAGCTGCTCCGCTGGCGCGCCGACCTCCTGAAGGAGGCGGACGGCACCCTGGCCAGCCTGTCGGAAGGCGGCATCCACGAGGCCGACATCACCGACCGGGCCAGCGTCGAGACCGATCGCGCCCTCGAGCTGCGTACCCGCGACCGCGCACGGAAGCTGATCTCCAAGATCGGCCAGGCCTTGTTGCGGATCGAGAACGGAAGCTACGGCTTCTGCGAGGAAACCGGGGAGCCGATCGGCCTGAAGCGGCTGGAGGCCCGGCCGATCGCCACCTTGTCGATCGAGGCGCAGGAGCGCCACGAGCGGATGGAGAAGGTCCATCGCGACGACTGATCCCGATCGCATCCGCAGGGCTCAGAACGGCAGCACGATGTCCATCAGCTGCTGCCCGTAGCGGGGCGTCTGCAGGTCGGTCAGCTGTCCCTTGCCGCCGTAGGAGATCCGGGCCTCGGCCATGCGGTCATGGGTGATGGTGTTGTCCCCGGTGATGTCCTGCGGCCGGACGATGCCGCTGACCTGCAGGATCCTGAGCTCGCTGTTGACACGGACCTCCTGGCGCGCGCTGACCACGAAGTTGCCGTTCGGCAGCACCTGGGTGATGGTGCCGGCGAGCCGCAGGGTGACGGTCTCGGTCCGCTTGGTGCTCCCGGTCGACACGTTGCTGTTGGTGCTGTTGGTCGAGACCGAGGCGGCACTCAACAGTTTCTGCTTGAGCCCGAACAGGCTCGGCACCCCCATGCCTTCCGACCCGGTGCGGGTGGCGGTGCCGTTGTTCTCGAAGTCGGCGTTGTCGGTGATGTCGACCAGCACCGTCAGCAGGTCGCCCACCTGCGCGGCGCGCTGGTCCTTGAAGAAGGCACGGCTTCCGGGCCGCCAAAGGCTGGCGAGGTCGGGCGGTGTCTGCTGCAGCGGCGGCATCGGCATGGTCAGTGGCCTGTAGTCGCGGGCCGCGGTCGGATCGGTGATGGGCGTCATGCTGGGCGGACGTCCCAGATCGGACAGCCGCGATAAGGCGCCGCAGCCGGACAGAAGGGAGCAGAGCGCCAGCCCGGCGATGGTGGTCGACCTGTTGATCATGGATAGGGCGCCTCCTGCGCCAGCCTGCTCCAGTTCCCGCCGCCGCCTGCCGACGCTCCGGATGCCAGCTGCGGCAGCCCGCCTTGCGGAACGCCGGACTGCAGGATCACCGGTGCGGTTCCGGCGTCGATCCTGACGTCGGTCGTGCTCGTGACTTGGCCGATCAGCACCGCATGGGACACGCTGTTGATCACGTGGATGCGGTCGCCGGCGGCACCCGCCTCCAGGGCCACGCCTGCGGTCGTCAGCGTCAGGCCGGCGCCTTCGAGCCGCAGCACCACGGGACGGCCGCGGCTGACCAGCATCGGCCTGACCAGCATGTCCCGCGTCAGCGGGACGCCGCCCGATCCCTGCTGCCTCAGCGCAAGGCCGTCCACATCCGCGATCGTCGTCATCGGCGTCCCGTGCAGGCTGCTGCTGCGGACGCGGACGACCTGCAGGTCGGACGCCGACAGCAGCGAACCGGCCGGAAGCGGCTGGTTCAGCGCAAGCACGTTCACCTGCTGCTCGGCCCGACCGGTCACGCGCAGGGTGACGGGATCGGCATCCGGCTCCGGGAACGCGAGCAGCGCCGAGAAGCGCCCGCTCTGGGCATCGTAGTCGAGCGTCTGGATCTCGGGCGCCGTCGTCACCTCCGCCGGCAAGGGAGGCGAGGCGAAGGCACCCAGGGAGACGTCGCTTCCAGGCGGCGCACCGCTTGCGATCAGGGCAGGCTTGAGGACCGCCATGATCTCCTCCCGCCTGACCACACGGGCCGGCCGGTCAAGAACGGCGGAGGCGTAGCTTGCGCCTGGCTGCCAGTCGACGCCGAACTGGGACGCGATCGCGACCAGCTGGCTGAACGGAACGGTGATGTGTTGTCCAGGAGCAGGAGCCGGGCCGATGTCGCAATCCTGTCCGGGTTGCAGGTCGCTGAACAGGTCCGACAACCTGACGGTGTCGCCGTGCAGGGCCACCTGCCTGCGCAGCGCAGCAGCCGAGGCCGGCACGTCGTGCGCGAGAACCGCCGCGGCAACCGCCAATCCGGCGATGAAGCGTGGAGCACGGCTCATTTGAGGTTGGTCAGCGTCTGCATCATGTCGTCCGACGTGGTGATCACCTTGCTGTTCATCTCGTAGGCGCGTTGCGCGCTGATGAGGTTGGTGATCTCGCTGACGACGTTGACGTTCGAGCTTTCGACGAAACCCTGCATGACGCTGCCGAAGCCGGACGCGCCGGGGGTGCCGGTGGTGGGGGCACCGGATGCCGTCGTCTGCACCAGCATGTTGTCCCCCTCGGCCTCCAGGCCGGCCTCGTTGGGAAACACGGCCAGCTGGAGCTGGCCGACCGTCTGGGTGGCGGTCTGTCCGGCCAGGGTGACCTGCACCTGCCCCGACGAGTTGATGGTGATACTCTGGGCGTTGGTGGGCACCGTGATCCCCGGGGCCACCGCGTACCCGTCGGACGTCACGATGGTGCCGTCCGAGGCCAGTGCCAGGGTGCCGTCGCGCGTGTAGGCGGTGTCGCCGGACGGCAGGGTGACCTGGAAGTAGCCGTTGCCCTGGATGGCGAGGTCGAGGCTGTTGCTGGTCTGGGTGAGGTTGCCCTGCTCGCTGATCCTGTAGATGGCAGCCGTCTTCACGCCGAGGCCGACCTGGGCGCCGGACGGCACGACGCTGCCACTGTCGGAACTGTTCGAGCCGACGCGACGGAGGTCCTGATAGATCAGGTCCTGGAACTCGGCACGCCTGCGCTTGAAGCCGGTCGTGGTCATGTTGGCGATGTTGTTCGAGATGACCTCGACGTTGGTCTGCTGGGCCTGCATCCCGGTGCCGGCGATATCAAGTGAGCGCATCTGGTCCTCGCATCATGCTGGTTCTCGTCGTTCAGCCCTGCTGCTGGACGATCTTGTCGATTGCCGACTGCTGCCGCTGGTTCTCGCTTTCGACGAACTGCGAAACGAACCCGAAATCGCGCTGGGTCTGGATCATCTGCGTCAGCTCGTTGATCGGCTGGACGTTGCTGGTCTCGACCATCCCCTGGGCGACCTTCGGCTGCGCTGCCGGAGTGGTTCCGGCGGTGGCGCGGTAGAGCGTGCCGCCCTCCGGCACCAGCTGGTTGGGATCGTCGACGGTCACCACGCCGACCTGGCCGACGGTTCCGTTCTCGGTCGAGATCGTGCCGTTGCCGGAAATGCGGATGTTCGTGTCCGACGGCGACAGCTGGAGCGGGCTGCCGTTCCTGTCCAGCAGCAGGTTTCCCGACGAGTCGGCGATGTGGCCGTCCGGCATCAACCCGAACTTGCCGGAACGGGTGAGACGGGGACCCGCGGACGTCGAGACGGTGAAGAAGCCCGAGCCGCTCAGCGCCATGTCGAGCGGGTTGCCGGTCTGGGTCAGGCTGCCGTCCTTCCGGTCGAGATAGGTCGCCCTGTCCTGGGTGTAGTGCAGCACGGCACCGCCGGCCGGCGCGTCCACGCCATGCTGCTGCGACAGGTAGTCGCTGAACAGCACGCGCTGCGCCTTGAAGCCGTCCGTGTTGGCGTTCGCGATGTTGTTCGCGATCACGTCCATGGTCCGCTGCTGGGTGTCGAGACGCGACAGCGCGATGTAGGTGGTGTTTTCCATCTGGGAACCCCGAAGACGCCGCATCATCGGGCATGACAGCTTAACGGGCGGTTAAGCCCGCCGCCGCATCGAGGGCGACCTTGTCCATCCCGCTTAAGCGCCCGTTAACCAGCGCGGCCCCATCATGCTCCAGGGCCAGAACGGTCCGGACAGGAGCGGGCGAATGAGCAGCAAGGATGCGGCGGCAGGTCCCTCGGGCGGAGGAAAGAAGCGGGTCCTCATGATCGGTGCGGCGATGGCAGTGATCGCCCTGGCGGCCGGTCTCTGGTTCAGCGGCATCCTGAAGCATGCCCGTCGACAGGCAGCGCCGAAGGCGGTGGCGGCAGTCGAGGCGCCTGTGCTGATCGACCTGCCCGACATCGTCTCGAACCTCGACACCGGCGGCCATCGCGCCACCTTCATCAAGCTGCACGCGAAGATCCAGGTCGGTCATGCTGCCGAGGCCGCCGCGCTGCAGGCCGGGATGCCGCAGATCCTCGACATCTTCCAGTCCTACCTCAGGAGCACTCGTCCGGAGGAGCTGCGTGGCGGCGAGGGCACCTACCGTCTGCGCGAGGCGCTCATGAATCGCATCGACATGACGCTGCCACCCGTCCAGGTGACGGATCTGCTCTTTACCGAGATCCTCGTGCAATGAGCGGCATGAGCGGCAACCCGTCCGACGAGGACCTGGCGTCGGCCTGGGCATCCTCCATCGAGGACGAAGGCGGCGGCGCCCTGGACACCGAGGTGACCCCGGACGCCACGCGCATCCTGAACCAGGCCGAGATCGACAGCCTGCTCGGCTTCGACCACGGCGGCGCGGAGGACGTCGACAGCAACGGCATGCAGCGCATCATCAGCTCCGGGCTGATCTCGTACGAGCGCCTGCCGATGCTCGAGATCGTGTTCGACCGGCTGGTCCGCATCATGTCGACGTCCTTGCGCAACTTCACCAACGACAACGTCGAGGTGTCGATCGACAACGTCGTCTCGCTCCGCTTCGGCGACTACCTCGACTCCGTGCCCCTGCCGGCGATGTTCGCGGTGTTCAAGGCCGAGGAATGGGAGAACTACGGCCTGATGGTGATCGACTCGGCGATGATCTACTCGATCGTCGACGTGCTGCTGGGCGGCAGGCGGGGCACGGCGGCGATGCGCATCGAGGGCCGGCCCTACACCACCATCGAGCGCACCCTGGTCGAGCGCCTGATCAGGGTGGTGCTGGCTGACCTGTCGTCGAGCTTCGACCCGCTTTGCGCGATCACCTTCCGGTTCGAACGCTTGGAGGTCAACCCCCGGTTCGCGGCGATCTCCCGCCTGTCGAACGCCGCCGTGCTGGCGCGCATGCACATCGACATGGAGGACCGGGGCGGACGGATGGACCTGGTGCTTCCCTATGCCACGCTGGAGCCGGTGCGCGAGCTTCTGCTGCAGCAGTTCATGGGCGAGAAGTTCGGTCGCGATGCGATCTGGGAGACCCACCTCGCCGAGGAGCTGTGGAACACGGAAGTCGACCTGGACGTCGTGCTCGACGAGCAGCCGATGCGCCTGTCCGACATCATCGGGCTCAAGCCCGGAAGCCACTTCATCCTGCGACAGGGCCGGGAAGCGCCGGTCCAGCTTCGCTGCGGCCAGGTGGTGCTGTTCGAAGGGCGCATCGGGCGCCGCAAGAACCGCGTGGCGGTCCGGATCGATCAGGTCGTCGGCAGGCTGCCTGGTACGACCGACCCGCTTGGATCGAGGAGAAGCTGATGGTCGGCAGCAGCATGAGCGGGCCCGAGTGGCTGCTCGAGGTCGTCCTCATGGTCATGCTCGCGGCGACGATGTTCCACGCCCTGCGGCTGGAACGCGCACTCGGCATGCTGCGCCGCGACCGCGCGGCGCTGGAGGAACTCGTCAACGGCTTCAACGACAGCACGCGACAGGCCGAGGAGGGCATCGAGCGGCTTCGCGCCGCCGCGGACGGTGCCGGTCGCCAGATCGCCCGTCACGTCGACCAGGCGCGCGGCCTCAAGAGCGATCTCGAGTTCCTCACGGCTCGCGGCGAGAAGGTGTGCGACCAGCTCGAGGGGATCGTGCGCAACCCCAAGCTGCCGGAGGTGCCGACCGTCGACCCGATGGCTCGGCTGCTCGCACCTGCCCCGTCCCTGAGCCTCGCCAGTCGCGGCGTCGCCGCCGACCACGATGCTCGTCCGCGCAGCCAGGCGGAAAAGGACCTGCTGCGCGCCCTCCGGTCTGGAAGGTAGTCATGCGCTCGTTCTCCTGGCACAAGCGTCTCCTGCCATTGACCATGACGGTGATGGCGCTGCTCTTCACGGAAAAGGCCGCCAGCCTGGCGCGCGAGGCGACGGCGCGGAGCCCGGCGCAGGTCGCTGCCGACGCCGGGCCCGCACCTGCAGCCGCTGCGCAGACAGCGCCACCCAGGCCTTCGCTGCCGTCGGCATCGGCCCCGGTGCAGCCGCCTCCCGCATCGTCGGCAGAACTGCAGCTCCTGCAGGACCTCCGCAAGCGCAGGCAGGCGCTCGACGAACGGGAGCGCCAGATCGACCAGAAGGCGGATCTGGTGCAGGCGGCCGAGCTGAAGCTCCAGGCCAGGCTCGATGAGCTGACCGCCCTGCAGGCCCGGCTCGAACAGGTCGAGGACGACCGGCGGAAGCGGAATGCCGCCAACTGGAGCGGCCTGGTCAAGACCTACGAGGACATGAAGCCGCGCGATGCAGCCGGCATCTTCAACGTGCTCGACATGAACGTGCTGCTCGAGGTGCTGGACCGGATGGACGAGCGTAAGGCCGCCGCCGTGCTGGCGGCCATGCTGCCGGAGCGGGCCAGGCTGGCGACGCAGATGCTCGCACAGAAGCGGCTTCACGCGGACACGGTCGAACCGCGGCCGGCAGCGGCGGTGCCGGTGGCCGTCGCCGCCGACCAGCACGGCTGAGGGAGCAAGCAGGACGATGCCTGTCGACCCACCGACGAACGCCCCGATCGCCGCCAACGACCGCATCGTCGAGCCGATCGAGGCTGGAACCTTCAAGCACAAGATCAAGGAAGCATCGTGTCATGCATGATCCGGTCAGCCTGCAGCGCAGGGTGGGGGAGTTCGAGGTCCGGTATCCGGATGCGAAGTCCGACGTCATAGCGGAGATCGTCGTCTCGATCCTGTCCAGCATGAGCGGCGACATGAGCGCGCGCGAGGCCGCCCTGCTGCACGAGATCGGGACCCTTGGCCAGGCGGTCGCGGATGCGAGGCTGGAGATCGCAGCCCTCAGGGTGGACGACATCACCATGAGCTACATCCCGTGCGCCACCGACGAGCTGGACGCCATCGTGGCGCACACCGCTGCGGCCACCGAGTCGATCCTGGAGGTTTGCGAGACGCTCGACACCCTGGGTGCCGCAATGGACGGTGCGGCCGCGGCCAGTCTGCAGGACGCGACGGTCAAGATCTACGAGGCGTGCAGCTTCCAGGACATCACCGGCCAGCGCATCACCAAGGTGGTGGCGACGCTGAAGACGATCGAGAGCACCATCGCGCGGATCGTCGACACCTTCGGCATCGCGCCTGCGCCGGCGGAGCCGAGCGGGCGCGTGCGGAAGGAGGGCCTCCTCAACGGGCCGCAACTGCCTGCCGCGGCCATGGACCAGTCGGACATCGACAAGCTGCTGGCAAGCTTCGACTGATGCGCGTCACCTGCATCCTTTCGGTCGTCGCCGTCCTGGCGATCGCGTCGTCGGCTCGTGCCGCGGACAAGGCCGTCGTCTCGGTCCGCTTCGGCACGCATGACCGCTTCGACCGGATCGTGGTGTCGGTTCCGGAGGACGTCCATTGTTCGGCCTCGCGACGCGACGACGAGGAGGTGGTGCAGTTCGGCCAGGCCGTACAGGTCGACAGTTCCCCGATCGGCGTCAGGCCCGGCATCCTGTCGATCCGTCCGTCCACGGACGGGCTGACGATCCGGCTCAAGCCGGGCAGCGTCGTCCACACGATGCGGCTCGGCAGCCATCTCGTGCTCGACGTGCTGGCATCGGCGCAGCAGCATGCGCCCCAGCCCGTCGCCGACGCGGCAGCGGCCAGCGTCGCCAAGGCTCCCACCGGCAGCGTGCTGCCCGGTCTTCCCTCACCCATGGTCGCGGTTGTCGACCGGCCGGTCGGGCAGGCGGCCGGCATGATCGGCGGCGGCGGCCGTCTGGTCCCGCAGCCGCCGGCGACGCAGGCCGTCCCGGCGCCGCCACCGCCGCAGACGGTCCGGGAGCAGCCGTCCGGGCAACCGGATGCTAGCCCGGTGTCCATTGCCGCTGCGGTCGTGCCGGCGTCGAACGGCCAGGATGGCGGGTTGATGCTGCCGTTCGATCGCAAGGTGGGCGTTGCCGCCTTCCGGCGCGGCAACCGGGTTGTTGTCGTGTTCGACAGCAGCAGGCCGGTCGATCTGGCGCCGGTGGCAGGCGACCCGGTGTTCGGACGCGCGGCCTTCTCCCTGCTCGACAACGGCGCGATGCTCACCGTGCCGGTCGCGGCTGCGCAGCAGGTCACGCTGGCCCGAAAGCCGGATGGCTGGCTCGTCGCGCTGGTCGCTGCGCATCGTGCCGACACCGAGATCCCCCTCGTGGCGTCCGGCAGAAGCGTCGAGCTTCCGGTGCCGGGAGCAGGCCACGTCGTGGTGGTGTCGGATCCGGATCGCGGAACGGATCTCCTGGTCGGCACCACGACGCAGGACGGACAGGCGATGACCATGGCCCGGCACGGGAGCGGCTACGTGCTGGGGCCGACCCTGCTCGGGGTGACGGTGGAACGCTTGTCGGACCAGCTCGACCTGCGCCCCGACGCGGCCGGCTTCCTGCTGACCGATCCGGACGGCGCGGACCTGCCGGGACGTGGATCGGGCGACTCGGCCGCCGGCTTCTCCCGCAGCCTCGACCTGGCCGACGCCGCGGTGCCCGAGCTGCAGCGCCGCTACCGGGCCGCCCTGGCCGATGCGGCCGCCGCACCGGTCGCCACCAGGCGCACGCCTCGTCTTGATGCCGCGGAAGCGGCGCTGGGCCTCGGCCTGGCCCGCGAGGCCGGTGTGCTGGCCCGCGTCGCGAGCCAGGACGCGCCCGGTCGGGAGAACGAGGCGCGCGCGGTGTTCCTCAAGGGCGCTGCGGCGGTTCTGACCGCTGATCCGGCCGCCAAGGACCTTCTTGCCGACCCGCGCATCGAGAACTCCGACGAGGTCGAGCTGTGGCGTGCCCTGGATCTCGCCCGTCGCGAGCCGGACAGTTCCGAAGCGGCCAGGACCATCGCGGCGCGCTTGAGGCTGCTGTGCTCGTATCCGCAGCCGCTGCGTCGGCAGATCCTCGGGAACGCGGCGCTCGCCCTCGTTTCGGCAGGTGGCCCGGCGGCAAGAAAGCTGGTCGCCGGGCTGAAGGGCGATGCCGAGGTCGGGCTGGCCCAGGCGATCGGAGCCGAGGAGCAGCTGGACGATGCCGGGTCGAACAAGTCGACCGCGAGCCGGCGTGCGCAGCTGCAGGCAGCCCTCGATCGTTTCGACAGGCTGGCAGCGGATCCCGACCCGGCGGAGGCGGTGCGGGCGGTGGAGGAGGCGGTGCGGATCCGCCTCGACCGGCATCTGCTGACCCCGAAGGAGGCAGCGGATCGGCTCGATGTGGAAACCCTGGACGCGCGCATGGCAGGACGGGAGCTGTCGCTCCGGCTGCAGGTGGCGAAGCTGCGCGCCCAACAATCCGACTGGCCGGCAGCCTTGTCGACCATGCGCGACCTCATCCAGACGTTCCCGGACGAGGCCGACCGCCTGCGCGGCATCGCCGGCACCATGCTGGAGCAGATGGCGGCGCCGACGACCGGCAGCGCGCCTGCCTCGGCGGTCGACACGATGACGCAGCTGACCCTGCTGGAAGGCAACCAGGACCTCATCCCGGGCGGCGCGGCGGGTGCCAGGATCGCCATCGACCTGGCGACGCGGCTGGCCAGGCTGGATCTGCCTGACCGTGCCGCCGGTTTCCTGAACAAGGCGATCTCGCAGGCGGGTGCCGCCGACGACCGGGCGCGGCTCGGCCTGCAGCTGGCACAGCTCCAGCTCGACCAGAACGACGGGTCCGCCGCCCGGGCTGCGCTCGACGCCACCGAGGCTGCCGGTCTTCCGCCGGATCTCGGCACGTCGCGCGCCGTGCTGCGCGCGAAGATGCTCGCTTCGAAAGGCGATGCCGATGGCGCGCTGCGGGTTCTGGCGCCGTTGAACGGCGCGGACGCGGATGACCTGCGCATCCAGGAGCTGGCGGCAAGGCATGACTGGACGGGCGAGGCGGATGCGCTGTCCCGGAAGCTTGCCTCGACGGTGTCGGTTTCGGGTCCGCTTGACGGTGCGGGCGAGGATCTGGTGCTTCGCCTGGCCGGTGCGGTCGCTCGTGGTGGTCAGCAGGAGGCACTGCAACGGCTGGAGACGCTGTGGTCGCCACGTTTTCCTGATCCAGCGCGACGCGACATGCTTCGCCTCCTCACCGCCTCGAAGGTCACTGCGGTCGGCGACCTGGCGCGCTCGGCCGACGACCTTGCCGCGACACGCCAGGCCTTGTCCGTCCTCCAGCCCGTGCACACCGGGAGCGGCAGCTAGACGAAGGGAGGTTTTTTGGGCGGCCGCGGCATATTGGGCTTGCGCTGGGGGGCAGCAGGACCTATTTCCCGCCACCTTGGCCCAAGGGGGCGGTCCCGCCCAACAGGCTGTCTACTGGTTTGGGGGTACGTGATGAACGCACTTGCTCAACTGGGGATGGTCTCGGATCTTCCGAGCAATATCCAGATGTTCCATGTTCCTTCCGCTGGTTCCGCGGAAGAGGCCAAGGATTATTTCGTCGAGAAGGACGGCATGAGGTTTGCCGGAACGCATCTTCTCGTCGACCTGTGGGATGCCACCAACCTGGGCGATCCCGAGATGATCGACCGCGCTCTGTGCGACGCGGCGGTTGCGGCCGGTGCGACGATCCTGCACAGCCATTTCCATCACTTCTCACCCAACGGCGGCGTGTCCGGCGTGGTGGTGCTGGCGGAAAGCCACATCTCGATCCACACCTGGCCGGAACGGGATTTCGCTGCGGTCGACATCTTCATGTGCGGCTCGTGCGATCCGCATCTGGCGATTCCGGTGATGCAGCGCACGTTCCAGGCTGCACGCGTCGAGCTGGACGAGCAGCGACGCGGCCGGATCGGCTGACCGGTTTCCTGCCCGGAAGTCGAGGAGGCCGGGTCGATCCCGGCCTTTTTCTTGAGCGTCACGCGACCGGATCGTTCCTCACGTGAGGCAGAACGGCGGATACCGGCCATGACCGAAACGTGGATCAACGAGACCCTGTATCCGGGCTGGGGACAACGCTTCCGGATCCGGCGGGAACTGGCGCGCGTGCGCAGCGACTTCCAGGAGATCCTGGTGTTCGACAGCGAAACGCACGGTCGCGTGCTGTTGCTGGACGGCGTCATCCAGATCACCGAGCGCGACGAGTTCGTCTACCAGGAGATGCTGGCGCACGTCCCGCTGCTGATCCATCCCGAGCCGCGGAGCGTTCTCGTCATTGGCGGCGGCGATGGCGGCGTGCTGCGCCGCGTGCTCGAGCATTCCGGCGTCGCGCGTGCGGTGATGGTGGAGATAGACGGGGAGGTGATCCGGCTGTCGCAGGAGTTCCTGCCGAAGATCGCAGGAGACGCCTGGAAGGATCCAAGGGCCGAGATCATCGTCGGCGACGGCATAGCCCATGTCCGTGAGGCGCCGGACGCGAGCGTCGACGTGATCATCGTCGACAGCACCGACCCTGTCGGCGTGGGCGAGGTTCTGTTCACCGACGACTTCTACGAGAACTGCGCCCGTGTGCTGACGCCCGACGGGCTGATCGTGAACCAGTGCGGCGTCCCGTTCATGCAGGCCGACGAGCTGCGGGACACAAGCGCACGGCGCGCCAGGGTCTTCCCGACGGTGTCCGCCTATGTCGTTGCGGTTCCGACCTATGTCGGCGGCTTCATGACCCTGGGCATCGCCGGCAAGGGGAGCGCCCTGGCGAACCGACCCGACGCCGCAACCACGCGGTCACGCGCCGCCCGTGCCGGCATCCTCGGCACCACGCGCTACTGGACGCCGGCGATCCAGACCGGCGCCTTCGACCTGCCGCCCTGCATCGCCGAGCACCTGCCGTCGCGGTAGGCTCGACCGGCACGCCGGCGTCTGCGCGGCCTACAACCGTCCGCGCTCGTCGCGCTCCGCCGCGCGCTCCGCATGTTCCCCGTGCTGGTTGGTGAGGTCCGGCGCCGGCGACCGGTCGAGCGGCTCCGCCTTCTCGACGTCAGGCCCGGACTGCACGCTGGTCTTGCCGGCCGGCTCCACGTTCTCCGCCCCGGCGCGGGTGCCGCCGAGAACGTCGGTTCCCGTGGGCTGGTCCGGGTGCGCTTTCGGCTGGTCCTGTGGCATCGCGGTTCTCCTTGAGCCGGCAACGCCGACCGGGTGGCAAGGTTCGTCCGCCCCCACCGGTCGAGGCGTCGCGGCGTTTGCGGAAAGCCGCCGCCGATGCGACGTCATGCCCGACGCGCCGCAGCTCCGGCTGCGGGTTGACGGGGGATCACCATGCATCGCTTGATCCGGATCGGCCTCTGGCTGCCGTTGCTGGCCTCGGCCTGCGCGACGCCGCAGGAACGGGTCGCGGACAGGGAGGACAGGCTGGCGGCAGCCGGCTTCCACGCACGGCCGGCGGACACGCCGCAGCGCGAGGCCCTGCTGCAGCGGCTGCCGCCGCAGCGCTTCGTGGTGCGGCCGGTCCACGGGCGCTACCTTTACCTCTACGCCGACCCGCTGGTCTGCGGCTGCCTGTATATCGGCTCGGAAGCGTCCTATGACCTCTACAGGCAGCAGGTGTTCCAGCATCGCCTGGCGGACGAGCCGCGTCTCGCCGCCCCGGTCGACGTCGATCCGGGCTGGAGCCTCGACGACTGGGACGGTTCGCGGGATACCGGCCTCGACGGCAGGCCCGGCGCCGCCTTCCGTTGAGACCACACCGCACCGGACGGCATCGTCCGCCGTCAACCACGAGGAGCCTCGCATGGCCATCGCCCCCGGGATCCCGCTGCTTCGAGCCGACGGAACCAGCGCCAGCCTGGCCGACTACGCAGGCCAGGTCGTCCTGGTCGTGAACGTCGCCTCCAGGTGCGGGCTGACGCCGCAGTACGAGTCCCTGCAGCGGCTCCACGCCGCGCGCCAAGCCGACGGCCTGACGGTGCTGGGCTTCCCGTGCAACCAGTTCCGCGGCCAGGAGCCGGGCACCGACGAGGAGATCCAGGCGTTCTGCCGGTCGACCTACGGGGTCGAGTTCCCGGTGTTCTCCAGGATCGCGGTCAACGGCCCCGAGCGCCATCCGCTCTATGCCGCCCTGGTGTCCGCGATGCCGGACGCGGTCGAGCGGCCGGACGGCGGGATGCGGGCCAGGCTGGCACGTCATGGCGTCGACGGCGGGCAGGCCGGCGACGTGCTGTGGAACTTCGAGAAGTTCCTGATCGCGCGCGACGGCAGCGTGGCCGGGCGGTTCGCGCCGGACATCACGGTGGAGGAACCGCCGCTGCGCGACGCGATCGATCGCGAGCTTGCGCGGCCGGCCCCGGCGGACGGCCTGAGCGGGAGGACGGGTCCATGAGCGTGCTCGACACCCTGCTGACACGCGTCTCGGTATCGGCGCTGCAGGAGCCGGCGCCGACCGGACCGGTGCTCGACCGGATCCTGGAGGCCGGCCTCCGGGCACCGGACCACGGCCGTCTGGCACCGTGGCGCTTCGTGCTGATCCGCGGCGAGGCCCGTATCGCCCTGGCCGAGGTGGTGGCGCAGGCGCTGCGCCTGCGTGACCCCGCGGCACCGGCGGAAGCGGTCGCGAAGCAGGAAGCCAAGTTCCTGCGCGCGCCGCTGGTGATCGCGCTGGGCGCCCGCATCCGGCCGGACCACAAGATCCCGGAACAGGAACAGCTGATGTCGGTGGCGGCCGCCACCATGAACCTCCTGAACGCCGTTCACGCGGAAGGCTTCGGCGCGATCTGGGTCACCGGCGCCAACGCGTCCGACCGCAACGTGCAGGCGGCACTCGGCATCCACCCGCCGGACGCGCTGGCCGGATTCCTGTTCGTGGGCACGCCCATCGCCCCGCCGACGCCGGTGCGACGGGCCGCGCTGGCCGATCACGTGGTGGAGTGGACCGGAAGCCAGGCGCCCTTCAGGGCTGCACCAGGGTCCAGCCCCCGTTGACCTTCTTGAACTGCAGCTGCGCGGTGTTGGTGCCCTTCTTTGTCACCGCGGTGACGGCGCAGCTGTAGACGCCGTTGTCCTTGGCCGTGCAGTCGGCGTTGGTCACGCTGAAGTCGTTCACGTCGTAGGGGCCGCTGAACAGCCCGAGCGTGTTGGCGGAGGTTTGCTGGTTGGCGGCCTGCATCCGGGCCTGGATGACCTGCTGGATGTCCGCCTTGGTCGGCGCGCCGGCCTGGCCGCAGGCGGCGGCGAGCAGAGGCAGCGCCAGCAGGAGCCGGCTCGGGCGGATGAACGATCGACGGACGTAAGCGGGCAAGGGTTCGGCCTCCGGATGGAACGGGACCACGAGCCCGCACCGGATCGCAACGCGGAACGATCGGTCCGGTTCGCGACCGGTCACGCCCGCCACGCCGCCTCGACCGCCCGCATCAGCGCCTGCTCGTCATAGGGCTTGCGCAGAAGCACGGCGTGGCCGAGCGCCTTCCCGGCCTCGTCGCAGGCGTCCTCGCCGGTGGCGAACACCAGGCCGATCCCGGGCTGCCGCTCCAACGCAAGCCGGGCCAGCGCGACCCCGTCCAGGCCGGGCAGGCCGAGATCGGTCACCAGCACGTCGAAGCCGTGCCGGTCCAGCAGCTCCAGCGCCGCTTCCGCGCTGCTCGCCTGGGCGACCACGTGCGCCTGGCCCGCGAGCAGCTCGGCGCTGTTGTCGCGGATCAGCGCGTCGTCCTCCACCAGCAGAAGCTGCAGCGGACGCCGCCGGACGCGCATCGCCCGGACATCCCGCTCAACGGCAACGCCGCGCGCGGCCAGCACCTGGCGCAGCTTCCGTGCCAGCGCCTCCGACGTGTACGGCTTGGACAGCAGCTCGACGCCCGGATCGAGCCGGCCGCCCTGCATGATCGCGTTCTCGGTGTAGCCGGAGGTGAACAGCACCGCGAGGCCGGGGATGCGCTCCCGGGCAAGGCGCGCCAGCTCCGGGCCGCGCATCGGTCCCGGCATCACCACGTCGGTGAACAGCAGGTCGATCCGCACCCCGCTGTCCAGCAGGTTCAGCGCCGCCGCGGCGTCGCGCGCCTTGAGCACGCGGTAGCCGAGCTCGGCCAGCATCGCCACCACGGTGTCGCGCACGCCCTCGTTGTCCTCGGCGACCAGGACCGTTTCCGTGCCGCCCCGGACCGGCCCCGGCTCGACCGCGGGCGCCACCTCCTCGACCTCGACCGTGCGCGGCAGCAACAGCCGGACCGTGGTGCCGCGGCCGGGCGCGCTGGTGATCCGGACATGGCCGCCGGACTGCTTGACGAAGCCGTACACCATGGACAGCCCGAGGCCGGTGCCCTTGCCTTCCGGCTTGGTCGAGAAGAACGGCTCGAACGCCTGCTCCATCACCTCCGGCGTCATGCCGGCGCCGGTATCGGTCACAGCCACGGACACGTACTGGCCGGGCGCCGCCTCGCCGTGCCGGCCCGCCTGGTCCTCGTCCAGGGTGGCGTTGCCGGCCTCGATGAACAGGCGCCCCTGCGCGTCCATCGCGTCGCGGGCGTTGATCGCCAGGTTGAGCAGCGCGTTCTCCAGCTGCGCCGGGTCGACCAGCGTGTCCCACAGCCCGCCGGCGGTCGCGACCTCGATCTCGATCCCCTCGCCGAGCGAGCGGCGCAGCATGTCGTCGAGGCCGGCGATCAGCCGGTCGACCCGCACCACCCGGGGCTCCAGCGGCTGCCTGCGGCTGAAGGCGAGCAGCTGCGCCGACAGCCTGGCGCCGCGCGCGACCCCTTCCAGGGCGTTGGCGATGCGGCGCTCCGCGCGCGCGTTGCCGGCCACGTCTCGGCCCAGCAGCTGCAGGTTGCCGCTGACCACCTGCAGCAGGTTGTTGAAGTCGTGCGCCACGCCGCCGGTGAGCTTGCCGATCGCCTCCATCTTCTGCGACTGCCGCAGCCGCGCCTCGGCGGCCTCGCGCTCCGCCAGCGCCGCCGCCACCTGCTGTTCCAGCACCCGGGCGCGATGGCGCTCCTCCGCCAGCACCCGGACGCCGGACAGCGCCGCGGACAGCTGCGAGGCCAGCAGCTCGAAGAAGCGGTGGTAGTCCGGCGTCTGCGGCAGGCGGCGGTTGGCCGCCAGCACCAGCACCCCGGCCACGTCCCGCCCGGCATGAAGCGGCAGCAGCACCAGCCGGTCGGAGGCGGAGCCGGGCGGGTTGCGCATGAAGCGGCTTGCCTGCAGGACCTCGGCCGCACCGCCCGCCGCCACGCGCGCCACCGCCGCCAGCCTCGGATCGCCGCACCCCTCGGGCGAAGCGGGCGCCTCGGCCAGCTCCGGATCGGGAATGCCGCCATGCGCCGCGGCAAGGCCCAGCCTGTCCCGGTCGCGCAGGTAGACCAGCGCGCAGGGCACGTCGGCACCATCCGTCCCGGCCAGCGAGGCGACGAAGCGTCGCGCCGCCTCGGTCGCGGTCTCGCTGCGCGCCATCACCGACAGCGCCCCCAGCGTCCGCAGCCGGCGCTCGTCGGTGACCCGTCCGGTCTGGTCCGACACGATGCAGAACACGCCCGGGATGCCCTCCCCGTCGCGGACCGGGCTGTAGGACACGTCGAAATACGTGTCCTCCTCGAAGCCGGAGCGTTGCTGGCGGAACAGGTGGCTGCGGCTGTCGAACGGGATGCCGGTGCGCTGCACGCCGCGCAGCAGCGGTTCCAGCATGTCCCACAGCGCCGCCCAGCCGAAGCGGGCGGGACGGCCGAGGGCGGCCGGGTGGTTGTTGCCGATCGCCGGCGCGAACGCGTCGTTGTAGAGCGCCACCAGCTCCGGGCCCCAGAACAGGCAGATCTGCGCGCTCGACGACAGCACCAGGCCGAGTGCCGCCTTCAGGCTGTCCGGCCACGCGTCCGGGATCCCGAGCGGCGAGCCCGACCAGTCGGCGGTCCGCAGCCGCGCGCCGCAATCGCCGCCGTGCAGGAAGAGCGGCGAGCGCCGGACATCGTGGAGGAAAGCGTTCACAGCGGTCCTGTCAGGCCGTGGCGGGGGCCGCACGCCGGATCGTGACCGGTCCTGCGTGTGGCCGGACGGATTAGGCACGCTTTTCCGTTGCCAGACCATTACGTTTCCGCTCGAACCGTCCCGGATGTCGGCTTGTCCGGCATTTCGCGGCCGGGACGGTCGTTCCGCCGCACCGGCAGGCGTACCGCCGCCGATCGGCGCATGGCATCCGCCGGGCGCGGCCGCCATCCTGTGCACCGGACAAAAGGGGAGGGCAGCAGCCCATGCGCAGGATCGCCATCGTGGGTGCCGGCAAGATCGGCTCGATGATCGCCGAGATGCTGGCTTCCTGCGGCAGCTACGCGGTGAGCGTGCTCGACCGCGACCCGGCGCAGCTGGCCCGGCTTCAGGTTTCGGGCCCGATCACCCGCACGCCCGTCGACATCGCCGACGCGTCGGCGCTGACCGGGGCGCTGTCGGGCAGCTTCGCGGTGCTGAACGCGGGCCCGTTCCAGCTGACCACGCGCATCGCCACGGCGGCGTGCGAGGCCGGCGCGCACTACCTCGACCTGACCGAGGACGTCGCCAGCACACGCACCGTCCGGGCGCTGGCGGACGGCGCCGACAGCGCCTTCATCCCGCAATGCGGCCTGGCGCCCGGCTTCGTCACCATCGTCGCCAACGACCTGATCAACCGCTTCGACAGCCTCCATGACGTGCGCATGCGTGTCGGCGCCCTGCCGCAGTTCCCGGTGGGCCCGCTCGGCTACAACCTCACCTGGAGCACCGACGGCGTCATCAACGAGTACTGCGAGCCCTGCGAGGCGATCGTCGACGGCCAGCTCCGCCACACCCTGCCGCTGGAGGAGGTGGAGCCCTTCGCCCTCGACGGCGTGCAGTACGAGGCGTTCAACACCTCCGGCGGCCTCGGCTCCCTGTGCGACACCCTGCTCGGCCGGGTGCGCAACCTGAACTACCGCACCATCCGTTATCCGGGCCACGCCGCGATCATGCGCGTGCTGCTCAACGACCTCGGCCTGCGCGACCGCCGCCCGCTGCTCAAGGACATCCTGGACACCGCGGTCCCGGCCACCACCCAGGACGTGGTGATCGTGTTCGTGTCCGTAACCGGCCAGTCCGGCGGCCGGCTGACGCAGCACTCCTATGCCCGGCACATCCGCGCCGCCGAGATCGGCGGGGTGACGCGCAGCGCGATCCAGATCACCACCGCGTCCGGCATCTGCGCCGTGCTCGACCTGCTGGCCGAGGGCCGCCTGCCGCAGCGCGGCTTCGTGCGGCAGGAGCAGGTGGCGCTGCCGGACTTCCTGGCCAACCGGTTCGGCCGCAACTATGCCGATCCCCAGGCGGGCGACCTGGCGCCGCCCGCCGCCGCCCAGCACGCCGCCTGATCAACGGGAGCCACGACAGCATGAACCAGATGAGCATCCCGCCCGTGGCCGCGGAAGCGGCCGAGATCCTGGCGCGTCTTGGAGTCGACGGCGCCCTGCTGTCCGGCGGCACCCTCCAGGCGCGCTCGCCCCTGACCGGCGAGGAAACCGCACGGCTCCACGAGGACGATGCCGGCGCGGTGGCGGACAGGATCGGGCGCGCGCACGCCGCCTTTCTCGCCTGGCGCGCCGTGCCGGCCCCCAGGCGCGGCGAGCTCGTGCGCCTGCTCGGCGAGGAGCTGCGCCAGTGGAGGCCGGAGCTGGGACGGCTGGTGACGCTGGAAGCCGGCAAGATCGGCTCCGAGGGCCTGGGCGAGGTGCAGGAGATGATCGACATCTGCGACTTCGCGGTCGGCCTGTCGCGCCAGCTCCACGGCCTGACCATCGCCACCGAGCGTCCCCACCACCGCATGATGGAAACCTGGCACCCGCTCGGCGTGGTCGGCGTGATCTCCGCCTTCAACTTTCCCGTGGCGGTGTGGGCCTGGAACGCGGCGCTGGCGCTGGTGTGCGGCAACAGCGTGGTGTGGAAGCCGTCGGAGAAGACGCCGCTGACCGCGCTGGCGGTGCACGCCCTGGTCGGCCGGGCGATCGCCCGCTTCGGCGCTGACGCCCCGGACGGGCTGTGCGCCCTGCTGATCGGCGGCCGCGCCGTCGGCGAGGCGCTGGTCGCCGACCGCCGCGTGGCGCTGGTGTCCGCTACCGGCTCGACCGCCATGGGACGCGCGGTGGCGCCGGTGCTGGCGGCGCGGTTCGCGCGGCAGATCCTGGAGCTCGGCGGCAACAACGCCGCCATCGTGGCTCCCAGCGCCGACCTGGACCTCGCCCTGCGCGGGGTCGCGTTCGCCGCCATGGGCACCGCCGGGCAGCGCTGCACCACCTTGCGCCGCCTGTTCGTGCACGAGGCCGTCTATGACCGGTTCGTGTCCCGGCTCAAGGCGGCCTACGGCTCGGTGCGCGTGGGCGACCCGCGCGAGCCGGGCGTGCTGGTCGGCCCGCTGATCGACCGCGCCGCCCATGACGGGATGCGCGCGGCGCTGGCGGAAGCGGAAGCGGCCGGCGGACGCGTCACTGGCGGCGAGCGGATCGCGGTCGGCGGCGAGGACGCGTTCTACGTGCGGCCGGCCCTGGTGGAGTTGCCGCAGGGACCCGCCGGACAGCCGGCGGTGATGAAGCGGGAAACCTTCGCGCCGATCCTGTACGTCCTGCGCTACACCGCGCTCGACGACGCGATCGCGGCGCAGAACGACGTCGGCGCCGGCCTGTCCTCCGCGATCTTCACCCTGGACCTGCGCGAGGCGGAGCGTTTCGTGTCGGTCGAGGGCTCCGATTGCGGCATCGCCAACGTCAACATCGGCCCGTCCGGCGCCGAGATCGGCGGGGCGTTCGGTGGCGAGAAGGAAACCGGCGGCGGCCGCGAGTCCGGCTCCGACAGCTGGCGCGCCTACATGCGCCGCGCCACCAATACCATCAACCACGGCACCACGCTGCCGCTGGCGCAGGGGGTGGTGTTCGACGTCTGACGACTGCCCGGCGCAACCCGGGAACCCCGCGACGCGCTGCATCCCCTGCAGCGGGAGCGTGTCGATGCCGGGCCTGTCCAAGCGGCCATCGAAGCCGGAGCTGATCGTCCATTCGGCCAGCCCGTTCAACGCCGAGCCGCGGCCGGACCGGCTGGCCGCGTCGTTCCTGACCGCCACTCCGGACTTCTACGTCCGCAGCCACGGCGACATTCCCGAACCGGACGGCCCTGCCCACCGCCTCGCCGTCGACGGGCAGGTGGCAACCAGGCTGTCCGTGTCGGTCGCGGAGCTGGCGGCACGGTTCGCCGCGCACGAGGTCGAGGCGGCGCTGCAATGCGCCGGCAACCGGCGCGCCGACATGCAGGCGGTGCGTCCGACCACCGGCGACCCCTGGGGCGTGGGCGCGATCGGCAACGCCCGCTGGAGCGGGGTTCGCCTGGCCGACGTGCTGCGGGCGGCCGGCGTGGACGCGGGCGCCGACCTGCACGTCGCGTTCTCCTGCCTCGATCGGTGCGAGGTGGGCGGGGAGCGGTTCCGCTACGGCGCCTCGATCCCGCTCGCCAAGGCCCTGGCGCCCGAGGTTCTGCTCGCCACCGGCATGAACGGCGCCCCGCTGACGCCGGAGCACGGCTATCCGCTTCGCGCCGTGGTGCCGGGCTATGCCGGGGTGCGCAGCCCGAAATGGCTGTGCGCGATCACCGTGCGGCGCGAGCCCTCCGACAACCACATCCAGCAGCGCGACTACAGGCTGCTGCCGCCCGACGAGACGGGGGATGCGCCCGACTGGTCGCGCGGCGTCACCATCGACGAGATGCCGGTCAACGCCGCCATCTGCGTCCCGGCCCGCTGTGCCGAGCTGCCGGCCGGCCGGA
Organism: uncultured Acetobacteraceae bacterium; assembly: GCA_937873225.1. GTDB lineage: Bacteria > Pseudomonadota > Alphaproteobacteria > Acetobacterales > Acetobacteraceae > Lichenicola. Next base: position 27,124 of record CALMVN010000239.1, read on the forward strand.
CCGAGGTGTCGGGCTGGGCGATGGCCTCGTCGCGCCGGGTCGCCCGTGTGGACGTGTCGTGCGACGGCGGCCGGCACTGGCACCAGGCCAGCCTCCGGCACGGCGCGTCCCCCTGGAGCTGGACCCTGTGGCGGATCGCGCTCGACCTGCCCCGGGGCGGGCAAGAGCTGACGGTGCGCGCCTGGGACGCCGCCGGGCAGACCCAGCCCTCGACGCCGGAGGAGGTGTGGAACGTGAAGGGCTACCTCAGCACCGCCTGGCACCGCATCCGCGTCACCGCGATCTGAACGCCGTTCAGGATTCGCGCCGTCCTGCGGATGCAGCGCGACCCTTCCCGCGGCGTTGTCCGGGGCGCAGGCCGCTTCCGCGGCACGCCAGGGGGATCCTTCCATGTCGGACCACGCGGACACGCCGACGCTGCACGACCTGCCGATCGGCCTGGACGCGACGGGGACGCGCCGGGAAACCGACTCCATGGGCGAGATCGCGGTGCCGGCGGACCGCTACTGGGGCGCCCAGGCGCAGCGCTCGCTGGAGCACTTCTCCATCGGCCAGGACCGCATGCCGATCGCCGTGTCGCGCGCCTACGGCATCGTCAAGAAGGCGGCGATGCTGGTGAACGCGGAGGAGGGCCGGCTGCCGCCGTGGAAGGCCGCCGCCATGCTCCGCGCCGCCGACGAGGTGATCGACGGCCGGCTCGACGCGCACTTCCCGTTGTTCGTGTACCAGACCGGGTCGGGCACGCAGTCCAACATGAACTGCAACGAGGTGATCTCCAACCGGGCGATCCAGCTGCTCGGCGGCACGGTCGGCTCCAAGGTGCCGGTGCACCCGAACGACGACGTCAACATGGGCCAGTCCAGCAACGACACCTTTCCCGCCGCCATGCACGTGGCGACGCTCCAGGCGCTGGAGCACCGTCTGCTGCCCGAGCTCGACGCGCTCGCCGCCGCGATCGAGCGCAAGGCGGCCGAATGGCACGACGTGGTCAAGATCGGCCGCACCCACCTGCAGGACGCGGTGCCGCTCACCGTGGGCCAGGAATGGTCCGGCTACGCCCACCAGCTGCGCGACGCGACCGCCGCCCTGCGTGGCACAGGGCGCGGCCTGCTGGAACTGGCCGTCGGCGGCACCGCGGTCGGCACCGGCATCGCGGCCCCTCCGGGCTTCGGCGTCCGCGTCGCCGCGCGCATCGCCGAGCTGACCGGGCAGCCGTTCGTGACCGCGCCGAACAAGTTCGCCGCCCAGGGCTCGCTGGACGCCATGGTGCGCGTGTCCGCCGCCCTGCGCGGCGTGGCGGTGGCGCTGATCAAGATCGCCAACGACATGCGCTGGCTGGCGTCGGGCCCGCGCTGCGGCCTGGGCGAGCTGCACCTGCCGGAGAACGAGCCCGGCTCCTCCATCATGCCGGGCAAGGTCAACCCGACCCAGTGCGAGGCGATCGTGATGATCGGCATCCAGGTGATCGGCGACGACACCGCGGTCGCCTTCGCCGGCTCCCAGGGCAACTTCGAGCTGAACGCGATGCGCCCGGTGATCATCAACGACGTGCTGCGCTCGATCAACAACCTCCACGACGGCGTGCGCAACTTCCGCCGCTACTCGGTGGAGGGCACCCGGCTCGACCGCGAGCGCATCGCCGAGCACCTCCGGAACTCGGTGATGCTGGTCACGGCGTTGTCGCCGGTGATCGGCTACGACGCCGCCGCCCGCATCGCGCACGAGGCGATGCAGCACGGCCTGACCCTGAAGCAGGCGGCACTGCGCTCCGGGCTGCTGTCGGAAGACGCGTTCGACCGGGCGGTGGATCCGCGCCAGCTGGTCGGGACCGGGCTCGCCGGCGCTTGAGGGTCCAGGCCGGATCGGGCGAAACGCTGCGCGAACGGGCGCAGGCGTGCCGGCCGATCTCCTCGACTGCTGGCGGCGCCTGCGTGATCGTGTTCAGAGCAGGCCGTTGCCGTTCCTTGACGCCTCCCGTGTCGGGATCGCTTGCGGGAAGCCCCAGTGCTCGACGAGCCTGCCGGCCTCGACGCGATACAGGTCGAGATATACGCAGGGTTCGCCGTCGTGCGTTCCCCTGGCGGCGATGAAGACGAGATCGCCCTGGCCTGCGAACAGCACGATCTCGTCGATCGTCCTCGACCGGGTCAGCACGGCGAGGTCGCGCTCGAAGGCAGCGACCCCGTCCCGGACGCCGGGCTCGTGGCGGATCTGAAGGTCGCCGGACATGTAGTCCTTGATCCGGTCGTGCCGTCCGCCGATGTGCACGGTCTCGTAGTAGTCCCGCACGACGGCCTTGTTCCTGTCCGCGTCCTGCCCACCCATGAACCCATTCGGCCCGTCGGTCTGGGTGTGCCCGTCCTCGTTCGGGGGAGCGGCGGGCGCCGCGAAACGCCAGTGCTCGACCAGGAGACCGTTCTCGAACCGGAACACGGCGAAGAACACCTCGCCCTCGTCGCCGACACCGCTCCGGCCATGGGCCACGACGAACGGGCCGTCCTCGATCAGCCTTGCGATCTCCAGGCCGCCCGCCGGCCGGGCCGCCTGCTCGCGCAGCCCCTCCACGCCGTCCGCGACAGCTGGATCGTGCTGGACGAACCCGTCCGGGCTCACGTCCCTGGTCGCCAAGTCCGCATCGCCGGACGAGACGCCCCGAAGCAGCGCCGCCGCCTTTTCCGCATTGTTCAACGCCATCTTCTACTTTCCGTCACGAGCCGCTACGCCACGAACCGGACCACGCCGCCATCGACGCGCAGCGCCGCCCCGCTGGTCGCGGAGGCCTGCTCCGAGCAGACGTAGACGATCATGCTGGCCACCTCGTCCGTGGTTGCGAACCGGCCGATGAGGCTGGTCGGCCGCGCCGCCTTCAGGAACGCCTGCTCCGCCTCGTCCTGCGTGATGCCCTGCGCCTGGGCCTGCTGCGCCATGAGGTTGCCCAGGATCTCGGACCGCGTCGGGCCGGGCAGGACGGCGTTGACCGTCACGCCCGTGCCCGCGACCGCCTCGGCCAGGCCGCGCGAGACGGCGAGCTGCGCCGTCTTGGTCATGCCGTAGTCGAGCATCTCCCTCGGGACGTTGACCGCCGACTCGCTGCTGACGAACACGACGCGGCCCCAGCCCCGCCGCACCATACGCGGCAGGTAGTGGCGGGTCGCGCGCACGCCGCTCATCACGTTCAGCTGGAACAGGGCGAGCCAGTCCTCGTCGGGGATCTTCGCGATGTCCGCGACGCCGCCGTACTCCCGGATGAAGGCGGTGCCCACGTTGTTGACGAGGATGTCGGCGTCCGGCGCCTGCGCGACCAGCGCCGCCACGCCCTCCACCGTCGACAGGTCCGCGGCGACGCCGGACACGTCGCTACCCGGAACGGACTGCCGGATCTGCCGCACCGCCTCGTCGACGCGCCCGTTGCCGCGCCCGTTGACGACCACCGCGGCGCCGGCCCGCGCCAGCCCTTCGGCGGTGGCGCGGCCGATGCCGGCGGTCGATCCGGTGACGATCGCCTTGCGGCCAGCCAGGTCGATGATCATGGGGCAGCCCCTTGGATGACTGGATGAGGAAAGGAAGGCTCGTGCAGCACCCGTTCAGGCGGACCGGCTGCCGGCGAGCTTGACGAGATCCTGGAAGATCAAGGGCGCCCAGCTGTTGCCGCGCGCCTGGACCAGGGCTCCGCCCTCGGCCAGCCTGCCCAGCCTGACCGGGGCGAAGCCAAGGCGTTCGGCCAGCGCCTCGACCGGAACGGTTGCGTCCTCGTCGTCGCTCGACACGAAGACCACCCGCCGGCCGCCGCCGCCCGTGTCCGGATCGGCGGCCAGCGTCGCCGCGGGCAGATGGTTGAACGCCTTGACCAGCCTGGCGCCGGGAAAGGCGCGGGCGACAACGGCGGAAGACGGCAGGCCGTCCAGCTCCTCGACCGGAACGCCGAACGCGTTCGTCACGTCGACAACCGTCCTGCCCTCCCAGCTGGCCGCAGCCTTCGCCACCTCCCGATGCTCCCGGAAGGGAACGGCCAGGAGGATGGTGTCGGCCGCCAGCGCCTCCTGCAGCGGCCTGGGCGTGACCGTCGGCCCGATTGCCGCGGCGTGCTGCGCCAGCGCCTCGGGCGGACGCCGGCTCGCCACCACCACGTCGAGGCGCTTGCGGGCGAACGCCGTGGCGAGCGCCTGGCCGACTGCGCCGAATCCGATGATCGCATAGGTCATGGAGGTCTCCTGTTCGATGGAACTCAACCGCGGGATCCGGGCGCGACCCGCCCGGTGGCGCCGCGTCAGGCGCGTTCGCGTGCGACGGCGGCCCTGGCGAGGTCCTGGAGCAGCGTCTCGTGCGTGCGCCAGAAGATGTCGGGTGCCGGCTTCGCCAGCTCGACCCAGAGCGGCCCTCGCATCGTCTCCTCCGTCCAGAGGTGGGTGCCGCTCGCCGTGGGCGTGATGATCCAGGCATGGTAGGCGCGGGACGCTGTCGACGCCTTCGGGCCGCCACCCCAGGCGATGCGCGTCGTCGGCTCGAACTCCTGGACCGAGGCGAGGACGTCCTGGCCGGCCAGGCTGGTCTCGAACCGCGTGCCGGGGCGGAACGTGTCGTGCCCGTCGAGCAGCCGGACGTGTTCGACCCCAGGGTAGAAGCCTGGCCAGGCCCGCGGATCGGTGAGCAGCGACCAGATCGTCCCGGGCGACGCCTCGACCTCGAGTTCGTTCGTGAAGTGGATGGGGCAGCGGCTGGGGGTCATGTCCTCCGGCCAGTTGATCGCTTCGAACATGTCGGTCTCCGAGCGTGCCGGAGGGTCGCCAGGCGGCCGGCGGCGCCGGTGGATCGCGGCCCTCGCCGTCGCGGTCCGCCGAACCTGGAGGCGACAGGAGCCGGACGGGAGACCGAACTTTCCAACATCGGTTGTGCGTTCGCGCACCGCTGCCCTGTCCCGGCGAATAGCGGCCGACGCCTCAGCCGGAGGGGGTCTGTCCCGCGAGCAGCGGCGCGTAGGTCGCCAGCCGTTCGGACGCGAACTCCGTGAAGGAGCGCACGCGCCTGGTCTTGCGGGTCTCGCCCTGCGTGAGCAGCCAGAGCGTGCCGTGCATGTGCAGGCTCGTGCCCGGCGCCCTGGCCAGCATCGGGTCAGGATCGCCGACGAAGCAGGGGAGCGTGGTCATCCCCAGTCCCTGGCGGACCGCGACGATCTGCGCGTCGGCGTTCGTGGTCCTGAACGGCACGCCTGCGGCCGTTATCTCGCCCTGGTGCGCCCAGTCGGCCAAGCCGATGTTGTCCTTCACGATCCAGCGGACCCGGTCGGTCCTGCCCGTCCGCCAGGCGGCGAGGAGGTCGCGGGACAGGTACACGCCGCCGAACAGATCTGGCCCCTTCAGGCCATAAAGGTTGGGCGGCAGGGTCTTGCGGTCATAGACCACGCGTACCGCGACGTCCGCCTCGCGGTTGGTGAGGTTCACCGGCTCGTCCAGCGACAGGACGCTCATCTCCACCTCCGGGTGCAGCCGCGCGAACTCGCCAAGGTCGGGCATGAGGAGATGGGTGGCGATCGTCGGCGCCATGGTCACCCGCAGCAGCCCCCGGACCCCCTGGTCGCGGCCGAGGACGCGCGCCTCCAGCTGGTTGGAGGACGCCTCCATCTCCCCGGCGAGCCCGACCACCTCCTCGCCTGCCCCAGTCATGCGGTATCCCGAGGGAAGCCTGTCGAACAGCCGCGCGCCCAGCCGTTCCTCCAGCTGGGCGACGCGCCTGAGCACGGTCGCATGGTTCACGCCCAGACGTTCCGCTGCCGCGCGCACCGAACCGCCACGGGCGATGGCAAGGAAGTAGCGGACGTCGTCCCAGTCGATCATGCCTCGCTCCCGCGGCGCGCCCAGGTCTGCTTCCCGTGGGCGGGCATCCGCCGCAGCCGGATCGTTTTCGCACAACCATCATGCGCTGTTCCGCACTGGGTGCCGAGCGAGGCCAGTCCCAACTCGCAGGCCGTGGGTTACGCCGCGACCAATGCACGGGAGCAGGAGAACGGACCATGCTCGACCACGTGATCTACCCGCCGCAATACGATCCGCGGGTTTCGCCGATCTACGCGCTGAACGAGATCGACGTGAAGGCGCCTGCGGCGGCAGTCTGGACGCTGCTGGTCGACGCCGAGAACTGGTCACGCTATTTCCCGCCCGAAGACCGGGTGAGGATCCTGAGCGGCGAGCCCGAGCTGAGGCTCGGAACCAGGTACAGCCGGGTGACGATCGGCTTTCCGATGCACCTGGTCGTGACGGAATGCGTGCCCGCCCGCAGGCTCTCGTGGTCGACAACCGTTGATGGCGACGACACCGGGTCGAGTGCCTTCCACGGCTGGGTCATCACGTCCACCGACGATGGCTGTCACGTGCTGAGCGAGGAAACGCAGCAGGGGCCCTGGTTTCTCGATCAGCTCGGGCACAAGCATCCCGGAGGCCTCTACAGCTACCACCAGGACTGGATCGAGGCGCTCGCGCGCGCGGCGGAAGCGCAGGCCGCCAGAACAGCCTGACGCACCCTGGACATCCACTCCGGATCGGATGCAGGCCCCGGTCGACCCGGGCCTAGCGGCTGCGGGGCAGCCCGAGCAGAGCCCGCACCAGACGCTGCGGCACCAGCAGGGCCGCGAGCGCCGAGGCGGCCAGCGGTGCGATGGTGTCGAGCGCCCACAGCGCCCGGTGGTCCATCACCAGCATCAGGCCGCGCTCCAGCAGGCGCGGCAGCAGCGCCATGCGCAGCAGCAGCAGGTCCACCAGCGGCAGCAGGAAGGCGACCAGCAGCTTCGGCCACACCCGGTCCGGCCTGCGGGCGGCCACGGCACCGATCAGCAGCCCGGCCGGCACCACTCCCTTCAGCAGGCCGAGCAGCCCGAGCCCGAACAGCACCGGCACCAGCACCACGGTGAACAGCAGCCAGCGCAGCAGCTCCCACGCGAACAGCGCGGTGATCGCGAACAGCGCCGCCGGCACCAGCAGCGTGTACAGGGCCGCGAACACCAGCGTGGCCAGCAGGAGCCGGCCGATCGGCGGCGCGGGCGGAGGCATACTGCCGGACAGCAAAAAGCCGCCCGGCGGGAGGCCGGGCGGCTCGTCGCGGTCCGGAACCGGCGGGAGCGTCAGCTGTGCGGCTGGGCCGAGAACAGCTCGGCCTTGCCGGGCTTGTCCTTCCACTCGTCCGCGTCCGCCGGCGGCGTGCCCTTGCGGGTGATGTTGGGCCAGCTCTTGGAATAGTTCGCGTTGGCTTCCGCCCAGGCGCCGGCGCGGTCGTCGCTGTCGGGCAGGATCGCCTCGGCCGGGCATTCCGGCTCGCACACGCCGCAATCGATGCATTCGTCGGGGTTGATGACGAGCATGTTCTCGCCCGCATAGAAGCAGTCCACCGGACACACCTCGACGCAGTCCATGTACTTGCAGCGGATGCAGTTCTCGGTGACCACGTAGGTCATCGCCATCTCCGATCATGCGGCAGAAACATCCGCCGGCCACGCGTGAATGCAGCAGCCGCCTGGCCCGAGGCGGGCCGGCGGCGGGCGCGACATATGGGAGGGTTTCCCGGACAGCGCAAGACGAGCGCGCCAGTCGGCCGGAACCTCCTCAGCCGGGAACCTCCTCGTACAGCAGGCGCGCCTCCGCCGCCGGCC
>CALMVN010000240.1:0-5653 GCA_937873225.1 uncultured Acetobacteraceae bacterium
GCTCAGCCCGCCGGCACGCGCTGGCCGCGCGACCTGCGCGGCACCCCCATGGGCCGCGCCGCCGCGGCCGGCACGCGCAGCGGCGCCGGGATCCGCTCTCGCGCCATCGCGTCCACCGCCCCGAGCACCGCCGGCATGTCGACCCGGAAGTTGCACAGCGAGGGAACGTGGGCCGTCCCGTGCCTGACCCGGAGCGGGCTGTCCGGCAGGTCGTGAACGGCGTTCACGTTCACGAACACCATCGGGCTCGGCTGCTCCATCGTGTCCGGGTTGGAGTAGATGTGCAGGTCGTGAAGGTTGGCGAGGTTCCAGCGGTTGGTCAGCACCACGCCCGGGCAGTTGCAGACCCAGCGGTACTTGGCGAGCCCCGCACCCCAGAACGAGACGAAGAACCGTGCCGCCCGTCCCCAGGCGACGCTTTCCGCCACCGGCTCGCCGACCGTGCTGAGCACCTCGATCCCGGTGCCGGCAGCCGCCTGCCGGATCACTCCCACCAGCTCCCGCTCCGCCTCCACCGGCGAGGAGTGCGCGCCCAGCTCGCCGTGGCTCCAGATCATCGCGCCGCCGCCCTCGGCCGGATCCCCGTCATGGCGGTTGTGCCCGTCCACCACCAGCACCACCCGCCCGACCGTGCCGGCGAGATGCGCCACCAGCGCCCGGCAGAACCCCGGAAGGTCGTCCAGGGTGCGGTTCTCGGTGCGAAGTCCGAGCAGGACCACCGGCGCCTCCGCCTGACGGTCCGGCGCGCCGATGCGGTCGCGCAGCGCCTTGCTCACCTGCATGCCGCTCGACCGGAACAGGCAGGCCTTCGTCTCGTAGAAGCCGTCGACCAGGGCGGCGAACGGTTCCTTGCGCCGCATCACCCGCCCCTGCAGCTCGGGAAAGATCCGGTCGAGCGGCCCGTACATCTCCGGCTGCGACCCGCTCTCGCACACCAGGAACGACGGCAGCGCCGCTGCGGGCCCCGCCTCCACCACCGCCGCGATCCCGGAAAGGTCGTTCCACAGCAGGTGCCCCAGATGCATCGCGTTGCGGCCGCGCCAGAAGTGCAGCGGCACCGTGTCGGGCGCGTCGAGATAGCCGAACAGCGCCCGCCCGTGACGCGCCACGTGGCGACGGAACGCGATCTCCAGGTCCGGCCAGCGCGCTGCGAACGCGTCCGGCTCGACCGCCAGCACCAGCCGCGCTTCCGGCACGTACACCGCCATCGTGCGGAAGTAGATCTCGCCCGCCAGCAGGTACGCGGTGACCCCCCAGCGCGGGTCGTGCAGCCGGTAGGCGGTGAGGTCGGCGTGGAGGGCCAGGCTGCGGTCGCAGCGCAGGGGCTGCCCGTCCACCGGCGAGGGCAGCATCATGAAGCCCTCCTTCACCAGCCGCGTCCGCTCGCGCTGCAGCAGGCCGGGGTCGAACAGCCCGTGCATGCCCTGCATGCGCAGCGGCACCTGCCGCGACCCGCAGGACAGCGTCGGCGTGTGCGGCTGTCCGCCGCCCGGCTGGTCGAAGCGCCGGAACGTCAGGGCCGGGTCGAACCCGCCCAGGTACAGCTCGAGCAGCGCCGTGCGGCAATGCGCCGGCAGGTCGAGGAAGTCCCGCTCCGCATCCGTGATCGGCCTGGGCCGGTCCGACAGCACGAGCGCCGACCACAGTCCGTCCAGCAGCGGACACAGCCGGTCCATCATGTCCGCCAGCATGGGCGCCGGCACCTCGCGCGCGGTGCCGGCGCGCCGGCGCATCCCGGAATCGAGGAACCACAGGCCCTCGTCGCCGCGGTCGTTGAGGAAGGAAACGATCGTCACCGGCGCCAGCCCGTCATAGGCGTTGACCGGGCGCCAGCCCGGCAGGAATTCGGCCGGCCTGTCGTCGTTCAGGATCGTCCGCCTGCCCTCGGCAAACAGGATGTCCGATCCGTCCACCGCCAAGATCGCCATGAATGCTCCTGCTGCCGGTTGCCGGGCCGACGACATGCACGGGCTGTGCCGCAGGGATGCCGGCGCGGCCCGGCCGCGACCAGCCGACCGGCTGCACCCGCCGGTGCGGTCACCCTGGCGCACGCCCCCTTACACCGTCAAATGACCATAATTCGCGTGGCGCCGATCAGGCGGCCAGCTCACGGGACGGCCGGGCCGGGGAACCGCCGCCCGGCTGTTCCGTCCGGGCGCTCCCGCTCCTCGACCCGCCACTCGGACCAGGACCGCTCGGATCACATCGCTGGCCTGGCGACGCAGCCCGGAAGCGGATGGGAACGCGGACGGGAACGGGTCCCGGGCACGTTGAAGCGGCTCGCCGCGAGGCCGGGACGATCCCGGTGCGGCCACCTCCGGGCCGCTCGGCCAGCAGCGCTTGCGCCTGCGAGCCGGCACGGCACGCCCGGAGAACCCGCCACGCCTGGGCGGCGGGTTCAGCAGGGCGGACCGCGCCGCGTCGGCGCCGTCAGGCGGCGCGCCGCAATCCGTCCACCGGGCTTGCCGGATCTGCCGGATAGGCCAGGCTTCCGACCACGACCACCTCCAGGAAGGTGGTCTCGTCGTCGGCCGCCGGAAGCGTCAGGACGGCGTCGCCATCGGTCCACCGCCGATCCTGCTCCAGCTCGTGCCACCCGGAGCCACCGAGGCAGGCCGCGTCGACGGCCTGGTGGTTCAATCCCTGCCACAGCACCAGGCTCTCGATCTGCACGCCGAGTCGGCGCCGGTCGTCGACGAAGGCGCCGACCGAGCGCGCGGGCACGGCCGAGCGGGACTCCAGCCGAACGGCGCGGTGCCCGCGGGGCATCTGGAAGAAGTGCCGGGCCCCGTCGAGCCACCGCGGCTGCACGATCCTGCCGTCGTCGAGCCGCACGCGCAGCGCCGGGTCGTGTTCCAGCAGCGCCTGCTCCGGACGCGGCGCCACGCCGAGCCCGTCGGCGCGCCGGTCGAGCCGCTGCCAGATCGGCTCCACCTCGCACCGCACGGTCGCGAGCGGGGCGCAGGCGTGGAGGTGCCAATCCCGGGGTGCCGCGGGACGCAGGTCCGGCACCGCCGGAGCCACGCCGTCCGCGAAGCTGCCGCGGTTTCCGGTGTCGAGGTAGCTTTCGGTGGTCAGTCCTTCCGAGATCAGGATGCCGTGGCGGTCCAGCTCGATGTGGAAGTAGCTGTAGCTGCTGATGCTACGGTCCTCGATGATGCTGCGGCCGTTGACCAGCATGCGCGCCGGAACCAAGCGCCTTTCCACGAAGATGCAGTGCTCCGGGGTGACCAGGAGGTCGCGGTGCGGGACGTTCTCCGCGAACGCGCCTGCGATGATGCGCACAGGATAGTGGCCGCTCGACGCGACCGCATCCGCGTCGAGGTGGCGCCGGCCGATCCAGGCGACGGGCCGGAACACGGTGTCCTGCCCCTCCAGCACCGCGACGCGGTCCTGCCGCTCAAGCCGGTGGCGGAGGAACAGCTCGTCGACCGTGACCTCGCCGCGCTCGGTCAGGATCCGCGTTCCGGCGAGGAAGCACGTGGTGGTGACGCTCGTGGTCGCGGTCGCCGGGGTCGTGCCGCTGACGCCGTCCGACACCGAGATGCCGATGTTGGTCACGACGGACTTCGTCGAGGCGGTCGGCGTGAACGCCAGCGCCTCGAGGTCGCTGTTGAAGGCGGCGACGGTGGACGCGGTCAGGGTGTAGACGCCGGCGGTGCCCGATGCGGTCAGGCCGGTGCCGCTCAGCACGCCGTTGGCGGCGGTGGCGGTCCCGGCGCTGTTGGTCAGGGTGATGGTGGCGGTCAGGGTCGGGCTCGCATGCGCGTCCGCCACCTGGGCCGCCGAGAACGGCTGGATCGCCGTGGTGCCGCTGGTGGACGCGGTGGCGGTGGTGCCGGTGAGCTGCGGGTTGGGCGAGCCGATCGCCAGCTCGACGATGCCGCTGGTCGGCGTCTGGGTGGAGAAGGCCGCGCCGGGCGTGGTGGTGATGGTGTGGCTGACGTTGCCGTTCGCTGCGTTGGCGGCAATCGTGCCGGAAACGGTCACCGTGGCGCTGTCGCCGGAGGCGAGGTTGATGTTGCTGAGGTTGATGTTGCCGGTGCCGGTCTGGGTTTCCAGGTCGTCCTTGACCGACCAGGTCACCCCGGTCTCGACCGACGACGCGTTGTCGAGAAGCGTGATCTGCGACGACCCGTTCGGTCCGGTGTCGGTGATCTTGTAGCTGTAGGTGAACGCCTGCCCCGGCAACAGCGTGTCCGTGGTGGAGTAGCTGGTCGGAACCGTGACCGTCGGCGCCGAGACGGTGAGGTTGACCGGCAGCGTGACCGACAGGTTCTCGACTTCGTGGGTGTCCGTCGACCCGCCGGTGCTGGCGGCGAAACCGAGGTAGAAGTTGTTCGGCAGCGTCTGGGCGATCGACAGGTTGGTGATCACCTCGGTGAAGGTGTTGCCGCCGTCGGTGCTGACGAACACCGACAGGCTCTCGTGCGAACTGTCGACCTTGAGCAGGTTGATCCTGACGGTGCGCGTGCCGTCGATGCCTGCCGCGAAGGCGTTGGTGCTCAGCAGCGAGTAGCCGGTGGTGCCGGAACCGGAACCGCGCACGCCGATGTCGTTGGGGATCCTGCCCGTTCCCGTCTGGTCGCCGCGGTCGACCGCCGAGAAGTTGCCGTAGGTGTCGAAGCCGATGCCGAGGAAGCCGTCGGTGATGCCGGCCTGTCCGTCGTCGGAATAGCCGAGGCCGCCGCCGTAGCCGCCTGCGACGACGCTCGACGCGCTGCCGCCGGCGGCCGTGATCGCGTCGGCGTTCAGCAGGAAGAAGGACAGGCCGTCCGCGCCGGTGCCACCGCCCGAATAGTAGGTGAACTGTACCGAGATCCCGGCGGACGACGTGAAGGCCTGGTTGTAGACGGCGATGCCGGCCTGGCTGGTCGCGGCGCTGGTCAGCTGCAGGTAGCCGCTGCTGTTGATCGCGGCGTTGCCGCCCTCGACGAAGCTGGTGTTGCCGGTGAAGCTCGTGACGCTGATCGGCAGGCCGGCGGGCGGCCCGTTGATCACCAGCGGCTGCGCGTAGCTGTCCTCCGCTGCCTTGCTCAGCACCTGCGGCGCCGCCATCGGCGAGCCGGTGCTGGTGACGTCGAGGTTCCACCCGTCGCCCGCCGCCACGTCGCCCACGAGGTGCGACGACGCGGCGACGTTGGCGCCGGTGGCGGCGGCGATCTGGTCCACCAGCGCCTGGCCGGTGGTGCCTGCGCCGGTGTCGCAGCTGTCGAGGAGGATGTCGCCGCCCGGCGCCAGCGACGCGCCGATCGCTGCAAGCGCCGTCTGGGAATGCGCCACGGTGTCGGCATTGACGATCGAGTCGCCGAGCCTGATCGCGCCGTCGCCGCCATGAGCGATGATCGAGATGGAGGAGATGCCGGTCTGCCCGGCGAGCGCCGCAGCGATCTGCTGCAAGCCGTCTTCCTGCGGATCGAGCAGATAGACCTCGGTTCCGGGTGCCACGCCGTCCAGCAGCGCGGCATAGTCATAAACGGTCGAGTCGATGAACACGACCTGACTCGTGGTTGCCTCGTCGGACAGGCTGGAACTTCCGACGCGGCCAGAGCCAGGAAGGTTCAACAGAGTCGCCATGCACGTGTTCCATCAAGGCTGTGGCTGGTTGGTTGCGGCAGAACTCGTTCCGCAAAGAAGCGCTCTGCGTTCGGCG
>CALMVN010000240.1:5753-11679 GCA_937873225.1 uncultured Acetobacteraceae bacterium
ATTCGTGAGAAACATGCTGCCAACTCGGCCGTTTCAACTGTCGCCCCGTGCAACAATATTATAATTGCAGACAAATCGATATAAATTCTAGTTTTTGCTCCTTCGTCACGATGCCGACGCTTCCATGTCGCCACTGAATCGAAACTCGTCGGGACGTCGCCCCGAGCGCCGTCGCCTGTCTGGCTCGGCCCTGCCCAGCGTCAGCCGTGGCAGCAGCATCATGGTTGTGGCGAGATGAATTGACGGCACGAGCGGGGACGGAGGCGCTTCGTCATCAACGCCCGTGTGATCCGGAAGCTGGCGAGCCGACCGGCGACCCGACCTCGGACCCGTCAAGGCGCTTGATGTTCGTCGTCGGTCGGGAGCACGCGTTCAGCCCGCGAGGAGCACGGCGAGTTCCTGGTCCACTCGCCTTCTCGCGATGCCTTCGGCATCCAGGCCTGGAGGTTCGACAGGATCCGGCTGCAGGTCACCGTTCCTGCCGCGGATCCTGCTGCGGCAGGGCTTCCGCCGCACCCGGTTCAGGCGACGCGCCGGCCGCAACGGCGCAGGGCGATGCCGAGCGCCAGCAGGCCGGTGCCGAACAGGCTCAGCGACATCGGCTCCGGCACCGTCACCTGCAGCACCGATGGCGCCCCGTTCTCGCGGGCGTAGTACAGGATCGCGTTGATGCTGCTGCCTATCACCACGGTGTCGGTAACCTGCGTCGTCGGCCCGGCATGAGCGGTGTTGTAGGCGGTCTGGTTGTCGTACAGGCTGAACCCGTCGTCATGGGTGACGGTCAGCACCGTGCCCGCGGCCAGGTCCCCGAGCGTGATCTGGTAGAGCGAGCCGTAGCCGTAGCCGCCCGTGCTTCCGCTGGAAGCCAGGAAGCTCGCCTCGGTGCTGAAGTTCGCGACGCTCGCCCCGTTGTAGAGGATCGGGCCGGTGTTCGCCGCCTGGTAGTTCGAGATGTTGGCGGTGCTGAAGCCGAAGTCGCTGTTCAGGTCCGTCGTGGTGCTGTCGCCGAACGACAGCGGCCCGGTATAGGTGAAGTTGGCGGTGGTCGCGGTGTCGAGGCTGTTGGTGAAGCTCATGGCGCCGCGCACCGCGTCGTACGGGGTGCCGTTGGTCACCTCGGTTTCCACCCGCACTGCATAGGCGCCTGCATGCGCCGCGCCCGCGATGGCCATGGACGCCGCCAGGATGGCTGCGGTCGCGATGGTCGTCTTTCCGATCATGGACATTGTTTCCCTGCTGATACGATACGACCTTGCAAGGACCGTGCCCACCGAAACAGGCAGTCGAGTCAAATTGTTAGTGGAGCCCTCCCCGTCGACATGTAAGGTTTTCCGACAGATGAGCGGCAGGATCAGGAAGCAGCCCGGGAGCCGCTGCCTGTCCCGATCGACGGGTCACCCGGGCAACGCACCCGGGCCCCTCACAACGCGGGACGGCACGAGGACGCGGATCGCCACCTGGCCGTCGAGGGTCACGCACCGCCGGGCGAGACGTCGGCCGCCGGGAGGCGCCGAGGCTCAATCCTTCAGCGGGTCGTGTCCCCAGTTCATCAGCGACGCCCGCCAGCGGCTGTGCTCGATGTCGCCGGACGGGTGCTGCGCCAGGTGGCGATGCACGTAGCCCACCACCTTCTTCATGTGCGCGTAGTCGTCCTCGGTCAGGTCCGCCGGCTTCTTGTGCTTGATCTCGACGATCCGGTGCCCCTCCTTGTGGCCGACCGCCTCGGTGCCGCCGGCTTCCTTCTTGTTGGCCCCGTCCGCCCAGCCCACCGACTTCGACTCGTCGCTGTCGAGCCACTTCTCCAGGGCGGCGGGCGTCATGTTCACCACCTCCCTGAAGGACTTCACGATCTCCTGGTGGTCGTCATCCGCCATGGCCTGCTCCCGCTGCTCCACGCGGAACGGCTGCGCGGCGTCGAGGTTCGCCGGCTGCGATGCACGTCCCGTCGACGCGCCTCAGTTCCGCGTCCTGTCCACCAGCCGGTTCTTGCCGATCCACGGCATCATCGCGCGCAGCTTTTCGCCCACCTGCTCGATCTGGTGCGCGTTCACCCGCGCGCGGGTCGCCTTGAAGCCGACCTGCCCGACCTTGTTCTCCAGCAGCCAGTTGCGCGTGAAGGTGCCGCTCTGGATGTCGGCGAGCACCCGCTTCATCTCCGCCTTGGTCTCGGCGGTGACGATGCGCGGCCCGGTGACGTACTCGCCGTACTCGGCGGTGTTGGAGATCGAGTAGTTCATGTTGGCGATGCCGCCCTCGTAGATCAGGTCCACGATCAGCTTCACCTCGTGCAGGCACTCGAAATACGCCATCTCCGGCGCGTATCCGCCCTCCACCAGCGTCTCGAACCCGGCCCGGATCAGCTCGACCAGGCCCCCGCACAGCACCGCCTGCTCGCCGAACAGGTCGGTCTCGCATTCCTCCTTGAACGTGGTCTCGATGATCCCGGCCCGCCCGCCGCCGATGGCGCTGGCATAGGACAGCGCGATCTCCAGCGCGTTGCCGGATGGGTCCTGCGCCACCGCCACCAGGCACGGCACCCCGCCGCCACGCTGGTATTCCGAGCGCACCGTGTGTCCCGGCCCCTTCGGCGCGATCATGAACACGTCCAGGTCCGGCCGCGGCTCGATCACCCGGAAATGCACCGCGAGCCCGTGCGCGAAGGCGATCGCGGCTCCCTGCTTCAGGTTGGGATGCAGGTGCTCGGCATACAGGTCGCCCTGCAGCTCGTCCGGCGTCAGCACCATCACCACGTCGGCCCACGCCGCCGCCTCGGACGGCCCCATCACCCGGATGCCGGCCGCCTCCGCCTTCGCAATGCCTCCCGATCCCGGACGCAGCCCCACCGCCAGCTCGGCCACGCCGCTGTCCTTGAGGTTGTTGGCGTGGGCGTGGCCCTGGCTGCCGTAGCCGATGATGGCGACCTTGCGCCCCTTGATCAGGTTCACGTCGGCATCGCGGTCGTAATAGACGCGCATGGTCAGGTCCTCCTTGAAACAGACGGCATCGAAAAGGCTAGATCGTCCGAGGCCCGCGGGCGATGGCGGCGATCCCGGTGCGCGACACCTCGACCAGGCCAAGCGGCCGCATCAGGTCGATGAACGACTCGATCTTCTCGGTGGCCCCGGTGAGCTCGAACACGAACGAGCCGGTGGTGGTGTCCACCGCACGCGCCCGGAACGCTTCCGCCACCCGCAGCGCCTCCGTGCGCGGCTCGCCGCTCGACACCACCTTGACCAGCGCCAGCTCGCGCGCGACGTGCGGCCCGCCCTGGGTCAGGTCCGCCACCTTGTGCACCGGCACCAGCCGGTACAGCAGCGCCTTGATCTGCTCGATCACCATCGGCGTGCCGGAGGTGACGATGGTGATGCGCGACCGGTTGCCGCCCTCCTCCACCGGCGCCACCGTCAGGCTCTCGATGTTGTAGCCGCGTCCCGAGAACAGCCCGATCACGCGCGCCAGCACGCCGCTCTCGTTCTCCACCAGCACGGCGATCACCGCCGAGACCTGCGGCTCCTCTTGGGGGGACATGGTCGTTCCTCGGGACAGAAGGCCAGGGCGCTGCCCTGGACCCGCCAAAGGACGGTCGTCCTTTGGAAACCTGGTGGAAAGGCCTCAGACCAGCATCAGGCCTTCGTCGGTGATCCGCGCCGCCTGCCCGCCCTGCGCCGGGCCCAGGATCATCTCGTTATGCGCAGCCCCCGACGGGATCATCGGATAGCAGTTCTCCGCCTCGTCCACGCGGATGTCGGCCACCACCGGCCCGGGATGCGCCAGCATCCGCCGGATCACCTCGTCCAGCTCGCCGACGCTGCCCGCACGCATCCCCGTCGCCCCGAACGCGTCCGCCAGCTTGACGAAGTCCGGCAGCGCCTCGCTGTAGCTCTGCGAGTACCGGCTGCCGTGCAGCAGCTCCTGCCATTGCCGCACCATGCCCATGTAGCGGTTGTTCAGGATGAACAGCTTCACCGGCAGCCGGTACTGCGCGATCGTGCCCAGCTCCTGGATGTTCATCAGCGTCGACGCCTCGCCGGCGATGTCGATCACCAGCGCGTCCGGATGCGCCACCTGCACCCCCACCGCCGCCGGCAGGCCGTAGCCCATGGTCCCCAGGCCGCCCGACGTCATCCACCGGTTCGGCCGCTCGTACTGGAAGTGCGTCGCCGCCCACATCTGGTGCTGCCCCACCTCCGTGGTCACGAACGTGTCGCGCCCGGTCCCGCGCGACAGCTCGTACAGCCGCCGGATCGCGTGCTGCGGCTTGATGATCGCATCCGGCGACGGGTCCTGACGGAACGCCAGGCTGTCGATCGCCCGCCACGCGTCGATCTGCCGCCACCACGCGGCCAGCGCGTCGCGGTCCACCGGCGCGTCGTCCCGCTCCCACGCCTCGATCATCATGGCGATCGCCCGGCCCGCGTCGCCCAACACGGGAACGTCCACCCGCACGATCTTGTTGATCGACGACGCGTCGATGTCGACGTGGATCTTGGTCGAGCCGGGCGAGAACGCGTCCAGCCGTCCCGTCACCCGGTCGTCGAACCGCGCCCCGATGTTCACCAGCACGTCGCAGCCGTGGGTGGCGAGGTTCGCCTCGTAGGTGCCGTGCATCCCCAGCATGCCGAGGAACTGCGGATCCGTGGTCGGATACGCTCCCAGCCCCATCAGCGTCGAGGTGCACGGAAACCCGGTCATCCGCACCAGACGCGCCAGCGCCTCCGACGCCGCCGGCCCGGAGTTGATCACCCCGCCGCCGGTATAGAACAGCGGCCGACGCGCCCGCTTCATCGCCGCCACCGCGGCCTCGATCGCGTCCCGCGCCGGCTCCCGCACCGGCCGGTACGACCGGTGCGGCGCCTCCGACGCCGGTGCGTAGCCGGCCTGCCCGACCATGATGTCCTTCGGCAGGTCCACCACCACCGGCCCCGGGCGTCCGCTGCGTGCCACGTAGAACGCCTCGTGCAGCGTGCGCGCCAGGTCGCCCGACCGCTTGACCAGGTAGTTGTGCTTGGTCGCAGGCCGGGTGATTCCGGTGGTGTCGGCTTCCTGGAACGCGTCGCTGCCGATCACGTGCGTCGGCACCTGCCCGGTCAGACACACCACCGGGATCGAATCCATCAGCGCGTCGACCAGCCCGGTGACCGCGTTGGTCGCCCCCGGCCCAGACGTCACCAGCACTACCCCCACCCTGCCGGTGGAGCGCGCATAGCCTTCCGCCGCATGCACCGCCGCCTGCTCGTGCCGGACCAGGATGTGCCGGATCGCGTCCTGCTTGAACAGGGCGTCGTAGATCGGCAGCACCGCCCCGCCCGGGTAGCCGAACACCACCTCCACCCCCTGCGCCCTGAGCACGCGGAGCAGCACCTCGGCACCGTTGCTGGCGGGCAGGCTGATCCCCTCGTGTCCGCTCGCCGGACGGGCATCCTTCGGGTCGGTGCTGGCGTTCATCTCGCGCTCCTGACGCGACAAGCGGTCGCGGGCTCCTGTCCTATGTGTCCACCAGCCGGCCGTCAACGCCTGCAAAAACGAATGGCAAGATTTCCGCCATCATTCTTTCCATTTGTTGCGTCATATCAGCTATGCGGCCGCCGACCACGCGCGTCCGTTCCGGCTCCGTCAGCGCATGATGCGTGAACCAGGTGTCCTGCCGCTTGGTGTACTGCCCTTGCAGCAGCACCGCCCGCCTCGACGCCTCCTCCAGCGTGCTCGTCCCCCGCAGCACCGCGGCCAGCTCCGGCACCCCATGCGCCCGCATCGCCGGCACGAAGGCCGGCAGCCCCTGCGCCAGCAGCGCCTCGACCTCGGCCAGCGCGCCTGCCTCCAGCATCAGCCCGAAGCGCTGCCCGATCGCCTCCCGCAGCGCGTCCCGCGGCGGCGACAGCCGGATCGCGCTGAACCGGCACGGCGCCGGCGGCAGCCCCGGCCTTTC
>CALMVN010000241.1 GCA_937873225.1 uncultured Acetobacteraceae bacterium
CCATTAGGACACCTCATGCAGTTCTCTGACCTCCCGTGGCCCGTCAAGGCGATTGCGGGGCTGTTCGGCTGCGCGCTCCTGGTGGGCGTCTGGACCGTGATGGCGACCTTCATCTTTCTCGCCGGGTGTGGACTCCTGCGGGCGTTCCCGCACCCCTTCTGGCAGTGGTGGATGTACCTGCCATACAGCTACATCCCGGCCGTCCACCGGTGGCTGGTGATCGGCGGCGTGGCCCCGCTCGGCTTCTTCGGCCTGCTCGGGGCTATCCGGATGCGAGCCGCCCCGCGTGGACCGAGCCTGCGGCGATCGCTGTTCGGCCCCAATCCGCAGCCCGTAATCCGCGGCGCCAGCGACAACCACGGCCATTCGGACTGGCTCCCCATGCGGCAGGCCCGGCAGATCCTCCGAGCACGGAAGACCGATTGGGGTGGCCTGGTGATCGGTGAGGCCGCGCGGGTCGATGAGCAGGCAATCGCTCGCGTCGAGTTCGATCCGACAGACCGGCGCACCTGGGGCCGTGGGGGCAAGTCTCCGTTGCTCATAGACCCGTGCGTTGCCGGCCCGACGCACTCCCTCATCTTCGCCGGTTCCGGCGGCATGAAGACGTCGACCGCGATCACGCGCCTGCTCTACTGGACAGGCTCCGCCATCGTCCTTGACCCGTCGAACGAGATCGGCCCGATGGTCCAGGAGGCCCGGGCCGCGATGGGCCAGCCGGTTGTCCGCCTCGACCTGAACGGCGGCATGGACCCGGTGACGGGGCTCGCCAAGTCGGGGTTCAACCCGCTGGCGGAGATCAACCCCGCCTCCCCTTCGGCGACCCGGCGGCTGCTGTCGGCCGTCGCGTCGCTGTGCGGCGAGGAGCCGGAGCGGGACAAGAACTCGATCTTCTCGGATGCCGGCCGCAACCTGGTGGCATGCATCCTGGGACACATGCTCTGGGATCCGGACCTGCCGGCCGAGAACAAGACGCTGGCGTATTTCCGCGAGCTGATCACCACGCCCGAAGCCCAGATGAAGGACTTCCTCCGGGGGATCGACAAGGTCACGCACTGCACGATCGCCCGGCTCGCCGTGCGCACGCTGATGGAGCTGGCCGAGGAGACGTTCTCCGGCGCCTACTTCAACGCGACGCAGTTCACGGCCTGGCTGTTCGATGATGTCGTGGCGGAGTTCCTTTCCGGCAGCCGCATCAAGCCAAGCGACGTGGTCGGGAACAAGGTGACCGTCTTCATCCATGTGCCGCTGGACGTGCTGATGACGACACCGGCCGTCGCCCGGATCGTCCTGGATGCCCTGACGTGGGCCTTCATCGAGGCCGATGGCAACTATGCGGCCCGGACCCTGCTGCTCATTGACGAGGCGAGCAAATTGGGTCGGATGACGAGCATCGAGATGGTGCGCGACACCGGCCGCAAGTACGGCTTGACGATGCAGCTGCTCTACCTCTCCGAAGCCGAGCTTGCCGAGGTGTGGGGGCCGAAGGGTCCGGCGCGGTGGTTCGCGACCGTGTCCTGGCGTGGCTATGCCGCTACCAGCGACCGCGACACCGCAGAGGGCGTGTCCAAGGACTTCGGCGAGTTCGCCGTGCTGGCGACCTCCGAGGGTGACAACAGCGGCTCCTCCGGCAAGGGCTTCGAGATCGGATCCCGCTCCAGAGGGAGGAACAACAGCGTGCATGAGGTGAAGCGCAGGCTCATCCTGCCCAGCGAGCTGCAGCAGGCTCGCAAGGATGAGCTGTTCGTCGTCCGCCAGGGGTCGAAGCCGATCCGCTGCACACAGGCGGCATACTTTCGCCGCCGCGATCTTAACGTCCGCGTTAAGGCAAGCCGCTTCGTCAAAACCGCAGCCAGGTAGTAAGGAGACATCACCATGTCCGGAACCACCACACGAGAGACCCGCCGAGCCTCCGCCGAGCAGTACCGCGCTACCGTCATCGCAGCCGGGGCACAGAACCGGGCCGGGGCCGAGCTGCAGCGTGCCAGTCAGCTGGAAGCCGGAGCCGCGACGCTGCGGACCGAGGCACAGCAGGACACCACGACCGCCAAGCGCGCCAGCGCACGCATGCGACCCTGAACGCAAGGACTGAAACCATTCAGGTCTGCAGCCGATCCCAAGTCGACCTAGATCGTGACAGTTGCGGTGACCTCGTGTTGCTGTCTAGATGGGCTGCCTGCCGAATGGTCACAAGCAGCTAATGGTTCGCTTTCGGACACTGAGAAGACCGCCCCGAACGCATTGCCCCTGGTGTCGTCATCCACTGGATGTTCCGTCAGCACGAAAATGCACGCACTGCTTTACCGATCTGACTTGGCGCCTTCACGTTAATGCGCTCCAAGGCACTGCGACGCTCGTAACCGCAGCTATTGCGCTCCTTGTCGCCTCTTGGTCATGGCTTTCTACCGAGGTTGGTATTGATCAGACCGATCTTAGAATAAGCGTGGTCGGCGAGTCTGAGGATCAAGCTGGCTCTGCAAAAGGTAAAATACGCTATCACGACAAGATCGTTCTACTTGTCTCCAATCTTGGAAGGCGCTTCGGTTACGTCGCTTCGACCGGCGAGATCGACGTTTCATTCAGACAAGACGGTAAGCTACACTACTTCCAGTTCGCTCTTAATTGGGGTCCAGACCCTGACGGTCTCAATCCGTTCCTGGTCAATCCAGGAGATGCAAAAACATTCTCGTTGGACGTCTACGAGGTAATTCATGGTGAAAGGTGGAGAGCCGATCCAGCCATGCCCTTGGACGCAGAGAAAATTGATCAGCTTATGCAGAGACTGCATAATAGTTTTACGTGCAGAATAAGGATGATTGAAACCTCCTATAACTCTACACCGATGATGTACAAAAGACGCATTGGCTGTCAAGACATCGGCAACTTGATGGCCATTTATGTATATCCGAAGAGCTGGCT
>CALMVN010000242.1 GCA_937873225.1 uncultured Acetobacteraceae bacterium
CGGCCTATCAGGCCGGGCTGCGCCAACGTGGCGGCTGGGGCCGCGCCTCCAGCCACACCAGGGCCGCCCGCATCCGCAGCCGCTGCTCTTCCTGCGCTGCGTCCCGCTGGGCGTCCTGCGCTTGTAATGGGCTGTTTGGGAGCATCAGCCGCGAGCGCAGCAGCACCAGCCGAATCGCCCTCACCAGCCATTGGGCCTGGCGCTCCACCATCACCCGCGGCGGCAGGATTCAATCGTTCTCGGCGTCAGCCACCCGGCCGGTCCTGCCTGAGCCGCGTGATCGCCCGCCACGGCGTCCAGTCGGCCGACTAGAACACCCACGCCACCCAGGCGATGCGCTTGAGCCGGGCATCGGCCAGGTGCCCGAGCACCCGCACCTGGCGCAGCGGCTGCAGCGTGCCCCAATGCGTCCACAGCCACGGCCGGCTTTCTGGCGCGTCGCAGGCCAGCATCAGCAGGCGGCGGGGGACCGGCAGCAGCCGGTGCAGGTCGAGCAGGCGGCCGCCGCCGGGTTGGGCTGCCGCCGCCAGCACCCGCTCCTGATGGGCCGCCAGCTGCAGCCTGAGCTCGCGCGCCAGGCCTCGTGCCACCGGTCCGGCAGCGGCCATCAGCGCCAGCAGCCGCATCTCCTCGTGGTCAAGGTCGAGGTGCCACGGGATCGCCGACGGCCCGCGCGCCCTGAGCTGGAACGCGCCACCTCCGCCGCCGGCCCCCTCAGCGTCAGCGTGTGCCGCAGCCAGTCGGTGTCGGCCAGCGCCAGCACCGCAGCGTCGGCCGCCTCGCAGGAGCCCTCACCCACCCTCACCGCGCGGATTGGACGCGGCGGAAACGATCAACTTAAAGTCGCACCGTCACACTACACCCTGAGGCCAAACAACCCAAGGATCGAGATTGGTGGCGAGCGGACTTCCGAAATGTCCTTGCCCGCGGTCGTTGCCCGTTGTCGCCAGCGGCGGCGTTGCCAGACCGGGCGCACATGGACATACCGGCAACACGCATGAGTTTGTCGCAAGACGTGCCGTCACGCGCGAATGTGGATGTCGCCGACCTTGTGGGATTCGCTGGCGGCGGTCCTGCTCATCGCGCCTTCGCCGGTATGGCATGAGAGGAAGCCGACCAGGGCGGCCACTGTCCAGGGGCGGCGGGTCCAGGCGGGCGGCGGCGACACCGGCGCGAACGGGAGCGGAGCCGGCACCGCGCCACCGCCCGCCGGGCGGCCGTGGTTGCGTCGGCTGATTGCTGCATGGCGTCCTCGCTGAGATGGTTGGGTGCCGCGGGACGCGGACGGATCGGTGCGGACGGCCGCCTCTGTAGATCTGAGACAGGATTGCTGCATCGCAACGGAATAGGAGACATTGGGCGCAGCCGACTGGAAGACGAGTCGGCTCAGAGTTCGAGGGACAGGATGATGGGACGCGGGCGGATCCGGGAGGCCGGGCGGGGAACGGCGGGAGCGATGCTTGGAGCAGTGATGGTCTGGGCGGCCTTGATTGGTCCGGTGCTGGCGCAGGCGACGGATGGTTCGGGCGGAGCTGGATCGGGGGGAGACATTCCCAAGCGGTTCCAGGTCGCGACCGGGAACTGGGACTACGACCGGCGTGACGTGATGATCCCGATGCGCGACGGGGTGAAGCTGCACGCGGTGATGGTCGTGCCGCACGGCGGCGGGCGGATGCCGATCCTGCTGTGCCGGACGCCTTATTCCGCCAAAGACGCCACAAAGGGGGCGTGGCCGCACGCGGCGGACGCGCTGAGCCTCCCGCTGGACCGCGACCTAGTGCGGCACGGCTACATCGTGGTGTATGAGGACGTGCGGGGAAAATACGGGTCGGAAGGCGAGTACATGGTGAACCGGCCGCTGTCCGGACTACTGAACCCGACGAAGGTCGACCACAGCACCGATGCCTGGGACACGATTGACTGGCTGGTGCGCAACGTGAAGGAAGCAAACGGGCGGGTTGGCACGTACGGGATCAGCTACGACGGGTTCACAACGCTGATGAGCCTGGTGCACCCGCATCCGGCGCTACGGGCGGCGGTGCCGATGAACCCGATGGTGGACACCTGGATCGGCGACGACTGGTTCCACGAGGGCGCTTTCCGGCAGGAGATGATGGAGTACGTGTACTCGCAGACGGCGGCCAGAAAGTCCGACATCGACTGGTGGACGCCAGGACACGACGACTGGACGGCCTACATGCGTTACGGTACCGCAGGGGCATACGGGCGGGCGGTTGGAATGGAACAGCTGCCGTTCTGGCGGCGGCTGGAGCAGCATCCGGCCTACGACGCGTTCTGGCAGGGACAGGCGGTGGATAAAATCCTGGCCGAGGTGACGCCGACAGTGCCGACGTTGCTGGTGGATGGGCAGTGGGACCAGGAGGACAGCTACGGCGCAGTGGCGGTGTGGGAAGCGCAGGCAAAGCGCGACCCGCAGCATCTCGATCACCTGGTGATCGGGCCGTGGTTCCACGGACAGGAGGGGGAGGACGAGACGTCGCTGGGGCCGCTGCAGTTCGGCATGAACACCGAAGCCTGGTTCCGCAGCCACCTGCTGATCCCGTTCCTGGACGCCAACCTGAAGGAAGGAGCGCCCCCGTTCGTGCTCCCGCCAGTGGTGGCGTTCCAGACCGGAACCGACG
>CALMVN010000243.1 GCA_937873225.1 uncultured Acetobacteraceae bacterium
GCAAAGGCGCCCGTCATGCCTGCACCGGAATTGTAGGCGCCCGAGGCGAGGGCATCAAACTGGTTCTGGTTGAGCTGCCTGTTGGGACGCCGTTCCGCACCGCGTCCTCAGCGGTTCTCACGCGGGCGTCGAAGTCGGCTTGGTTCTGGGCCGGGTTGGCGGGGCGGCTGAGCTCCTCCGGCGTGCAGGGACCATAGTGGACTAGGGTGCCAACGCCGACCGTGCAGTTGTCGGCGGTGTCGTTGTAGTAGCCGCCTTCATTGCCAGGCCGGCCGCCGAGGCCCTCGCGAACCGCTAGGGCAGCTCGTCCCGCGGCCGACATTGACATGTTGGCGTTGGCGCTTGGCGGCGACGCGGAACGCTGTTGCTGCGGTTGGCGGGCCATCTCGATCTCTCGTCTTAATGGCAGCGTGGCGCCAAAACGGAGGCTTTACAACCTTGAGCCGCTGACGAGGGTGAACCATCCTGCTCGGATTTGACAGCGAGGGCACGACCACGCCGATAGCGAAAGGTGCCGCCGATCGCCGGCGTCCGGCTGACGAACAACAATCCGGTCAACGCAGTGTGATTCACGTTCGGGCTGTACTTCCTGCCGGACGGAACAGCATGACGCCTTCGGGCCGCCTCGACAGGCCGGCGGCTTTGGATCAACTGACCGCATGACGAGCCAATCCGCCCTCCTGCTTCTGCACAACACCATCGGGGACGCGCTGGTCTGGCTCCGGCAGAACGTCCTGGTCTGGTCGAGCCTGGCGCAGCTGGTCGCCGCCGCGGCAGCGTTGCTGCTGAGCCGCGCCGTCGCCCGTCCGCTGGTGCGCGGGCTGGTGCCGACCATCGCGCGGCTGACGGTGGTGCCGGTGCGTCGGGTGCTGGCGGGGCTGGCGGACGCGCTGCCGTGGCTGTTGCTGATCCTGCTGGTCTGGTTCGAGGAGCGGGCGTTCGAGGCGTCCGGCACCGCGCCGCGGCTGCTGCGGCTGGTGGAGTCCCTGACGCTGGCCTGGATCATCATCCGGGTGAGCTCGGGGCTGGTGCGCAGCCCCCGCCTGGCGCGTCTGTTCGCGGGTGCGGCGTGGATCGTGGCGGCGCTGAACATCGCAGGCCTGATCGGGCCGGCGGTCGGGCTGCTGGGGTCGATGGCGTTCTCGGTCGGCACGCTGCGCCTGAGCGTGCTGCTGCTGATCAAGGCGGCCCTTCTGCTGGTGGTGCTCGTCTGGGCGGCGAACCTCGTGTCGCACGTGATCGACACCCGTCTGCAGGGTGCCAGCGACATCACGCCATCGGTGCAGGTGCTGGCGTCGAAGCTGGCGCGGGCGACGCTGCTGACGCTGGCGGTGGTGGTGGCGCTGAGTGCGGTGGGCATCGACCTGACCGCGTTCGCGGTGTTCTCGGGTGCCATCGGCGTCGGCGTCGGCTTCGGCCTGCAGAAGGTGGTGTCCAACCTGATCAGCGGGGTGATCCTGCTGCTGGACCGTTCGATCAAGCCGGGCGACGTGATCGAGATCGGCAGCACCTATGGCTGGATCACCCGGCTCAACGCCCGCTTCGTGTCGGTGGTGACCCGGGACGGCACCGAGTACCTGATCCCGAACGAGGACCTGATCACCCAGCAGGTGGTGAACTGGAGCTACTCCAACGACCTGGTGCGTCTGCACGTGGGGTTCGGGATCTCGTACAGCGCCGACGTGCACGCCGCGATCCGGCTGGCGATCGAGGCGGCCGGCGGCGTGGCGCGGGTGCTGGGGGAGCCGCGGCCGGTCTGCCTGCTGACCGGGCTCGGCGACAGCTCGGTCGACCTGGAGCTGCGGTTCTGGATCGCCGACCCGCGCGAGGGGACGGCGAACGTGAAGAGCGACGTGCTGCTGCGTGTGTGGGACGCGTTCCACGCCGCCGGGATCGAGTTCCCGTTCCCGCAGCGCGACCTGAACCTGCGCGACCCGGAAGGGCTGGTGCGGGCGTTCCGGGCGGCGCTGCCGCAGGAGAACTGAGTGGGCGGCGCTGCCGCCGGGGGCGTGAGCGGCGCGGCCGCGGTGAACGGATCGTCAACCTTTCCGGGCCGATGATCCTGTTGCATCGGAGAAACGACCATGATCACGCGCGACCACGCTCCAGCCACCACCTCCAGGCGGCCCCGCACCTTGTCACTCGGCGTCAAGCTGGGCGGCGGGTTCGCGGTGCTGACCGTCCTGTCCGTCATGCTCGGCCTGTTCTCGCTGGAGCGGCTCGGCCGGACCAACAGCGCGGTGGTGGTGATCCGCGACCACTACCTGCCCAGCACGCTGGCGGCGGCCGGGCTGGAGCTGGCGCTGCAGGACGTGCACCGCAGCGAGACGCAGATGATGATGGCGGCCAGCGACGCGGAGCGCGCGGCGGTCACCGCGTCGTTGCGCAGCACGATCGCAGCACTCGGCCGGCTTCGGGCAAGCTACGATCCAGCGATCGATCCGGGTACGGAACGGAAGAACTTCGCGACGGTGTTCGACGCCACCTGGCCGAAATACCGCGCGGACATCGCGACGGAGCAGAAGTTCAAGGACAACGGGCAGGACGGGGACGCGCACGACTACTTCATGACCACGTCGGCCGGGCACTTCAACGCGCTGCTGGACGTGCTGCAATGGGACCTCAAGTACAACGAGACGCGCGGACAGGCGTACGGGGAGCTGAGCCGGCGGAGCTACGCGACCGCGCGCGTGTTCATCGCGATCGGGATCGGCCTGGTGCTGCTGCTCAGCGTGGGCACGGCGCTGGTGCTGATCCGGCACATCGCGCGGCCGATCGCCGCCATGACCGCGACGATGCGGCGGCTGGCCGGTCATGACCTGTCGGTGGCGGTGCCGGAAGCCGGCCGCGGCGACGAGATCGGTGCGATGGCGGCGGCGGTGCAGGTGTTCAAGGACAGCATGACCGAAGCGGACCGGCTGTCGGCGGAGCAGGCGGCCGAGCACGCGGCGCGGCAGGGGCGCAGCGCCCGGCTGGAAGCCCTGGTGTCGGAGTTCGAGCGGCAGATCGGCAGCACCATCGCCACCCTGGCCTCGGCATCGTCGCAGATGGAGGGAACCGCCTCGTCCATGACGGGGAGTGCCGCACAGACCGATGCGCAGGCGGTGGAGGTGGCGCGCGCAGCGGTGGAGTCGAGTGCCGGGGTGCAGACGGTGGCGGCGGCGGCCGAGCAGTTGTCGTCCTCGATCGCGGAGATCAACCACCAGGTGACGAACTCGGCCAACCTGACCGGCAGGGCGGTCGGCAGCGTGCGGCGCACCGACGACACGGTGCGGGCGCTGTCGGAAAGT
>CALMVN010000244.1 GCA_937873225.1 uncultured Acetobacteraceae bacterium
GGGCACCGCAGGCTTGGGCACCGCAGGCGTGGCCGGGGCAGGCATGGGCGCCGCCGGCTCCCCCTGCACCGGAGCGGTTCCGGCGCCGGCCAGCGCCCGCTCATAGGCCTGGCGCAGCCGGGCGAAGCCCTGCGGGTCGGCATCGGGACGCACCGCCTTGAGCCGGACCGCATAGGCACGCCGGATCGCCGACGCGTCTGCCGTCGGCGCGATGCCGAGCTCGTCCCAGATGCCCGCCATCCCGCACCCCGCCCGGTTCAGAACACGGAGGTGTCGATGCCGTCGAGCCAGGCGGAAAGGCCTGCGCGGCCGGCCTCGATCGCGGCCGGGTCCTGGCGGTCGAGCAGCAGCAGGAACTGGTCCAGCGCCGCCGCCACCGCTTCGCGTTCTTCCGCCAGCCGCTCGCCGTACAGCCGTTCGGCCCGCGCGATCACCGCCACGTTCTCGGCCTGCTCGCGCGGGTTGACCTTGAGCGGCGCCAGCTTGCGCAGCCGTGCCGCGATCTCGTCGGCGCCGAGCACGCCGGGCTGGTTCTCGATCACCACCGAGCGGCGCAGCCCCGTGCTCCTCACCAGCGCGTCCACCTCCAGCAGCCCGCTGCTGTCATAGGTGAAGCGGACCTCCACCGGCTGCTTCCCCGCCTTGTCCGGCGGGATCGGCACGGCCAGCTCGCCGAGATAGATGTTGTCGCGCACCAGCCGCCCTTCGCCCTGGTACACCTTCAGCACGATGCGCTTCTGGTAGTCGCCGGTGGCGGTGAGGGTGGTGGAGCGGCTGGCCGGGATCACCGTGTTGCGCTCGATCAGCGGCGAGAACAGCCCGTCGAGCAGCACCTTGCCGTCGCGCGACCTGGACACCTCCACCCCCAGGGTGAACGGCGCCACGTCCGTCATCACCCGGTCCGACAGCGCCGCGTCCTCGGCCACCAGCCCGGCCTGCACCGCGGCGCCGCGCGCCACAACCTCGTCCGGGTCCACGCTCGCCACCGGAAACCGGTCGAACAGCTGCGCCGCCAGGCGGCGGACCATCGGCATCCGGGTGGCGCCGCCGGCCAGCACCAGGTGGCTGATCTGGTCCGGCCTGAGCCGGGCGTCGCGGATCGCCCGCTCCACCGGCGCGCGCAGCCGGGCCAGCAGCGGCTGCGCCCGCAGCTCGAACCCGTCCCGCGTCACCGGCCAGCTCAGCGCCTGCCCGCGATGCACCAGCACCATCTCGTGCTCGTGCCCCGCCGTCAGGGCGCGCTTGGCGACCTCCGCCGCGCGCCGCAGCGTGCCGCGCACCTCGCCCCGCTCGTCGTGCAGGGACGCGAGCCCCGCCGCCGCGCCGACCGCCGCCATGAACCCTTCCATCAGCACGCCGGAAAAGTCGTCGCCGCCGAGCCGGTTGTCGCCGGCGGTGGCGCGCACCTCCATCACCCCCTCGAACACCTCCAGGATCGACACGTCGAAGGTGCCGCCGCCGAGGTCGAGCACCAGGATTCGCTCCTCCGCCGCGTCGCTGTGCAGCCCGTACGCCATGGCGGCCGCGGTGGGCTCGTTCAGCAGGCGCCGGACCCGCAGGCCCGCGAGCTGCCCCGCCGCTTCCGTGGCGCGTCGCTGGGCGTTGCTGAAATAGGCCGGCACGGTGATCACCGCCTCCTCGACCGGCACCCCCAGGAACCGCTCGGCGTCCTCCTTGAGCGAGCGCAGCACCAGGGCGGACAGCTCCTCGGCGCGGAACGCCCGTCCCGCCAGCTCGAACACGTGGCCGGTGCCCATGGCGCGCTTGAACGAGGCGGCGCTGCGGTCCGGCCGCGTCGACAGCCGGTCGCGCGCGGCCTGCCCGACCAGGGTGCTGCCGTCATCGGCCACGCTGACCGCGGACGGCGTCAGCACGGCGCCGAGCGCGTTCGGAACCAGCGTCACGCCGCCGTCGCGCCACACCGCGCCCAGGCTGTTGGTGGTGCCCAGGTCGATGCCGATGATCGTGTTCAGCCCTGCCATCTGCCAGCCACCGCGCACGTGGTTCGTTCGGCCGAGTGTTCCACCGGTGTCCGCCGCGGTCCATCCGGCACGGTCCACGCGGCGACGCGCCCATGAACGATGTTCACGAAACGTCGGCGACGCCGGTCCGCCGGCCGCACCGGTCGCGCCACATCGCGCGGTAGGCGTCTTCCAGGCCGCGGGTGAAGGACGGGGCGTCGCACAAAGGCGAGGCGGCCATGCGGTCGCGCAGCGTGAGCCGGATGCCGCGCAGCGCCTCCGGATCCGACACGAGGGACAGCGCGACCGACACGTACTCCTCCGGCGTGCGGGCGACCCAGCCGGCGGACCCGATCGCCTGGAGGAAGCCGGCGGTCTGGCGCGACTGCGGCGCCTCGCCCGGCAGCGTCACCACCGGGACGCCCATCCACAACGCGTCGCAGCTGGTCAGGCCGCCGGAAAACGGGAACGGGTCGAGGGCCACGTCGACATCCCCGTACTGCTCCAGCGTCGACAGGTGCGAGGATCGGCCGCGCAGCTCCAGTCGCTCCGCACCGATGCCGAGCTCGGCGAACCGCGCCGTCAGGTGCCGGCGCATGTCGTCGTCCACCAGCGACGCCCACTTCAGCAGCAGGCGCGACCCGGGTGCCGCGTGCAGCACGCGCGCCCAGAGCCGCACCACCTCCGGCCCGACCTTGGCCAGGTTGTTGAAGCTGCCGAAGGTGGGCGGACGGCCGCGGGTGCAGGGCGGCGTCGCAGGCAGGGGCGCGTCGTCGATCGGGGCGAAGCAGAAGCGCGAGCCGGGCAGGCGGACCACCCGCTCCGCATAGTCGCCCTCCTCCCCGGGCAGGATCGTCGTGGTATCGGACAGGATGACGTCCATGGCGGACAGCCCGGTGGTTCCCCAGTAGCCGAGCCAGGTGGCCTGCACCGGCGCCGCCCTGCGCGCGAACAGCGGGAGGCGGTTGCGCGCCGTGTGGCCGGACAGGTCCACCAGGATGTCGATCCCGTCGGCCGCGACCACCGCCGCCGCCGCCTCGTCCGGCAACCCGGCGAGGCTGCGCCAGCGGTCGGACGTGCGGTGCAGCGCTTCCGCCACCGGCCCCCGGTGCGGATGGTTGTCGTAGCAGGTCACCTCCACCGCCCGGCGGTCGTGGCAGCGCAGCACCGGCCTCAGGAAGTGCCCGACCGGGTGCGGGCCGAGATCGCCGGATACGTAGCCGATGCGCAGCCGGCGGTCCGGATCGCGGTCGTTGGCGAACGCCGGCGGGGACCGGGGCCGCCCGAGCGCCGAGGCGTGGCGTCGCGCCGCCGCCCGAACCGCGCCCGGTGCGGGCTCCGGACGGTAGTGCAGCGTCATCAGGAGGTTGGAACAGGCGTCGGCGAAGCCCGGGTCGAGGCGGATCGCGGCCTCGTGGGCGAGCAGGGCCTCGTCGAACCGGCCCGCGTCGTTGAGCAGGTTGCCCAGGTTGGAGTGCGCCCTGGCGAGGCCCGGCCTGAGCCGGAGGGCGGCCTCCTGTGCCGCGATCGCCTCGCCGAGCCGTCCGGCCGCGCCCAGCGCGTTGCCGAGGTTGGCGTGGGCGTCGGCATAGTCCGGCCTCCTCGCGATCACGTCGCGGTAGGCGGCGACCGCGTCCTCCGTTCGTCCCGCGTCCGCCAGGACGTTGCCGAGGTTGCACCGCGCCTCGACGGACTCCGGCTGCAGGCGCAGGACGGTGCCGTACGCGTCGATCGCCTCGTCGAGCCGGCCGGACACGGCCAGCGCGTTGGCGAGGTTGAAATGCGTTGCGGCCGCGTCCGGCCGGAGGCGGATCGCGGCGTCCAGGGCGGCGAGGGCGTCGTCGAGCCGCCCCAGCTTCCTCAGCGCCACCCCGAGATTCGCGTGCGCGTCGGCGAAGCCGGGCTCGATCCGGATGGCGGCCTCGTAGGCGAGGACAGCCTGCGCCGGCCGGCCCGCGTCCTGCAGGGCATTGCCGAGGCCGAGATGGGCCGGAAGGTAGTCCGGCCGGAGCCGGATCGCGCTGCGGTAGGCGCCGGCCGCCTCGTCGTGCTGCCGAAGCGCAGCCAGCACGTGCCCCAGGTTGAGGTGGAACGGGGCCCTGGCGCCGTCGATCCGGATCGCCCGGCCGATCAGCTCCTTCCCCTCTGCGTGCCGTCCCGCCTCGAAGGCGAGCAGGCCGGACAGGTGCAGCGCGTCCGCATGGCGCGGCTCCAGCGCCAGCACGCGGCGATACAGGGCGCCGGCCTGCTCCGCCTGTCCGGCCTGGTGATGCCGGACCGCCTCTTCGAACAGGTCCGAGGCAGCCGCCGCGTCCGGCCGGGCGACGCCCTGCGCCCGGCGCTGCTTGCGGTTCATCCCTCCGTCCCGCGCCCGCCCGGGGCCGGCACCGGCGGTTGGCAGCCAGCCACGGATGACGAAGCCGACCCGTCGTCCCGGAGCACGCCGAGCATGGCGGTCGCCACCCGGCGCGTGATCGCATCGTCCGGCTGGTCGAGCCGCGGGCGGATCTCGCCGTCCAGGAACAGCAGGGCGAGGCCGTGCACCAGCGACCAGCAGCCGATCGTGCGCGCGTCCCGGTCGCCGCCCGCCGGCGTTTCCGACGCCACCCGATCGGACAGCACGGCAAAGGTCGAGGCTCCGGCGGCGCCCAGAGCCGGGTCCGGCACCGCGTCCGGCCGCTTGGCGCCGAACATGAGGCGGAACAGCATCGGGTTGGCGAGGGCGTAGCGGACATACGCGACCGCCTGCGCGACCAGCGCCTCGCCCGGCGGCGCGGCCCGGTCGGCGGCGCGCAGCGCGTCGCCCAGCGCGACGAACCCGTGCGCGGCCACCGCGGCGATCAGCGCGTTCTTGTCGGCGTAGTGGCGATACGGCGCCATCGCCGACACGCCCGCACGCCGCGCCACCTCCCGAAGCGACAGGGCCTCGACGCCGTCCTCCGCCAGAAGGGCGAGGGCCGATGCGAGCAGCGCGGATCCCAGATCGCCGTGATGGTAGCGCCTCGATGTTGACACTGTATGCGGAACCTCTATGTATGCATTGTAAGCAAGGAGCCGGCGCTGTCCAGCCGCCGGCATCCGGTCCGGGAGTCCGTCATGGTCAAGTTCACCATCCTGCTGCGTCGCCACCCGTCGATGAGCCACGACTCCTTCGTCGACCATCACCGGCGCAACCACGCCCCCCTGTTCTGCGCCTTGCCCGCGGTGCGCGAGCACGTCCGGCGCTACGTCCAGTCGCACGCGCTGCCGCTGCCGCTGCCCGGCCTGCCCGATGCCGGGTTCGACGGCATCACCGAGATCTGGACCGACGACGTGGCCGCCCTGGAGGCGGTGTTCACCTCGGCGGAGTACATGGCGACGATCAGGCCGGACGAGGCCCGGTTCCTGGACCTGCACGCCTGCGCGTTCCTCCTGTCCACCGAAACCGTCATGATCGGCTGATCCAAGGCAGCGACACCAGGAAGGAGATGGGCATGGGCTACCAACGCCGCTCGGTCGACCTGTCCGGCTATCCGGACCTGGTCGTGATCTATCTCGGCTACCGCGCGACCTCGCTCGCCGGGCTGCGCAGCCTGCTGCGGATCGGGCGCGGCCTGCGCGAGATCAAGGCCGACCCGCCGCCCGGCCTGCTGTCGCACGAGGACATGTGGTTCGGCCTCCTGCATCCCGGCTTCCGGCAGTACTGGCGCGACTTCGACAGCCTGGAAGCCTACACCCGGGCCTCGCAGCACATGGGCTGGTGGCGCGACTTCGCCCGCAACGCCGGGGCCGGCGGCATCTGGCACGAGACCTACCGCATCGGCGGCGGCATGGAGGCGATCTATTCCGGGATGCCGCCGATCGGGTTCGGCAGCTTCGCCCCGGCGCGTGCGCCGGAGGGCTCCTTCATGAGCGCCCGGCAGCGGGTCACCGCCCGGTCCTGAGCGTCAGGCGCCGCCGCGGGCCGCCAGCCGGGCGCGGTACGAGTCAAGGATCACCGCGCCGATGATCACCAGGCCGGTGATGATCTGCCGCACGAAGTCGGTCACCCCCATCAGGATCAGCCCGTTGGCGAGCACGCCGATGATCGCCGCCCCCAGCAGGGTGCCGACCAGCGAGCCGCGCCCGCCGGACAGGCTGGTGCCGCCGATGATCACCGCGGCGATGGCGTTGAGCTCGAAGCCGATGCCCAGGATCGGGTTGGCGATGGTCAGCCGCGTCATGTACACCAGCGCGGCGATGCCGACGCACAGGCCGGTCACGGTGAAGGCCAGCACCTTGAACACGAAAGGACGGTGGCCGGACAGCCGCACCGCCTCCTCGTTGTTGCCGATCGCATAGATCATCCGCCCGAACACGGTGCGCGTCAGCACCACCCAGCCGGCGCCCAGCAGCAGCAGCGCCAGCACGAACATCACCGGCACGCCGAGCACGCTCGCGGTGCCGAACGCGGTGAAGCTGTCGGGAAAGTCGTAGATCGTGCGGGCGTTGGTCACCTCCAGCGCCGCACCCCGCGCCACGTTGAGCATGCCCAGCGTGACGATGAAGGAGGGCACCCGCCAGAACGAGGACACGAACCCGTTGCACGCGCCGCACGCCATGCCGACCGCGAGGCTGGCCGCGATGCCGAGCGCGATCGCCACCGGGTCGGACAGGCTGTCCAGCTTCAGCACCGTGCCGGCGACCACGGCGCACAGCGCCATCACCGCGCCCACCGACAGGTCGATGCCGCCGATCAGGATGGCGAAGGTCATGCCGGTGGCGAGGATCAGGTTGATGGTGATCTGGGTGAGGATGTTCGCCACGTTCTCGTGCGTGGTGAAGTCCGGGGCGACCGCGGCGAAGAACACCACCATCGCCAGCAGCGCCAGGCCGATGCCGGCCTCGCGCAGGGCCCTGCGGGCGAGGCCGCCGCCGCGGGACGGGGACGTGCCGATGGGCGAGGACGCGTTGCTGGCCGACATCGATCCCGCCTCATTCTGTCTGCATGAACTGGCTGTAGGCGAGGGACAGGATGCGCTCCTCGCTGAACTCGGCCCGCGCCACCTCGCCGGCGAGCCGGCCGCGCGACAGCACCAGGATGCGGTCGCACAGGTGCATCAGCTCGGGCAGCTCCGACGACACCACCAGGATCGCGCGCCCGTCGGCGGCGAGCCGGCCGAGCAGGGCGTAGATCTCCGCCTTGGCGCCGACGTCGATGCCGCGAGTCGGCTCGTCGAGCATCAGCACCGGCGCGTCGTCGCCGAACAGCCACTTGGCCAGCACCACCTTCTGCTGGTTGCCGCCCGACAGCTGCACCACCGGCTGCTCCGGCCCGCTCAGCCGGATCGCCAGCTCCGCGGTCATGCGCACCGTCGCCTCGCGTTCCGCGCCGCGCCGGACGAAGCCGGCCCGGGTGACCTGGGCCAGGCGGGCGAGGGTGGTGTTCACCCGCGCCGCCATCGGCAGCACCAGCCCTTCCTCCTTGCGGTTCTCGGTCACCAGGCAGATGCCGGCGCGCACCGCGTCGCGCGGCGAGCGGATGGTCACCGGCCGGCCGTCGCGCAGGATGCGACCGCCCGCAATCGGATCGGCGCCGAAGATCGCCCGCACCACCTCGGTGCGCCCGGCGCCGACCAGCCCGGCCAGGCCCAGGATCTCGCCGTGGCGCAGGCTGAAGTCGAGGCCGGCCCCGGGCGGCGCGCCGCGCGGGCGCAGATGCTCCACCCGCAGCGCTTCCCGGCCGAGCGGCGCGCCGGCCTGCGGCGCCTGCGCCGCCAGGGTGCGGCCGATCATCTGCCGCACCAGGGCGCCGGGATCGGTGTCCGCGGTGCGGGAGGTTTCCACCTTGACCCCGTTGCGCAGCACCGTCACCCGGTCGCACAGGGAGAAGATCTCAGCCAAGTGGTGCGACACGTAGACCATGGTCAGGCCGCCCTGCTTGAGCAGCCGGATCTGCTCGAACAGCCGTCCGGCCTCGCGCGGGGTGAGGGTGGCGGTCGGCTCGTCCAGCACCAGCACCCGGCCCCGGCTCGACAGGGCGCGGGCGATCTCCACCAGCTGCATCTGGGCGATGCCGAGCCGCTCGACCGGCGTGCGCGGCGACACCTCGGCCAGGCCCACGCGGGCCAGCAGCGCTTCCGCGTCCCGCTCCATCGCCCGCCGGTCGACGAAGCCCAGCCGCCGTCGCGGCAGCCGCTCGAACAGGAGGTTCTCCGCCACGCTCAGCGCCGGCAGCAGGTTGAACTCCTGGTGCACCACGCGGATGCCGGCGCGGATCGCGTCCAGCGGCGACGCGGGCGCGTAGGGCGCGCCGGCCAGGGTCATCCGCCCCGCGTCCGGACGGTGGATGCCGGCCAGCAGCCGGATCAGGCTGGACTTGCCGGCGCCGTTCTCCCCGGCCAGCGCGTGCATCTCGCCGTCGGCGAAGTCGAGATCGACGCCGTCCAGCGCCACCACGCCGGGAAACCGCTTGGTCAGCCCCTGCAGGCGCAGGATCGGCTCCGCCGCCATACGCGGTTTCCCTCCGGCGCCCCCGGCGGCTAGGCGGTGACCAGCTTCAGCGGCGTCCTGATCCATCCCGTGAGGGTCTGGCCGGCGATCTCCTTCATGGCGTTGTCGATGCCGTCGCCGGCGAGCTGCGCGCCGAACTGGTCCACCGTCGCCAGCACCTTGCCGTCCTTGAGCAGCGGCTGGATCGCCGGGATGTTGTCGAAGCTGACCACCTTGATCTGGCCCGACCGTCCGGCGGCGTCGATCGCCTTGACCACGCCCAACGTCATGGAATCGTTGGCCGACATCACCCCCTGGATGTCGTGGTGCGCGGTCAGCATGTTCGAGAACACCGTGTTGGCCTCCTCCGTCTCCCAATGCGCGGTGCGGCTGTCCACGAGGGTGAGGCCGCCGGCGGAGATCGCGTCGGTGTAGCCCAGCTTGCGCTGCACCCCGTTCTCGGCACCCGGGTTGCCCTCGATGATCACCACCTTGCCGCCGCGCCCGAGCGCCTTGGCCAGCACGTCGCCGGACATGCGTGCGCCGGCGCGGTTGTCAGGCCCCACGAACACGATGTCGACGCCGTGCTTCTTCATCGACGCCGGGTCGAACGCCACGTCGATGTTGACCACCTTGATGCCGGCGTGGATCGCGCGGACCACCGGCGACAGCAGCGCCCGGCTGTCCGCGGGGGCGATGACGATGGCGTCGACCTTGCGCGTGATCAGGTTCTCGACCGCGGCGATCTGGCCGTCGATGTCGGTCTCGGACTGGATGCCGAGCGGGATCAGCGTCAGGTCGCCGCGCTCCTGCACGTGGCGCACGGCGCCTTCCTGCATGTCCTTGAAGAACTCGTTCGCCAGCGACTTCATCACCAGCCCGACCACCGGCTTGCGGCCGGTCTGGGCCCCCGTACCTTGGGCCAGGGCGAATCCGGGTGCGGCTGCGAGCGTGCCGGCGGCAGCGCACGCCGCCAGGAATGAGCGACGATCCATGTGTGTTTCCTCCGCGTGCCGGTCGTTGCCGGATGCGGGGCGGAGACTACCGGTCCTGTTCCTGCCGCGATAGGCGGCGGCGCGGCCCCAACGTTTCATTCACGACAGCCGGCGCCGCCGTGACGGCCTTGGCTAGAGCATCATCCGACCGAACCGGCTCGGTCGGTCGGATAAAGATGCTCGATAAACAACGAGCTAGAGCATGATCCGTGAGCCGATGCGGACGGATCATGCTCTGGCGTCGCCAGCGCCTGCCGCGTCGCTGGCGCTGCCGGAACCGGCCAGGGCGCTTCAAGGCTGCTCATGGATGGTCTGTTCCAGGCGGCTGAGGCGCTGGTCGTGGTCCATGAGGGTCGCCAGCGCGGTTTCCGGGTCGCCGGCGTTCTCCCGCCTGATCCTGGCGATGTTGAACTC
This sequence comes from uncultured Acetobacteraceae bacterium, assembly GCA_937873225.1. GTDB lineage: Bacteria > Pseudomonadota > Alphaproteobacteria > Acetobacterales > Acetobacteraceae > Lichenicola. Next base: position 9,821 of record CALMVN010000244.1, read on the forward strand.
GATGGCCAGCACGCGACGATCGAGCCGAGCCAGCACGGCCGTGTGTCGGGCCTGGATGGAGCGGATGCTTCGCAGCGGTTCCAGGATCAGGTTGTCGGGCTGGTCGCTCATGGAGGTCTCCTTTGCACGCCTGGCCGGCGCATCACGGCGTGCGGTCGGCGACAGGCCGTCGTTCCCTGCGCGGACACTGCCCGGCCCCCTCAGCCGGCGAAGCGCGTCGCGCGGTCCGTGGGCTCGCCCAGATGGAGGATCGGGCCCATCGGCACGATCCGGTTCGGGTTGATGGTCGGATGGCTCATGTAGTAGTGCCGCTTGATGTGGCCGAGATCGACCGTTTCCGCCACGCCGGGCCGCTGGTACAGGTCGCGGGTGAACCCCCACAGCTCCGGGTAGTCGACGATCCGGCGCAGGTTGCACTTGAAGTGCCCGTGATATACCGGGTCGAAGCGCAGCAGGGTGGTGAACAGCCGGATATCCGCCTCGGTCGGCGCGTCGCCGACCAGGGCGCGCTGCGTCGACAGGCGCTGCTCCAGCCAGTCCAGCGTGTCGAACAGCGCCGTCACCGCCTCCTCGTACGCGTCCTGCGTGGTGGCGAAGCCGGCGCGGTACACGCCGTTGTTGACCGTCGCATAGACGCGCGCGTTCACCGCGTCGATCTCGGGGCGCAGCGCCGCCGGCGAATAATCGCCAGGGGCTGCACCGACCTCGTCGAAGGCGCCGTTGAACATGCGCAGGATGTCCGCGCTCTCGTTGGACACGATCGTGCGCCGCTCGCGGTCCCACAGCACCGGCACCGTGACCCGGCCGGTGTAGCGCGGCACGGCCGCGACGTAGAGCTGGTGCAGGTGCGAGGCCCCGAGGATCGGGTCCGGGATCACGCCCTCGCCGGGCTCGAAGCTCCAGCCTTGCTCGCCCATCAGCCAGTGCGTCACCGACAACCCGACGATCGCCTGCAGCCCCTTCAGGCTGCGCATGATCAGCGTGCGGTGCGCCCACGGGCAGGCGAGCGAGACGAACAGGTGGTAGCGGCCGGGCTCCGCCCTGAATCCCCCTTCGCCGGTCGGACCGGGCGCGCCGTCCGCCGTCACCCAGTTGCGGAACAGGCTGTCCTGGCGCTCGAACCGGCCGTCCCGGGTCTCGTACCATTGGTCCTGCCAGTGCCCGTCGACGAGCAGCCCCATCGCACCTACTCCACCGCGATCATGACGTCGGAGGACTTGATCACCGCACTCGCCTCCTGCCCGACCGCGAGGCCCAGCTCGTCCACCGCCTCGTTGGTGATCGATGCCGTCACCACCGCGCCGCCGGGAAGCTCCAGCCGCACGTGCGCCGTGGTGGCCCCCTTGGTCAGGGCCACCACCTGGCCGTGCAGGATGTTGCGTGCGCTGATTTTCATGTCATGTCCTCCGCATGAGCCGAACGGTCCACTTCATCTCCGGGTTGCCGCGCTCCGGCTCGACCCTGCTCGGCGCCCTGCTGCGGCAGAACCCGCTGCTCCGGGCGGGAATGAGCAGCCCGGTCGCGGTGCTGTGCGAGCGGGTGCTTCCGGTGATGGGGCAGGGGGAGTATGCCACCGCGTTCGACGACGCGCGCCGCCGCGCGGTGCTGAACGGGCTGATCGACAGCTACCACGGCGACGCGCCGGCGGACTCGGTGCTGTTCGACACCAACCGCGCCTGGTGCGCGCACCTGCGGGTGCTGGCCGAGCTGCGTCCGGACGCGTTCGTGATCGCCTGCGTGCGCGACCCGGTCTGGATCCTGGACAGCTTCGAGCGGCTGTTCCGTCGCAACACCTTTCTCGTGTCCCGGCTGCACGGCCTCCATCACCCCGCCACCGTGTTCGAACGGGTGGAACAGCTCATGGCGGCGACCGGCGCGTTCGGCGCGGCCTGGCAGGCGCTGCAGGACGCCTACTACGGCGAATGGGCGCACCGGCTGATCCTCCTGGACTACGACGTGCTCGCCGACGAGCCGCTTCGGGTCCTGGCGCAGCTCTACGACCTGCTCGGGCTGCCGCCGTTCGCGGGGCACGACCCGGCGCAGGTCGGCTACGAGGGCGGCACGGCGTTCGACGCGGCGCTCAACACCCCCGGGCTGCACGCGGTGCGGCCGGTGGTGGGGCGGGAGCACCGGCGCACCATCCTGCCGCCGCAGGTCGTGCAGCGCCTGGCCAACACGGTGTTCTGGCGCGACACGCCGCACGGCCCGGCGCAGAACCCGGGCGGCGCCTTCGTCATCGCGTCGGACTAGCGCGGCACCGTCCTGCCCGCCGTCACGCGCCGCCCGTGCTTCCGGTCACACGCCCGGCATGTTGGGCGCCACACGCGTTCCGTCGGTGAGAAGCGACGGGTCGGTCTGGATCTGCCGGGCCACGTCGAGGATCCCGGAGGCGAAGTTGCTGGCGCCATACGCGTTCGGATCGGTTTCCGCCGCGCCGCCGCCGCGCACGATCTCCAGGTCCTTGACGATGCTGGCGCCGTAGTTGCCGTTCGCCGGGTCGTCTCCCGCCTGCGAGGTGTCGGCGCCCATGGCGAGGTGCGCGATCGCCATCCCGACCGCGCCCAGATCGGCAGGATTGGCCGCGTCGGCCGCATTGCCCTGGAACCCGCCGGCCTGCAGGCGCGACAAGGGCACGTTGAACGGGTCGACGCTGGGGCTCGACGTGTTCATCGTCGACGGATCCAGCGCACTCGGGCTCAGGTCCCCTTCCTGCATGCCCTCCGCGACCACCACCGCCTGGATGTTCTTCGGGATGTTCGCCGCGTCCATGGCCGACACGAGCACCTGCTTGCGCTGGGCCAGGCCGTCGTCGCCGCTTGTGGTGCCGATCGGATCTCCGGTGCCGGGATCGGCCGGCAGGGCGCCGGAAGCGGTCGAGGCCCCCGCGATCGGGGCCGCAGCGGCCGCGACGGGCGATTGCGCGGTGGAACCGGCGCCCCCCGGCTGGTCCGTCGCCCCTGCGGCCACGGCCTGGGGTTGCGCGGAAGGCGGCACGGCAACTGCGCTACCGGACGCTGCCGGACCGGCCGCCGCCGAGCCGGAGTCTGCCGGACTGGATGCTGCCGGGCTGGACCCCGCCGCCGGTGTCGCCGCCGCCGCATTCCCATCCTGCCGCTGGCCGGCGGTGCCCTTCATGCCTTGCAGCAGGTTCTCGAACAGGGCGATGACCTTTTCGAGGTCCGCCTCGATCCGCGCGTCGGACGATCCGGCCACCCCGCCTGCGTGCCGAACGTCGCCGGGCTGGACATCAGCGGAAATCACGTCGCACCCCGCTCCGTTTCCCGAACAAGCGGCTTCCGGGGAGACAGCCACATCCTCGGGGTTCCGTCGATGCTTGTTCTCGGCCCGTGCAGGCCGGTGCGTCGGCATCCCGCCTGGCGCCCGGCCGATGCTCCCGTTCCGGCAGCAACCCCGATGCGGCGCATCGACACGGCGGCCCGGCAGGGCGAGGATGATGCCATGGCGCAGGCCGGTCGGACCGGCGCGTCGAACGGGTTCGGGACATGGATCGGACGGGCGGCATGGCGGCATCTGGACAGCACTCCCGGTCGGCGATCCACGTGGTGATCGCCTGCTACCTCGGCTGGATGCTCGACTCGTTCGACTTCTTCATCATGGTGTTCGTGCTCGACACCGTGGCGCGGTCCTTCGGGGTCAGCATCGGCGCCACCGCCTTCGCGCTGACCGCGACGCTGGCCTGCCGGGTGGTGGGCGCGGTGCTGTTCGGCCGCATCGCCGACCGCTACGGCCGCCGGCCGACCATGATGATCAACGTGCTGTGCTACGCCGCCCTCGAGCTGTTGTCCGGCCTCGCGCCGAGCTTCACCGTGTTCCTGATCCTGCGCGCGCTGTACGGCATCGCCATGGGCGGCGAGTGGGGAGTCGGCGCCTCGCTGGCGATGGAGTCCGTACCGGGACGCTGGCGCGGCACCGTGTCGGGGATCCTGCAGACCGGCTATCCGACCGGCTACCTGCTGGCCTCGCTGCTGTTCATCGCCGAGCCGTGGATCGGCTGGCGCGGCATGTTCGTGGCAGGCGCCGCCCCTGCGCTGCTGGTGCTCTACATCCGGCGCACCGTGCCGGAAAGCCCGGACTGGGTCGCGCACGTCGCCGCCTCGCGCGAGCCGATGCTGTCGGTGCTGCGCCGGCACGCGGGCCTGAGCGCCTATGCCGCGATCCTGATGACGGCGATGCTGTACTTCTCGCACGGCTCGCAGGACCTGTACCCGAAGCTGTTCCTGGCCCGCTTCCACCACCTTGCCCACGGCACCGTCGTGACGATGATGGTGATCTACAACCTCGGCGCGATCGCCGGCGGCCTGTTCTTCGGCTGGTTCAGCCAGAAGATCGGACGCAGGCGCGCGCTGGCGATCGCCGCCCTGCTGGCTCTGCCGATGATCCCGTTCTGGGCGTTCGGGCACGGCGTGGTGGTGCTGGCGATCGGCGGCTTCCTGATCCAGGTCGCGGTGCAGGGCGCCTGGGGCGTGGTGCCGGCCTACCTGAACGAGATCTCGCCGGCGGCAATACGCGGCACGTTCCCGGGCGCCGTCTACCAGCTCGGCAACCTGTTCGCCGCCCCCAACGCCAACCTGCAGGTATGGATCGCGGGCTGGGCCGGCAGCGACATACGCTGGGCGCTGGCGGGCGTGATCGCGGTGGTGTCGGTGGTGGTCGCCATTCTGGTGATGCTGGGCCGGGAAACGCGCGACGTGAAGATGGGCCGGGAACGGGTGGCGGCGGAGTAGCCCTGCCGTCCGCGCCGCCTGCACCTGCCGGCACGTCTGCGCAAGGCGCGCAGCCGCGCGGGCCGACGACGTGGATCGCCGTGCAACGTGTCGCGCAGGCTGTCCCGCCGCGGCGGATCCGATCGCCCGCACGCTCCTGTTGCGGATGATGACGATGCCGTCAGGCAAGTTCGTGAACCTGTCCGACAACATCCGGCGCGGCACGCGAACACCGGACCGATCCCGATTTCGATTGCGTCGCGTGCAGGATCGATATTGATTGCGCATGATTCTCGCGGGCAACCGCACACGCATCAACCATCGGAGGCAACCGGAATGGCTGGAATAGGAGCCATCACTCACGCGGCCGAGGGCGGCGCGCAGGCGACGGAACACTCCGCCGACGACGAACATGCCTTTGCCAAGCTGGGCTATCAGGACGAGGCCCCGATCGTCTCGTTCGACCCGGCCGACGAATCCCAGAAGAACAGCAAGATCGACGAGATCGAGAACAACGCCAGGCGCCTCCAGAACGGCATTGCCGGCTACGCCGGAGACCGGAAAGGCGACGCGATGCAGCTTCCGCCACCGGTTCCTCACCATCCGCTGTCCCCGAAGCGGGTGCCGGAAAAACGCGAACGCAAGGAATGGGCGGCACAGAACGACGCCTGGGCGGCGCGTGCGGACAACGCCCACGGCGTGGCCGGAAACATTGCGCTGTCGAGAGTTCCCGAAGGAACCTACGCCTACAAGCTCGGGAACCAGCCGGTGGGCATGATGAAGCTGGCCGACAAGGAGGACCACACCGAGCTGACATGGCTGACGACCCATCCCGGCGTGAGCGGCGCCGGCCAGAGCCTGGTCGAGAAGGCCGCCAACGTGTCGGAAGCCAACGGTCACGGCGGCGCGGTCAGGCTGACGTCGCGCGACGAGGCGGCAACCAGGTTCTACGGCTCGGTCGGCTTCAGGGGGGACAGGTCCGACATGCGGCTCGACCCCGCCAGGAGCGGCCTGTGGAACAACAACAACGGTTCCTGGAGCCTGAACGCGAACGACGGCAAGGGCTACCTCGCCAGGAAGGACGAGGCCGCGGAGGAACCCTCCGCATCGTCCGAGGCGACCGCGCCCCCCGAGGCGTAGCCCCCTGCCTCGCCTGTCCTGTCCGCCGACGCGTCGGTCAGCAGGCGGCCCAGACGATCCTGTGCATACGGCGGGTGCCGTTCCGGTCCACCGACAGGCCCGCCGACGCGTCGAAGGGCTGGAACCGGAGCCGGGACCCGTCCCCGGTGGTCACCACGGCGATGGCGACGCCGGCATCGGGCTCCCCGTGAAGCAGCGCACGGTCGCCCGGACGCAGCGGCGCGTCCGGCGACACGATCAGGGTGCCGCCGTCGCGGAACGCCGGCTCGAAGCGCGGGCTGTCGACGCGGACCGCATAGCCGTGCAGGTCGGCGGGCTGCGGAACCTCGGTCTCTTCCCAGTTCTCCCGGAGCGGGTGGCCGGCCTCGTCGAACAGGTCCGGCTCGTCCAGGCGCGACAGCGGCAGCACCGGCAGCACCGGCAGCTGGCGCAGGCCGCCGCGGTGGTGGCGTGCTGTGCTCAGCGCGCGCGCGCCGCCGACCAGGGCGGTGAAGGCTTCCAGGCTGGCGCCGGTCGCGTGCAGCACGCGCGACAGGCTTTCGGTGGACGGCCAGCGCAGCCCGGCGCGCGTCCTGCGCTTGGAGCGGTTGAAGGTGGTCGGGTCGAGGCCGGCGGCGCGGGCCAGGCCGGACGGGGACAGCCCCTTCTCGGCCGCCAGCGTGTCGAGCGCGCGCCACACGTCCTCGTGCTTCATCGCGGGCGCCGGCTCAGGCGACCTTCCTGATCTCCCGGTCGTGCCGCGCCCGGCCGGCCGGGGTGAGGGCGAAGTGGTCGCCGACGTGGACGGCGAAGCCCAGCTGCTCCAGCCGTTCCAGGCAGCGGGCGTCCTTGAGCTCGGCGCGGTGCGCGTCGGGACGGCCGGCGCCGCCGCACAGCAGCAGGCGGTGCAGGGCGGAGCGGCAGCAGGTCTCGAGATAGGGCTCGTTCCACATCGGGCGCAGGATCGCCGCAGGAACGTCCGGTGGCAAGCGCGTCTTCCAACGGCCGCGCCGATGCGTCATGAACGTCGTTCATGAGCCTCGCCCCGCTGTCCCTGCCGCTGCTGCGCCGGCTTGCCCCCGAGCGGGCGCATTCCGTGGCGCTTGCCGCCCTGTCGCTCGGCCTCGCCGGCCGGGCCGGGGCAGGGGAGGATGACGGGCTCGGCGTGACCGCGATGGGGATGCGCTTCGCCAACCCCATCGGCATCGCCGCCGGCTTCGACAAGGACGCCAGGGTGCCGCGACCGCTGGCGCGCCTCGGCTTCGGCTTCGTGGAGGCGGGCACGGTCACGCCGCTGCCGCAGGACGGCAACCCCAAGCCGCGCCTGTTCCGGCTGCCGGAGGAAGGCGCCGGGATCAACCGCATGGGGTTCAACAACCAGGGGCTCGACCGCTTTGCCGCCCGCCTGGCGCGTCTGCGGGCGCGCTCGG
>CALMVN010000245.1 GCA_937873225.1 uncultured Acetobacteraceae bacterium
ACCGGCTCGGTCGTCGGCACGACGTCGATGGACACCGTCACCGGCCAGTATGGATACACCCCCTATGGCGTCTCCACGGGTGGCCTGTCCGGCACCGCGTTCGGCTTCGACGGGTATCGCTGGGACGCGGAGACCGGCCTCTACCATACCCAGACCAGGTCCTACGACCCGGTCATGGGGCGCTTCATCCAGACTGATCCAATTGGGGTCACGACACGACAGGTGGTTTCAAGTACGCTAGACCTGAACGGATGCGGAACTTCATGCTGCCAGCAGCGACTGGGGCCGACGCAGCGGCCTGAGGCCGCCGCGTCCTGGCTCGGCATCTCCGGTCCAGATGTAGTCTCCGGTCAGGCTGATGTGCTCCCAGCCGAGCGGAGCGACGTGCGTCCGCAGCTCCTGTGGCACAGCGACGCCTAGGCTGGTGAACGCCTCGCCGAGGTAGCGGGTGTTCCACATGATGATGGCCGCGACGATCAGGTTCAGCCCGGATGCCCTGAAGGCCTGGCTCTCGAACCGCCGGTCCCGCAGTTCACCAAGCCGGTTGAAGAACACGGCGCGGGCCAGCGCGTTGCGCGCCTCGCCCTTGTTCAGGCCGACCTGAGCGCGCCGGCGCAGGTCACTGCTGAGGATCCAGTCGAGGGTGAACAGGGTGCGCTCGAGCCGGCCGACCTCACGGAGGGCGACGGCCAGGCCGTTCTGGCGCGGGTAGGCCGCCAGCCTCCGGAGCATGGCCGAGGCGCTCGTGGTGCCGGCGCGGATGGAGACGGCAAGGCGCACGAGTTCGTCCCAGTTCGCCTCCACGTGCCTGATGTCCAGTACGCCGCCCACCAGGGGCTCGATCACTGGGTCGGCCGTCATGCCCGGAAGCAGGTAGATGCGCCGGTCCTTGATGTCTCGCAGGCGCGGTGCGAAGCGGAAGCCGAGGAACGGGCAGAGGCCGAACACGTGATCGGTCGCACCACCCGTGTCGGTGTAGTGCTCGCGGATCTGCAGGCCCGATCGATGCGACAGCAGGCCGTCCAGGACGTGCGGCGCCTCGGACGCGGCCGCCGCGATCACCTTGGTATGGAACGGACCGAACTGGTCGGAGATGTGCGTGTAGAAGGCGACACCCGGCTCGTTGCCATGACGAGCATTCACGTCACCCAGGCCGCTCCCCTGGCTCCCCGACCGGAAGTACTGCCCGTCCGATGACGAGCTGGTGCCATCGCCCCACACGCTGGAGAGCGGCAAGGCTCGGTGCGCATCGACTAGGCAGGCAAGGGCGGCGGCATAGGTCTCCTCGCGGATATGCCAGTCATGCACCCAGGCGAGCTGGCGCATCGTGACGCCGCTGCACGTCTCGGCCATCCGCGTCAGGCCGAGGTTGATCCCGTCGGCCAGCACGGTCGCCAGGAGCGCCGTCCGGTCCTCCACTGTCCGCCCGGTGCGCTGGTGGATGAAGCAGGCCGAGAACCCGGTCCAGCGGTCGACTTCCAGCAGGAGGTCGGTGATGCGGATCCGCGGAAGCAGGTCATAGGCCGCGTTGCGGGCGATGTCGGCTTCGGGTGGTGTCGCCGCCTTGAGCGGGGTGATCTTCAGCTCGCCTCCGTCCAGACGGGCGTCCGGGAGGTGACCGATGCGAGCCAGGGCTGTCACCATGGCCAGCTTGTCGCGGAGCAGCGTCCGGCGACCCTCCAGGTGTATGTCCCACACCGGCGAGACGGTAATCGGCAGCGGGCCATCGGCCTTCATCAGGTCGAAGCTCGGCTGCGGAATCAGCGCCGCGTCGAAGGACTGATAGTGCTGGCTGCCTTCGACCCAGACGTCACCGGCGCGCAGGCGGTCGCGAAGCTCGGACAGGACGCAGAGCTCGTAGGGCCGCCGATCGATCTTCCCGTTCGGCAGCACGAAGGCGCGCCAGGAGCGCCTGATGAAGCCGACAGGAGCCTCGTCGGGCAGACTGCGGCGCTTCGTGTGCCAGCTCTCCCGCAGGATCCTGACAGCCTTGAGCAGGCTCGCCGAACTGCGGCTGCCTTGGAAGGCAAAAGCGTCGAGGAACGCTGGCGCGAAGCTCCGTAGGGTCGCATATCTGGCGAGCAGCTCGACCTTGCTGTCCGTGGCATCCGGGCGGACCAGAGTGGCTGCCTGGCTCACGTGCCGGACGAAACGCTGCCACCCCATCTCACGCTCGATCGCCACGATCGGATCGCGTTGCTCATTGTGCGCGGTGATGACCGCGCTGCCGATGACCGCGAAGGCCATGACATGCGCCTGCAGGTCCCAAACCGACAGCATGACCTTCTGCTCGGTCCGGCGCTCGGCCTTCCGGGCCAGACTGCCCATGAGCTTGTCGGCCATGCTGAGCGTGGCGTCCGTCAGCTCCTGCTCCAGTCGAACAACCGTGGCGGCCAGAACGGCATGACGCCGACCGGGCACCAGCTGACCAAGGTGCTGCGCGGTCATCCGCATGCCCTCCTCGGCGAGCCGTTCAAAGGCGGGAGGAGGGACCGCCGTCCGGAGAACCGGATCAATACGAAGGCGGCGCACCGCATGAAGCCGGTCGATCAACGACAGGATGTTGCGGGCAGCCGGAGATTGAGATGGCTGCTTCAGCCAGGTCAACGTCGTCAGTCTGTCGCTCGGCCGCCGCCGCAGCAGCTGGTCGAGCGCGTCACGCTGCTCCACGCTCATCTGGGAGGGCATCGCCTCCTCGCTGATCCGCTCGGCATTCAGTCTGGCTCGGCGCACGGCGATCTCGAGCACGCCGGCGGGCGGCAGCATGACGCGTCTCCGCCGCAGATCATCGATCGCGACCAGCGCCAGGCGCTTCGGCTGAGGATCGATCTGCGCCGCCGGGGCCATTCGTGACGTGAGGTCCCGCATCGCCCGCCCATCGAACCGGTGCAGATCGAACAGGCTCGTCAACTCGGCCAGATGCTGGCGCCGTGTCTCGTCACGATGCGCGCCTGCTCCGAGAGCCACCTCGCTCAGGCCAAGCTGGCGGGCTACAAAGGCGACAACTCGAGGCGGAGGCACTTCATCGGGACCAAGAACCCGACCAGGGTAGCGGCAATACAGCATCAGGAGCGCGAACCTGAGGCGGGTAGTGTCCGTCCGCTTGGACCTGATCAGGTCGAGGTCCTCGGCGCTCAGCTGGTAATGCCGGAGCATCTCCCGCTCGGTTCCCGCGGGCGCAAGCAGAGCCGCCCAGTCCAGCTCGCTCAGAAGCCTCTGTCTCGCCACCGTCGCCCCCTGCGCTTGGGACTGGGGAGGATACAAGTCTTCCAGTGATTTCGTCCGGCGACAACAAGCCGCCCT
>CALMVN010000246.1 GCA_937873225.1 uncultured Acetobacteraceae bacterium
CGCCCGGACAGCTCCACCGCGGCGGCCGCCTCGGCCGCCTCAAGCGCCTCCACCGGGAAGTGCTGCGGGATGTCGTGCGCGTGCAGGCAGAGCAGGCTGACCGAGCGCGCGTCGCCCATCCGCCCCAGCCGCTCGACGATCCGCACCGGCTTGAGCCCCAGCCCCATCTGCGGCAGCGGCTCTGCCAGCACGATCTCGTCCGGCTCCGCCCCGCCGGCCTCGCCCGCCGGCACGCTCCATTCCGCCTTGACCCGCCGGTCGGTCGGCACTACCCGGCCGGCTTCGGGCAGATGGCCACGACGCACCGGCGCGTCGTCCACGGGCAGCGGGCGGTACAGCCCGAGCACGCGGCCGGGCCGGGCGTCCAGCCGGCGGATCGTGCGGCCCTGGTAGCGGCCCTGCCCGATCGGCTTCAGCCGCGCCAGCACGCGCTGCCCGGGCGCCAGCGCCGCGCGCCCACGCAGTTCGGGATGCATGACGATGAAGGGCGGCGGCCCGGCACCGTCCCAGCCGACCGGCCGCGCCAGCGCGTCGCCGTCGCTGTCGATGCCAGTCACCTGCACCACGGCTTCTTCCGGCAGCCGCCCCGGAACGGCGAAGCGGCGGGCGCCGGCGGGCGCGAGCTCGCCCTCGCGTTCCAGCGTCTTCAGCAGGTCGCGCAACGCCACCCGGTGCTCCGGCCCGAGCCCGAACGCACGCGCCACCTCGCGCTTGCCGACCCGGCCGTTCGACTCCGACACGAAGCGCCGGATCGCCTCGCGCGACGGGAACGTGCCGATGCTGCCTCCTTCGGTGCCGTTTCCGTCCGCGACCGGCGTACCTGCCGGCAGCCGCTTCGGCATCAGGCGCGGATCTTGTTTGCGGACCTGCCCGACCCGGCCGCTGCCGCCTTCGGCGGGGGCTTGGCCGTCTTCTTTGCCGCCTTGCCGGCCGCAGGCTTGACCGCGGCCTTCGATGCCGCGCGCGCCGGCGGCGGCTTCGGCGCTGCGGCCGCGACCGGCGCCGCCTTCCTCGCCGGCTTCGCCTTGGCCGCCGCACCCTTCTTGCCGCGCGGCTTGAGCGGCTTGCCCTTCTCCGCCAGCAGCGGCACCGCCTCCGCCAGGGTGAACTCCTCCATGGCACGGTCGCGCGGCAGGTTGGCGACGACCTGCCCGTGCTGCACGTAGGGTCCGAACCGCCCCTTGCGCACCAGCACCGGCTCGCGGTCCTTCGGGTGGTCGCCCAGCGTGCGCACCGAGGCCAGCTTCCGACCCAGCACGTCCACCGCCCGGTTCATGCCGACCTCGAGGATGTCGTCGTCCTTCTCCAGCGAGGCGAAGATGGCGCCCATCTTCACGTATGGCCCGAACCGGCCGATCCCGGCCTCGATCGGCTCGCCCAGCTCCGGATGCAGCCCGACCAGGCGCGGCAGCGACAGCAGCCCCACCGCCTGCTCCAGGGTGACGGTGTCGCCCTCGAACCCCTTGGGCAGGGTGGCACGCTTCGGCTTGGCCTTCTTGTCGTTCGGGTCCGGCTCGCCCTGCTGCACGTAGAGCCCCCACGGCCCGCGCTTGACGGTGACCTCCTCGCCGGTTCCGGGATGGGTGCCCAGCACGCGCATCCCCTCCTTCAGCGTTTCGCCGCCCTCGCCCTCCTTGGCGTCGATCACCAGCCGGCGGGTGAACTGGCAGGCGGGATAGTTCGAGCAGCCGATGAACGAGCCGTAGCGGCCGAGCTTGAGCCCGAGCCGCCCGGTGCCGCAGGCGGTGCAGGTGCGCGGGTCGCCGCCGTCGTCGCGCGCGGGAAAGAAGTGCGGGCCGAGATCGGCGTCGAGCGCGTCGATCACGTCGGAGATCTTGAGGTCCTTGGTCTGCGCCACCGCGTGCGAGAACGCGTCCCAGAACTTGGCCATCACCGCGCGCCAGTCCGCGCGGCCGTCGGAAATGTCGTCGAGCTGCTCCTCCAGCCCGGCGGTGAACTGCGGGTCGACGTAGCGCTCGAAGAACGAGACCAGGAACGCCGTCACCAGCCGGCCGCGGTCCTCCGGGATGAAGCGCCGGTTCTCCAGCCGCACGTAGTCGCGGTCGCGCAGCACGGTCAGGATCGAGGCGTAGGTGGAGGGCCGGCCGATGCCGATCTCCTCCATCTTCTTGACCAGGGACGCCTCGGAGAAGCGGGGCGGCGGCTGGGTGAAGTGCTGGTCCGCCGCGACCGCGCCGCGCTTCAGCGGGTCCGCCTCGCGCATCGGCGGCAGCATCCGCCCGTCCTCGTCCTCGGCCCCCTTGGGATCGGCGTCGTCCCGTCCCTCGGCATACAGCTTGAGGTACCCGTCGAACGCGACGATCGAGCCGTTGGCGCGCAGCCGGGTCCGGCTGGCCGGCTCGGCGATCTCCACCACCACCTGGTCGAGCTCGGCCGACTGCATCTGGCTGGCCACCGCGCGCTTCCAGATCAGCTCATACAGCCGTCGCTGCTCGTCGCCGAGGTAGCGGCCGACCTGTTGCGGCGTGCGCCCCACGTCGGTCGGACGCACCGCCTCGTGCGCCTCCTGTGCGTTCTTCGCCTTGGTCGAGTATTCCCGTGCGATCCCCGGCAGGTAGTCGCGCCCGAACGCGTCACCGATATGGCCGCGGATCGCCTCCACCGCTTCCCGCGCCATCTGCACGCCGTCGGTACGCATGTAGGTGATCAGGCCGACGGTCTCCCCGTCCAGCTCGATCCCCTCGTAGAGCTGCTGCGCCGCCCGCATGGTGGCCTGCGCGCCGAAGCCCAGCTTGCGCGAGGCCTCCTGCTGCAGGGTGGAGGTGGTGAACGGCGCCGGCGGGTTGCGCTTGACCTTGCGCCGCTCCACCGAGGCCACCGAGAACTGCCCGGCCTCGACCGCGGCCTTGGCCGCCATCGCGCGCGCCGCGTCGCCGAGGTCGAACTGGTCGAGCTTCCTGCCGTCCAGGTGCGTCAGCCGGGCGACGAACGGTGCCCCCGCCGGGGTGGTCATCTGCGCCTGCACCGACCAGTACTCGCGCGGCCGGAACACCTCGATCTCGGCTTCGCGCTCGCAGATCAGCCTGAGCGCCACCGACTGCACCCGGCCGGCGGAGCGGCTGCCGGGCAGCTTGCGCCACAGCACCGGCGACAGGGTGAAGCCGACCAGGTAGTCCAGCGCCCGCCTGGCGAGGTACGCCTCGATCAGCGGCATGTCGAGGTCGCGCGGCGCCTTCATCGCCGTCCTGATCGCGTTCTTCGTGATCTCGTTGAAGGTGACCCGCTGCACCTCCACGCCGCGCAGAAGGTGCTTCTCCTCCAGCATGGCGCGAACGTGCCAGGAGATCGCCTCGCCCTCGCGGTCCGGATCGGTGGCGAGGTAGAGCGTCTTGGCCCCCTTCAGCGCCTTGGCGATGGCCGCGATCTGCCGGTTGCCGCGCTCGTCCGCCTCCCAGTCCATCGCGAAGCCCTGCTCCGGACGGACGCTGCCATCCTTGGGCGGCAGGTCGCGGACGTGACCGAACGAGGCCAGCACGGTGAAGCCGTCGCCCAGGTACTTGTTGATCGTCTTCGCCTTGGCGGGCGACTCGACAACGACGACGTCGGCCATGAACACTCCGGATCCGGATCGGGGGTCTGCAACCCCCGGCTGCACCGTCAGCCCGGCCGGAACCGGTCCGCCAGCAGTCCGACGCGGTTCCCGGGAAGGGATTCCACACGTCCTGCGAGTTCCAGCTCGGTCAGCACCGCCAGCACGGCAGAGATCGAGAACTGGCAGCGGCGCACCAGATCGTCAACCGGCGTGGGCGTATGACTCAGCAACCGGAGCAGCGCGTCCCGCACCGAGCCGAGCTGGTCCCAGCTTTCCGGCGCGTCCGCCCCCCAGCCCGACGGCGGCTCTGCGAAGCCGGTCGGCCCCAGTTCCGGCGGCGGTTCCGGCAGGTGGCGCAGCACGTCGGCGGCGTTCTCGACCAGGTTGGCGTGGCGCTGGCGCAGCAGGTCGTTGGAGCCGCGGCAGCGCGGATCGAGCGGGCTGCCCGGCACCGCATACAGCTCGCGGCCGTAGTCCAGCGCCAGTCCCGCCGAGATCAGGCTGCCCGACCTCAACGCCGCCTCCACCACCACGCAGCCGAGCGACAGCCCGACGATGATGCGGTTGCGCCGTGGGAAGTGCCGCGACTGCGGCGCGGTGCCGAGCGGCGCTTCCGCCACCACGCAGCCCTGGGCCGCGATGCGCTCCTGCAGCGCCGCGTGCTCCGGCGGATACGGCTTGTCGAGCCCCCCGGCGATCGCCGCCACCGTCGGACCGACGTGCAGCGCCCCCGCATGCGCGGCCCCGTCGATCCCACGCGCCAGCCCCGACACCACCACCAGCC
>CALMVN010000247.1:0-1774 GCA_937873225.1 uncultured Acetobacteraceae bacterium
GGGCACGTCGCCCGTCGCGCCGCCGGCCGTGGCGCCGTCCGCCGTTCCCGGACAGGTCACGCTGAAGGCGCTGGCGACCAGCTGGGTGCAGGTGCGCCAGGTCGGCGGCAAGGTGATCTACGACCACGTGCTGCAGCCGGGCGACACCTGGACGGTGCCGCCAGACGCCGGCGCGGTGACGCTGACCACCGGCAACGCGGGCGGCCTGATTGTTGCCGCGGACGGCGTCGTCACCCCGCCGCTGGGACGGGTCGGCGGGATCAGGCGTGCGGTTCCGTTGAGCGCGCAGGCGATCCGCGACGGCTCGATCGTGTCGGCAGCCGCCGCGACGGATCCCGCTGTCGCGCATCCGTCACGGCCGGCGCATGCGACCGCACCGGCGGCCAGGACGCCTGCGAATGCCGACGACTCGGCAGACGACCTGAATGCACGTCAGCTGAAGAGCGTGACGCCGCACTAGGCGGCGCAGCCGCCGGATCGGGTGTCACCGTCCTGGACCTGTTCAACCGGACCGGTTCCTGGCAGGAAGCGCACACGCGCGCCGTCGTGGTCGCCCCGTGCGGCAACCGGACGGCGCAGGCCGCCATCGCGCGGGCCTGGCGAACCCGCGCACGAGGGAGCAGATCGCGATGAGCTACCGTCCATACCAGCAGATCGAACGCCGCAAGTCCCGCCAGATCAGCGTCGGCCGGGTGAAGGTGGGCGGCGACGCGCCGATCAGCGTGCAGACCATGACCAACACCCTGACCAGCGACGCGCAGGCGACGATCGCGCAGATCCGGCTGTCGGAGATCGCGGGCGTGGACATCGTGCGGGTGTCCTGCCCGGACGAGGACAGCACCGCGGCGCTGGCGGAGATCGTGCGCGAGGTGAACGTGCCGATCGTGGCCGACATCCATTTCCACTACAAGCGCGCGATCGAGGCGGCCCGCGCCGGGGCTGCCTGCCTGCGCATCAACCCCGGCAACATCGGCTCGCCGGAGCGGGTGCGCGAGGTGGTGAACGCGGCGCGCGAGCACGGCTGCTCGATCCGCATCGGCGTCAATGCCGGCTCGCTGGAGCGGCACCTGCTAGAGAAGTACGGCGAGCCGAACCCCGACGCGCTGGTCGAGAGCGCGCTGGAGCACGCCAAGATCCTGCAGGACCACGACTTCCACGAGTTCAAGATCAGCGTGAAGGCGTCCGACGTGTTTCTCGCCGTCGCCGCCTACCAGCAGCTCGCCGACGCCTGCGACCACCCGCTGCACATCGGCATCACCGAAGCGGGCGGCAAGCGCGCCGGAACGGTGAAGAGCGCGATCGGGCTCGGCAGCCTGCTCTGGGCCGGGATCGGCGACACCATGCGGGTGTCGCTGTCGGCGGAGCCGGAGGAGGAGGTCCATGTCGGCTGGGACATCCTGAAGTCGATGGGCATCCGCCATCGCGGGGTGAAGATCATCTCCTGCCCGTCCTGCGCCAGGCAGGGGTTCGACGTGATCCGGACGGTGGCGACGCTGGAGGAGCGGCTGGCGCACATCGAGACGCCGCTGACCCTGTCGATCATCGGCTGCGTGGTGAACGGGCCGGGCGAGGCGCTGATGACCGACATCGGCGTCACCGGCGGCGGCTCGGGACGGCACATGGTGTATTCCGCCGGAAGGCAGGACCACACCATGCCGGCGGACACCATGGTCGAGCACATCGTTGAGCTGGTGACGGCGAAGGCGGAGGTGATCCAGGCGGAGCTGGACGCGAAGAAGGCGCAGGAGGCGGCGGAGGCTTCGCGCGTCCCGGC
>CALMVN010000247.1:1874-7920 GCA_937873225.1 uncultured Acetobacteraceae bacterium
CCGCAGAAGGGCCGCTACCGGCAGTTCCACCAGATCGGCGCCGAGCTGATCGGACCGGGCGAGCCGCTGGCGGACGCCGAGATCATCGCCCTGGGGCGCGACATCCTGGCAGCCCTGGGGATAGCCGGACGGACCGTGCTGGAGCTGAACACGCTGGGCGACGGGGAAAGCCGACAGGCCTGGCGGACCGCGCTGATCGGCTACTTCGCCGACCAGCGGCATCGGTTGTCGGAAGACAGCCAGGCACGGCTCGAGCGCAACCCCTTGCGCATTCTCGACAGCAAGTCGCCGACGGACCAGTCGCTGGTGGCCGAGGCGCCGACCATCGAGGCGTACCTCACGCCCGACGCACGCGCCTTCTGGGACAGCCTGCGCTCGGCGCTTGACGGGTTCGGCGTCCCGTTCCGGGAGAACCCGCGCATCGTGCGCGGGCTCGACTACTACAGCCACACCGCCTTCGAGTTCGTGACCGCGGAGCTGGGCGCCCAGGGCACGGTGCTGGCCGGCGGACGCTATGACGGGCTGGTGGCCGACATGGGCGGGCCGCCGACGCCGGCGGTCGGCTGGGCCGCCGGGATCGAGCGGCTGTCCATGCTGCTGGAGGGCGCGCCGCCGGTGCCGGTCCCGGTGGCGGTGGTGCCGGTCGGCGACGCGATGCTGCCGGCCGCGCTCGGGGTGCTGCAGGCGTTGCGCGGCGCCGGGGTGCGCGCCGAGATGGGCTACCGCGGCAACCTCAAGCGCCGGATGGAGCGCGCGAACCGGATCGGCGCCGGCTACGCGGTGATCCTGGGCGAGGAGGAGGTGGCGCGCGGCGTGGCGCAGCTGAAGCATCTCGGACAGGGCACGCAGGAGGAGGTGGCGCTCGACGGCCTGGCCGCCCGTCTGGCCGGCGCGGCCACCCCCGGCTGATGCGGTTCGAGGACAGGCTCGACCGGATCGTCGGACGATCCGACGAGCTGCAGGCCATGCTGTCCGGCGGCCTGTCGGGGGAGGCGTTCAACAAGGCGTCGCGCGAGTTCTCCGAGCTGGGCCCGCTGGTGGAGCGGGTCGCGGCGCTGCGCCAGGCCGAGCGCGAGGTGCGGGACGCCGAGGCGCTGCTGGCCGATCCGGACATGCGCGAGCTGGCACAGGCGGAGCTCGACGGGCTGCAGGCGCGTCTTCCCGCCCTGCGCCACGAGATCAGGCTGGCGCTGCTGCCGAAGGACGAGGCGGACAGCCGAAGCGCGATCCTGGAGATACGGCCGGCGGCGGGCGGCGACGAGGCGGGCCTGTTCGCGGCCGAGCTGTTCGGCGCGTACCGTCGCTTCGCCGAGCTGCACGGCTGGCGCTTCGAGCTGCTGGAGTACGACGAGAGCGAGCTGGGCGGCCTGCGCGGCGCCATCGCCAACGTCAACGGGCGCGGCGTGTTCGCGCGGCTGAAATACGAGTCCGGGGTGCACCGGGTGCAGCGCGTGCCGGCCACCGAGTCGCAAGGGCGCATCCACACCTCGACGGTGACGGTGGCGGTGCTGCCGGAAGCGGAGGAGGTGGACGTCGTCGTCAACGAGAGCGACCTGCGCATCGACGTCTACCGGGCGTCGGGGGCCGGCGGCCAGCACGTCAACAAGACCGAGAGCGCGGTGCGGATCACCCACCTGCCGAGCGGCATCGTGGTGGCGATGCAGGAGGAGCGCAGCCAGCACAAGAACCGGGCCAAGGCGATGAAGATCCTGCGGGCCAAGCTCTACGAGGGGCAGCGGGCGCAGGCGCATTCCGAACGCGCCGCCGACCGCAAGGCCCAGGTCGGCACCGGCGACCGCTCCGAGCGGATACGCACCTACAACTTCCCGCAGGGGCGGGTGTCGGACCACCGGATCAACCTGACGCTCTACAAGATCGACCGGGTGATGGCGGGGGAGCTTGACGAGTTCGTGGACGCGCTGACGGCGGAAGAGCAGGCGTCGCTGCTGGCGCAGGAGGAATAGCGCCCGGCCCCGGCCGGCTCAGGACACCGGCGTCTGGCAGAACGGCGAACGGCCGTAGCGCGTCTGCACGGCGGCCGGATCGGTGGGATCGGCCAGGTAGAACTGGGTGAAGTCGCGCGCGCCGAGCGCCAGGAAGGTGCGGCCGGCGGGATCGACCAGCACGCCCTGTCCGCTGACCTGGTGCACCTCCCGGTTCCCGTCGCGGTTGCGGAAGGCGATCTCGCCGCACAGGGCGTAGTCGTGCGACCGGTTGGCCGGCCTGCTTCCGTCGGGCACCGAGACCGGGATGCGCACCTCGGTGGTCGTGTGGTCCAGGCGGACGGTGGCGACCAGGGCGCCGTCGACGTAGAGGCGGGTGGTCTCGTCCAGCTCTTCCGACGCCTTCTGGTCCAGCACCACGAAGTCAGCCGCCCGGGCGGCGAAGGCCGGGACGACGAGGCTGCAGGCGAACGCGACGAGGGAGAAGGTTTGCAGGCTCATGTCGGGAAGGAACGGAACATGCGGCCTGCCTTCCTGCGTGCGACCGAGCGGCCGGGTGCTTCGGGTCGAGGGAGACCAGCATGACGCGGGTGCGGGTAGGGGAGTTGCTGGCACGGGCCGGAACGGTGCTGGAGGAGGCCGGGATCGCGGGAGCGAGGCGGGACGCGATGCTCCTGTTGGCGCACGCGCTGGGCGTGGACCGGCTCGGGCTGCTGACGCTCGGACGGGACGCGCTGGTCGAGGCGGACGGCTTCGAACCGCTGCTGGCGCGCCGGGCGCGGCGCGAGCCGCTGGCGTTCATCGTCGGGCGGCAAGGGTTCTGGACCCTGGAGCTTGCGGTCTCGCCGGACACCCTGATCCCGCGCGCGGACAGCGAGACGCTGGTCGAGGCGCTGCTGGAAGCCCGGCCGGAGCGCGGCGCGGTGAGGCGGGTGCTGGATCTCGGCACCGGCACCGGGTGCCTGCTGCTTGCGGCCTTGTCGGAATACCCGGACGCGTGGGGCGTGGGGGTGGACCTGTCGGCGTCGGCCTGTCGGCTGGCCGCTTCGAACGCGCTGGCCAACGGCCTGGCGACGCGGAGCGCCTTCCTGTGCGGCGACTGGACGGCGCCGGTACGCGGCGGCTTCGACGTGATCCTCGGCAATCCGCCCTATGTCCCGACCCCAGACCTGTCCGGGCTGATGCCGGAGGTGGCGGCCCATGAGCCGGCCAGGGCCCTCGACGGCGGCCCGGACGGACTGGACGCCTTCCGGACCATGATGCCTGCCATCGCCTCCCGGCTCGCGCCCGGCGGCTTGTGCGTGCTGGAGGTGGGTGCCGGACAGGCGGAGGACGTCGCGGGACTCGGGGTGGCCATCGGGCTGGAACGGGCCGGGACGCGTGCCGACCTTGGCGGGGTCGTGCGGGCGGTGCTGCTGGAGGCCGGTTCCGGGGCGCAGAAAACGTTTGGCACGAGCGCCGTCCGAAGCTAGGGTCTGGTCCGGCGTCCATGGACCGAGCCCTGTTCGGACATGACGGAACCACGAACGCGCTGCCATGTGGCTTCGGCCACGTCCTGCCCGTCGGGTGTTCGAGACCGGTATCCCGTCCTGGGCGTTCGCGCATCCCTTGCTTGCCGATGCGGGCTTCGATCGTGGCGATGGCGGGCAGGAATCCGGGTTCGGGCTGATCGGGCGGGATCGGCAGCAAACGGAGCAACACGCTCCAGCGGACCCGGAGGGCCGGGGCGTTGATCAGGAAAGTGCTGTGACAAGCCGATGAACATGAAACGTATGCGCGGCCGGAACCATCGTCCTGGCGGCGGCGGCGGCGGAACGCCGATCCGTCACCACAACGGCCAGATCCCGCTCAACCGGAACCACGTGTTCGACAGCAACGGCCCGGACCTGCGCATACGCGGCACGGCGCAACAGCTGTTCGAGAAGTACCTGCAGCTCGGCCGCGACGCGACCAGTTCCGGCGACCGGGTGATGGCGGAAGGCTACTTCCAGCACGCGGAGCATTATTTCCGCATCCTGAACGCGATCGCGCAGGCGGCGCAGCAGGGCCAGGCGAACCAGCAGCCGCACCACCACCAGCGCCGGCATCATGCGGAAGGCGAGCAGGACGACCGGCAGGGCGAGGGTCCGGCCGCATCGCAGGATCAGCCGCTGCCCGAGGAGCAGCGTCCGCAGCCGGAACTGTCGTCCGCGGAAGCCTGAACGGCGCGGCCGGACGCCCGGTCCAGCTCGGCATCGGCCGGCCCGGGCCGGCGGTTCCGTTGCGCGTCCGCGTTCTGCGGCTCGTCCAGGCGAAGCCGCGTCCGGGGCAGCGAGCCCGGGCAGGTTTCCTGCAGGAAGGCCAGCATCTTCTCCCGGACGAAGCAGCGCAGGTCCCAGGTCTGGGGGGCGTTGCGGCCGCTGACCAGCATGCGTATCTCGACCGTGGTCTCCTTCACGTCGCTGACCTGGAGGTTGACCACCTTGCCGTCCCACAGCGGGGTCTGCGTCACGATCTCGTCCAGCTTGGTGCGGAGCAGCTCCACCGGAACCTGATAGTCCAGGTAGAACAGCACGGTGCCGATCAGCGATGCCGACTGGTGGGTCCAGTTCTGGAACGGCTTCTCCAGGAAGTAGGCGATCGGCAGGATCATCCGGCGCCAGTCCCACAGCCGGACCACCACGTAAGTCGAGGTGATCTCCTCGACCCAGCCCCATTCGCCCTCGACGATGATCGCGTCCTCGATCCGGATCGGCTGGGTCATCGCGATCTGCACGCCGGCGATCAGGTTGGTGAGCAGCGGGCGGGCGGCGAGGCCGACCACCAGCGAGGCGGCGCCGGCGGAGGCGAACAGGCTGAGGCCGTACTGCCGCACCGGCGCGAACGTCATCAGCGCCGCCGAGACCGTGACCACGAACACCAGCAGGTCGGCCGCCCGCTTGAGGATGCGTATCTGCGTGACCTGCTTGCGCGCCAGCAGGTTGTCCTCCTCGCCGGTCTTGAAGCGTTCCAGGTAGAGCTCGGCCGTGATGCGCAGCGCCAGGGAGGCGGCCCAGCCGACCAGCAGCACGAAGATGAACAGCAGCACCTGGCCGATCAGCAGGAACGCGTCGTAGGACAGGCCGGCCGCCGGCAGTGCCGCGCCGACCGCGACCACCACCACCAGCACGCGCAGCGGCCGTCTGACCTCCTTGGCGAAGGAGCGGAAGAAGGCGCGCCGGGATCCGGGGATGCGGAGGAACAGGTTCACCAGCAGGCGGCTCGCCAGGAGCGCCAGCAGCCCAGCCAGCACCAGCACGAGGGTCGAGGCCAGCGGGGCAGGAGCCCAGTCCAGCCAGACGCGCAGGACGGTGACGTAGTGCAGGAAGTCGTTTTGCATCTGTCCTTGACGGGTGGTTCGGGGGCTTGTTCCGGCGGAACACCCCGCCGTCACGCCGGTTCCGGCCGATGTTGACTTGGATGGCACGGCTTTGTATCCCACCGCTCCTGACGCGATGGCGGCGTAGCTCAGCGGTAGAGCAGGAGAATCATAATCTCTTGGTCGGCGGTTCAAATCCGTCCGCCGCTACCATCGCGTCGGGTCCGACCGCAACGGCCTGCGCTGCCGGACCGGTCCTCCCTGTTCCATCGGTCAGTACCGATCGGCTCCTGCGTTCGGCAGTCCGGCCGTCGACGCTGTCCTTCTGGTGCAGCGCCACCTTCGGCGCGCCCTGCGCGCACCTTCTGCTCGGCCTTGGCGACCTGCCTGCCGACCATATGATGTCACCCTCGACGCGTGCGCTCGCCGCCATGGCCGGCACTTGCTTCTTGAACGGGCCCGTGTGGTCGATTAGTCTTGATACACTCGCGTATCAAGCCGTCCGGTTCGTTACGGATCCGGATCTCGTTGTCGGTCGTATCCGGCGCCGTTCCATTCCGTATCTGCCGGTGACGCAAGGTCCGGCAAGCCTTGCGTCGCCCGTCCAGGCGCCCTCCGTCCCTGTGGACCGGTATCCTCTTCCTGTCCCTGGCCCGCGCGTGTTGCCGCGTGCCAGGGCCTGACCGGAGGTGTATGGCCATCTGCCCAATGATCACGCTCGCATCGGCGGCTTTTGCAGGAACACCATGATGAAGCATCTGGGCAT
>CALMVN010000248.1 GCA_937873225.1 uncultured Acetobacteraceae bacterium
CTGACCGAGAACGGAAACTTCACCCTGGCCGCCGACGTGATACTCGGCTTCTGAGCCCGGTGCGGCCCGCGGACGGAGACCCTCCGTTCCCGGCACCGGACACGCGCGACGGAGCCAGCCATGATCGACCTCTACACCTGGAAGACGCCGAACGGCCGCAAGATCTCCGTCATGCTGGAGGAGACCGGCCTGCCCTACGACCTCAAGCCGATCGACATAGGCCATGGCGAGCAGAAGGCGCCGGAATTCCTCGCCGTGTCTCCCAACGGCAAGATCCCCGGCATCGTCGACCACGACGCGGCAGGCGGCCCGCTCGCCCTGTTCGAAAGCGGCGCGATCCTGACCTATCTCGCCGACAGGCACGGCAGCCTGCTCGCCCCGACCGGCCCGGCACGCTACCTGGCGATGAGCTGGACCTACTGGCAGGTCGGCGGCCTCGGCCCGATGCTGGGCCAGCTCGGCTTCTTTTCCAGGCAGAAGGAGCCCAACCAGGCGGCGATCGAGCGCTACTCGACCGAATGCGGCCGGCTGTTGCACGTGCTCGAGGACCGCCTGTCCGCCTCGCCCTTCCTGGCCGGCGACGCGTACTCCATTGCCGACATCGCCGCCTATCCCTGGACCTTCGCCGCCCGCTCGATGCTGGCCCAGGCCCTGCCGGAGGATGCGCGGGAGCTTCCGGCAACCACCGCCTGGCTGGACACGGTCGGCGCCCGCCCGGCGGTGCAGCGCGGCATGGCCGTCCCGGCTTGACCCTCCTGACGGCCCGGCATTGCGTCGAACCGCGAACACTGTTCACGTTGCTGCTCGCCTGCACCGGCCCCGCCACGGCGTGCCACGCCGCCAGCCCCTGGAACGGCGCCTGGACGCTCGACCGCAGCAGGCCGGAGCCCGACGGCGCCGTCAAAGGCTACGCCTTCTCCATCGGCCGGGGCGGACGGCTGCGCTGGGAGATCCCGTCCCTGAAGGAAACCAGCACCGGCCGCCTGGACGGCAGGCCGTTCCCGATCGACCGTCCGGGCGCCTCGCCGGGCCTCACCCTCAGCGTCCGGCCGGAGGGCCCGCGCGTGCTGCGCTACCGGGTAGCGGAGAACGGCAGGCCGCACGGCGAGGGCAGGATGACCCTGGCGGCGAACGGCCGGTCCTGGACCAACGTCCCGCTGGACCACGGCAGGCCGGTCGCGCAGTACGCCATGGTCTACGTCAGGAAGTGATCCCGTCCCGCCAGGCCTTGGGTGCAACCGGGCCAACACCCAGATCCGGTTCATGTCCAACCACCTCGGCCTGCCCGCCCACGCCTTCGCCAAGCGCGACCCCTCGCCCGACGCCCTGTTCTATGCCCAGCCGCGGCTGGTGACGCATATCGACGACGGGGCGATCGACGCCGTCACCGCGCTCTACCGCCAGCACCTGCCGCCGGGCGGCCGCGTGCTGGACCTGATGAGCAGCTGGGTCAGCCACCTGCCGCCCGAACTGCGCTATGGCCACGTCACCGGCCACGGCATGAACGCCGACGAGCTCGCCGCCAACCCCCGCCTCGACGAGCGCCTCGTGCAGGACCTCAACATCCAGCCGTCCCTGCCTCTGCCGGACCGGTCGTTCGACGCCGCGACCATCTGCGTCTCGGTGCAGTACCTCCAGCGCCCGGTCGAGGTGTTCCGGGAAATCCGGCGCGTGCTGCGGCCGGCGGCGCCGCTGGTGGTCAGCTTCTCCAACCGCTGCTTTCCCACCAAGGCGGTGGCGATCTGGCAGTCGCTGGACGGACCCGGGCAGCAGCGCCTCGTTGCCGCCGCGATGCAGCGCGCCGGCTTCGACTCCATCGCCTTCGCGCACGACCTGCCGCGCCACGGCGACCCGCTGCGTGCCGTCATCGGCCACGCGCCGCCCGCGACGGAGCCGAGCCAGCCCGCTCCCTAGCTGGAGCGAAGGGCGCCGTGTGTTCTACAGACCGGACATGACCGACGCCCTTCCTGCCCCACCGACCGCGGACGGCGCCTCGCCGGCGATGGCGCAGTGGTTCGCGCTCAAGGCGCGCGCGCCCGACGCCCTGCTGTTCTTCCGCATGGGCGACTTCTTCGAGCTGTTCTTCGCCGACGCCGAGGCCGCCGCGGCCGCGCTCGACATCTCGCTCACCGCGCGCGGCACGCACGACAACAAGCCGATCCCGATGTGCGGCGTCCCCGTGGCGGCGGCGCAGTCCTACCTGGCCCGCCTGATCCGGCGCGGCTACCGCGTGGCGGTGGCCGAGCAGATGGAGCCGCCGCGCAGGCCCGGCCCCGGCGTGCCGAAGGGCCCTCTGGCGCGCGACATCGTCCGGCTGGTGACCGCCGGCACCCTGACCGAGGACGAGCTGCTCGACGCCGGCCGCTCCAGCCTGCTGCTGGCCCTGGTGCTCCTGCCGGAGCGTCGCGGCCCGGCCCCGCCCCGGATCGGCGCCGCCTGGATCGACGTGTCCACCGGGGTGTTCGAGACCGTGTCCGTTGCCGGCCACGCCGCGCTGCCGGAGCTGCTGGGCCGGCTCGACCCGGTCGAGATCCTGGCGCCGCGAACGCTTGCGCTGGGCGAGATGGAGGCGCTGCGCGGCCCGGAGCCGCCGGCCGCGCCCCCCGACCAGGCGCGCACGCGCCTGGCGGAACCGTTCGGCGCCGCCAGCCTGGACGCCTTCGGCAGCTTCTCCGACGAGGAGGCGGTCGCCGGCCTGGCCGTGCTGGACTACGTGCGCGACAGCCAGGCCGGCCGCCTGCCACGTCTGTCCCGCCCGTGCCCGCAGGGCGAGCGCGGCCTGCTCGGGCTCGACCCGGCGACCCGCGCGAGCCTGGAGCTGCTCCGCTCCCGCGACGGCGGCACCGCGCACACCCTGTTCGCCAGCGTCTGCCGCACCGTCACCGCACCCGGCAGCCGGTTGCTGGCCGGCTGGGTCGCCGCCCCGCTCGCCGCCCTCGACCCGATCGCCGGGCGGCAGGACGCGTGGCAGTTCCTGTGCGGCGAGCCCGCCTGTGCGGCCGCCCTGCGCACCGCCCTTCGCGGCGCGCCGGACATCGTCCGCGCGCTCGGCCGCCTGTCGGTCGGCCGCGGCCAGCCGCGCGACCTCGCCGCCGTGCGCGACGGGCTGTTCGCCGCCGGCGAGGCGGCCTCGGTGCTGGAC